>JBMOEO010000018.1:0-47808 GCA_049318945.1 Phototrophicaceae bacterium | reverse complement strand
TCCGAAACGGTATGGGAGGGCTTGTGGCTAGAGTGGCAAGATCGGCGCAATGCTATTCGGCGAGAGATTGCTTTGCTATCGCAGAGTGATTCCGATTCCATCGACAGTTTCGAGGAAAGTCTTGCAATCTTTTCCCAACTTCCTAAATTGTATGCTACACTCACTAAAGAAAAGCAACAAGAATTGTTGCGTGCTGTAGTCAAGAGTGTGGTAGTTGACCAAACAGGCGTTTTACTAGAACTTAACCTTCATTCCCCGTTCGCTGATTTAGCAAACCTGTTGGATGAAGCACAAAAGATTTCTAGCGCAGAGGTATAACATGAAAGATGCCACTCACAAAAAGGTGGGTGGCATCTTTTGGAACGAGGACGCTCTATCGTTTTCCAAATAAGTTCTGGAATGTATACTACGGTCATCCTAAAAATAAGAAGCCCTCACCTCTAACCCCCATCCCTCAGTGGGGCTTCTTTCTATTTGACTATTGACACAGTGCATAATCTACTTTATGCTAATCCTTCGCGTCTTTTAAGTTTTTCTTGTTACACATCATCACTACCTTCACCCACATTCTCACAGCAAGAATGCTGTTAACCTTACGTGAGGAGCCAGAGTTCGATGCTACATATTGACTCCCGAATGAAGAATTACGCCCGCACCCCGGACGTACATGCTTTACCATCTCTAATCGAAGTTCAGCTTAATTCCTATAAGTGGTTCATTGAGGAAGGGTTGACCGAGTTGTTCGATGAGATTAACCCCATCGAAAACTTTAACGGTAACTTGCGCTTGTACTTTCCGGGTAACAACAAAGAGACGGAAGAGTTCGAGCTAACCTACTGGTTTGAAGAACCCAAGTATTCTGAAGAGCTATGCCTAGAGCGCGACATGTCCTACTCTGCGCCTTTGTACGTGAAGGTTGCCCTGGTCAATCGGGATCAGGGGGATGAAGTCGTCACCGACAAAATCTTCATGGGGGATTTCCCTGTGATGACCACCAAAGGCACATTCATCATCAACGGGACAGAGCGCGTGGTGGTCAGCCAATTGATCCGCTCCCCCGGCGTTTACTTTGATGCAGAAGAAGACCGCACCAGCGGGCGTAAGATGGCAAATGCCAAGCTCATTCCTGATCGTGGTGCGTGGATGGAATTTGAAACGCGCAAGAACGATTACCTCACCTTAAAGTTCAATCGCAAGCGTACCGTCCCCATCACGGTTTTGTTGCGTGCTTTGGCGGCGGTCAGTGATGGCACACCCGCAGGGCTTTCCCCCATTCAAACCGGCGAGGATGCTGAAATCTTGGCGTTGTTCAAAGACGCTGATGATGACCCCAACCACCGCTTCATTGAAAACACCATCAAGAATGAACCCCACTGGGAGCCACGCAAGGGCGAAACCATCGCCGAACTGGCGTTGTTAGAGTTCTTCCGTCGGATGCGCCCTGGCGATCCGGCAACCCTCGACAATGCGCGGAGCTATCTTGAAACCCAACTGTTTGACCAACGCCGTTATGACCTTGAACGGGTGGGGCGTTATAAGCTAAACCAACGCCTCAAGCTGGATGGCATCGTCTCGCGTAGCACGCGCACCATCTGCAAGGCAGACATTGTGAAAGTGATCGAGCGCATCATCATGATTAACAATGACAAGGTGAAGAAGGACGACATCGACCACCTTGGCAACCGTCGCGTGAAAACGGTAGGTGAATTGCTACAGAATAAATTGCGCGTTGGGTTACGACGCATGGAGCGCGTGGTCAAAGAACGCATGTCCATTCGTGAGACCGAAAGCCTAAACCCACAAGGGTTAGTGAACATTCGTCCAGTCGTTGCTTCCATTCGTGAATTTTTCGGTAGTTCTCAACTATCACAATTCATGGAGCAGACCAACCCGCTATCTGAACTGACGCACAAGCGCACGCTTTCCGCGTTAGGACCGGGTGGGTTGCGCCGTGAACGCGCCGGCTTCGATGTGCGCGACGTTCACCATAGCCACTATGGGCGCATTTGCCCAATTGAAACTCCTGAAGGACCGAACATCGGTTTGATTGGGCGTTTGGCAAGCTATGCCCGTGTGAACGAATACGGCTTCATTGAAACCCCCTACCGCAAAGTTGCCCACTCCTTGCCCATCACCGATCCCGACGTAATGGGGCGCATGTTGGGTAAAGACATTGAGGATGAAAATGGGGATGTCCTCTTTGAGGAAGATCACATCATTGATGAAGCGGTCATTCAAAAACTCCTTGAGATGAATTATAGCGAAGTCCCCTTACGCGCCTTCATCACCGAGCAAATCGAATACATGTCCGCTGATGCGGAAGACCCCTTCACGGTGGCACAAGCAAACGCCGTAATAGATGAGCGTCGCCAGTTTGTGGGGGATCGCGTTTCGTCGCGCGTTAGCCAAAAGTTCATCATTGTTTCTCCTAAGAAAATCCATTACGTGGACATTGCCCCCCGTCAAATTGTGGGCATCAGCGCGGCACTCATCCCTTATCTCGATCATGACGATGCTAACCGCTCCTTGATGGGTAGTAACATGCAACGCCAAGCCGTGCCCTTGCTCAAGCCGGATGTTTCCTTGATTGGTACAGGCATGGAAAGCCAAGCCGCCTACGACAGTGGGCAGGTTGTGGTGTGCCCGATCAATGGCGAAGTGTTGAGCGTGGTGGGAGATGCCATTGTTCTAAGAGGGGATAACGGCGAAGACCTGACCATCCGTCTGCGTAAATACAACCGTTCCAACCAGTCCACGTGTGTTGACCAAAAGCCCATTGTGGTGAAGGGGCAACGGGTTCGCGCTGGTGAAATCATCGCGGATAGCTCCTCCACCGAGTATGGACACCTCGCACTTGGGCACGACGTGTTGGGAGCGTTCATCAGTTGGGAAGGGGGGAACTATGAAGACGCGCTTCTCATCAATGAGAACTTGTTGCGTCAAGATAAGTTCACCAGTATTCACATTGAAAAGCATGAAATCGAAGCACGCGATACCAAGCTGGGTCCAGAAGAAATCACCTACGATATTCCTAACGTGGGCGAAGAAACCCTCAAAGACCTAGACGAAGAGGGGATCATCCGCGTGGGGGCAGAAGTCAACCCGAACGATATTCTCGTCGGCAAGATCACGCCCAAAGGTGAGAAGGAACTTTCGCCAGAAGAAAAATTGCTCCGTGCGATTTTCGGTGAGCAAGCGCGTGAAGTGAAGGATACCTCGCTACGCCTCCCACATGGGGAGCGCGGTAAGGTGGTGGATGTAAAAACCTTCATGCGTGAAGAGTATCATGACCTGCCCGCAGGGGTAGAAAAGATGGTGCGTGTGAGCATCGCCCAAAAGCGTAAACTCACCATCGGGGATAAGATGGCAGGGCGACATGGCAACAAGGGGGTAATCTCTAAGATTGTTCCGATTGAAGACATGCCTTTCTTAGAAGACGGGCGCACTGTTGAAATCATCTTGAACCCGCTCGGCGTGCCGGGTCGTATGAACATCGGGCAAGTGCTAGAAATTCACACCGGCTGGGCAGCCGATCGCTTAGGTTTCCGTGCTATCACCCCTGTATTTGATGGGGCAACGGAAGATGAGATTCAAGCAGAATTGGCACGCGCATGGTTGATTGATTATGCGTGGGGAATCATCACTGAACGCGCATGGGATTGGGCAAAACAATTCCAATATAATCCGCTAGAAGTGAAGGATGATTCTGAAGTCCGCCGTCTCTACTGTAGAGAGTGGCTTAGTCAGTTCAGCGAATATGGCATTGAAAAGATCATGCACGATGATGTTTATCTGCGTCGTGCGGTTTTGATTGAATGGCTACGCGAGCAAGGCATTGACCCTGAAACCGTCTTGGCATTCGCTAACGATGGCTTAAGCGGTGAAGAGCGTGACTTCCGCGATAACAACGCTTGGAATATCGGCATGCGCATCTGGGTGAAGCACGTTGCCCCCCACTACGACATTCCCGAAGGCATCAGCCGCCGTGAGTTTGAAAAGATCATTCGGCGGATCATCACCGAAACCAAGCAACCATGCCCCGTGTATGGCAAGATGCGTCTGTTCGATGGCAAGACCGGGGATGTGTATGACCAAGCCGTGACGGTTGGGATGATCCACATGCTCAAGCTGGCGCACCTTGTCGAAGACAAAGTACACGCACGTAGCACCGGTCCCTATAGCTTGGTGACGCAACAGCCACTGGGTGGTAAGGCGCAATTCGGTGGGCAACGCTTTGGTGAGATGGAAGTATGGGCACTTGAAGCGTATGGCGCGGCGTACATCCTGCAAGAGATGCTCACCGTCAAGTCAGATGATGTGCAAGGGCGCGTCAAGACGTATGAGGCAATCGTCAAAGGGGAACAGATTGATGACCCCGGCATCCCCACCAGCTTCCGCGTTTTGGTGAAGGAATTGCAAAGTCTAGGCTTGTCTGTGGAAGCTGTCCGTCAAGATGGCAGTTCCATCCGCTTTGGCAAGGATGAAGAAGAAGAGCGCAAAGCGCAAGAAGCGGCAGAAGCAAACGCCTTCAAGGGCGGTTCAACTTCATTCGCCAGCCGTGTTAGTGCCCTCGCCCCAGATGATCCGCTTCTCTAAGTAGCGATTCGTTTTACCCTTATGTTCATCCAAACCGCCCACGATTACTCTGTGGGCGGTTTTGCTTTCGGGTTGAACAGGTTTGCCAAGAGCATCGGTTGAATCATCTTTTGATACATACTTGCCATTTCCTCTGGCGAATACACAAACTCATTTTGTACCCACCAGATGAGCAAAGCATTCAGCGCACCCGAACTAAACCGCGCTAAAACCTCAATAGGGACGTGCGGTTGTGGCGTGCCCGTTTCTTGTAGCAACGTCTTGATGATCTGATGGGTGTAGGTGAACATATATTCTTGAATGCGTTGCCACACCGTCGCCATGCCACGCTCCCCTAACAACACGCGATAGAGGTTGCTGTGGGATTGAACATGCTTAAACGCATTCAGCGAGACCTGATTGGGTTGAATTGGGATGCCTTCTTGGATGGACAACGCATTCAACATATCATCGTACATCGCTTGTAAAGCGGCAACCAACAGCTCATCCTTATCTTTGTAATGCAGATAAAACGTGGCTCGGCTGAGATCAGCGCGATCGGTGATCTCCTGCACGGTGACGCTTTCATACCCCTTTTCGCCAATCAATTCCAACAAGGCGTTATGCAACATCTGGCGTGTGCGCACACGGCGACGGTCTTCCTGTCCGTTTGTAGACATTTGTCCATTAGTAGACATAGTGATAACTTCCGTTGTTGACAAACTTTAGCAGTTGTAGATACTCATCATTATATGAATGCTGTCAACACATGAGGAATTTTGATGACTGACTACAGCAAACCCGAATTTCTATTTGGACATCTGCGCCAGTTTCGCCGTGACCAAATCGGCTTTCTAAGCCAATACACCGATTCAACTGAGATTGTTCCGCTCCGCTTTTTGAACAAACAAGCCTATCTGTTGCGGGATGGTGAACACATTCATGAGGCATTGGTCAAGCAATCAGGTAAGCTACACAAAAGCCCCGCCCTCAAGAATGGCACAAAGAAGAGCCTAGGGGATGGACTCTTGACCAGTGATGATCCCCTGCACAAACAGCAACGCAAGCTGGCACAACCTGCCTTCCATGCGCGACATATCGCCAACTACGCTGATACCATCGTTGCTTATACGGATCGCTTCATTGGGGAATGGGGGGCGGATAGCACGCTAGAAATCCATGAGCAGATGATGTTATTGACGATGGAGATCATCGCTAAAGTGTTGTTTGACGCGGATGTATCAGGAGATGCGCAAGTATTCGGGAACGCCATTACCACCGCCATTGAAGCCACCATGCAAAATATTGGTAGCCCACTCGCGCGGTTTGTCCTCACGCCTAAGCAACGCCAAGCCGAGCGCGACGGCAAAATCTTAGATGATCTGATTTATGGGTTGATTGCCGAGCGTCAGGCTTCTGGCAACAATAATGGGGATTTGCTTTCCATGTTGTTATTCGCTCGTGATGAAGAGACAGGGGAGGGCATGGACATCAAACAACTACGTGATGAGTGTATGACCTTGTTCATCGCTGGGCACGAAACCACCGCTAACGCGCTCTCTTGGGCATTCTACTTGTTGGCACAACACCCCGATGAGTGGCACAAACTCCAAGCAGAGGCAGACCGCGTATTGGGGCAAGATCGCCCTACCTTTGAACATGTCAAAGCATTGACCTATACCGATTGGGTGGTGAAAGAGTCCATGCGCCTTTTCCCTCCGGCATACATCACCTCGCGCTTAATCCATGAAGATGTACAAATTGGGGGGCAATTGATGAAGGCGGGGGAGATTCTCATCATGAGCCAATACCTGATGCACCATCACCCTGCCTATTGGGAACAGCCGGAACAATTTAACCCGCAACGCTTTGAAACCGACCGCAACATCAAAGATGGTTACTTTCCCTTTGGCGGAGGGGTGCGCGTGTGCATTGGCAATCACTTCGCCATGATGGAGGCAATCTTGATTTTGGCGCGGATTGCTCAACGGTATGATGTGGAATGGATTCCTAACCAACACATCACCGCCCATCCTGCCATCACCCTGCGCCCAGACCCAGGTATTCAACTCCGCTTGGTGATGCGTCAGCCCATCCTTAGCCCCGCCTAAAAATCAACAGGGGGTGACAGCCTCACCCCCCTAGATACCGTTAACGAATTTCTGTGCCGATGTCGGCAATTTGTACAATCTCATAAGGATAGGTGAGCAACCCAAGTCGGTGTTCATTCCAAACTTGGCATAGCTCATTCACATACAGTCGCTTGTCTTTGTGATACATCATCACGATGGAGCCGTTATAAATCAGCGCAAAATCGTTTTGGATGAAATGAAGCCATTTATCAATGGCGACGATCAACCGCTTGATGGCGATGATCTGGGTTGCCAATTGTGGCAAGGGGCGGAACTCAATGAAGACATCTGGCGTGATATTCAGTTCAGCCGACAACGCATCATGTGCCCCAGCAAAAGCGGAAATCTCAAAGTTCTCGGTGCGGATTTCGGCAATGTCTTCATACTGTTGAATGTCTGTTGCAACATTAATTCGTTCAAATAGTAACCGCACAAATTCAGCGGGGGTTCTGCTTGTCACCACTTCAAGGTCAAACGTTTTGACTAACTCATTCATGCTCATTTTCCCTAACTAGAGAGACTTGCGATCATCACCAGAAAATATACCGTATTTTGGGCAATCCTCCCACAAAAGTGGATAGGTTGCGTAGGTATAATCCCATGCTCATTTTTTAGGTGTATCCGCTTCTCTTAAAGACTGCTTGACAGAAAGATCAAATCCGCTTAAACTGTTCTTAAATTACTGAGGTAAAACAATGAAGTTATTAATCAGCACGAACGTTATTGAACAAATCTTTCTTGCCAGTGTATACACAAAGGGCGCGTACTAGCTACGCGCCTTTTTATTTTCTTGTGAGCTATGTTGAAAGGATAGCGCGATGGACAGCGGAATGATCGGCAAAATTGAAAAAGCGCGGTTGTATGCAGAAGAACCCCAACGTGTCACCTTTGAAACGTTCACGGCGGCGTTTCAAGGGGATAGTCAACCCCACCAAGTTAGCTTAGATGAACACGGCTTAACGTGTAATTGTCACGCTTTTAAGCAAGACCACCCATGCTCGCACGTGATGGCAACCGAGCGCATGATTGGGCACATGCTCAAACGCCCCTTAGTGCAAGGGGAAAGCTATCCCAATGATGTAGAGAAAGCGCGGCTTTATGCCCACGAACCCTACCGCCTCAAGTTCACTTCCTTTGTGGTGCGCTTTGAAGGCGACCACAATGACCATCGCGTCTCTTACGATCATGGACAATGGAACTCCCCCGATGACTTCTTTAAGTCGCATGGCGCATCTGCCCATTCCATTGCCCTAGAGCGGATTCTTAAACACATGCTCTAACTTCCCTTTGCTTATTTCCCGTTTCTATTTTCCTCTTGGTAAGCCAAACACCACCTTGACTATTCGGGTGGTGTTTGGCTTTTTAACAGAACTCAAACCATTTTGCCCTGTAGAACTCACCAAGATGGTCTAAAATAAGAACGTCTATGACTGCTCGGTTACAACACATCAAGGATAAAAATATGCGCCCATTCATCGGGATCGAAGGTCCGATCGGTGTCGGTAAGACTACGCTTGCCAATTATCTACATCAGCAGATACAAGCAGAGTTGATGCTAGAAGTCTTCGCAGAAAACCCGTTCCTCGCGCGGTTCTATGAGAACGCCACCTGCTACGCGCTTCAAACGCAGCTCTTCTTTTTAATGAACCGTTACAAACAATACAACCAATTGGCGCATGAGGGGGGTATCATCGTTAGCGATTATATCTTCGCCAAGAATGATTTGTTCTCTCGCTATACACTCAACCCAGAAGAGTATGAGTTATATCTGGAGATTAGCTCCAACCTTGCGGAGAACCTTGTACAACCTAGCATGGTAGTTTACCTGACCGCAGACCTAGACGTTTTGATGCAACGCATTGCCAAACGTGGACGCGACTATGAGCAACGGCAAGCGATGCTAGAGTATATGCAACACCTAACCGAACAATATGAGACCTTCTTTTCCACCTATCAAGATGCCCCCATTTTGCGCATAGACACCACCGACATGAATATTGTGGAAGATGGCGAAGCGCGGGCGCACCTGATACAGCACATCCTCACGGATTTTGAAACGCTATTGGCGGAACAACCCACTCAAGTTTTACTGCTTTAGGGGCAAACATGGCAATTGATTATGTGGTGAATTATACGTGTGTGCCCAAGCATACGCTGGGCACGGATGGCATTTTAGCACGCTTGAAAGGGCGCGACCAAGCGCAACGGGTGATCCAAGTTTATCGTGATGCTGAGGACAACCGCCCCTTCGAGCAAATGGGCTTTGAGTTCACACGCACCCAAGCCGACGGACAGGAAGAAACCCAAGTGATTCTGATTAGCGACTTGCTGGCGGCGGCGGAAGAGTTGCGCCCATTGGAGGGGCATTGTGTGGGATGTGTGGCAAATGTCAGCAAACGCCCGTTTGGGTGTTTTGGGCGCATCAACTATCCCCTTACCGACCATGCCGAGCGGTGGCTATTGTTGCAATTGCCCACCCCAGCTGACGCGCCTTTGGTGTGGTCATTGCTGGGGGAAACGCTCCGCGAACTGAATGAGCAATCTGCCATTGTCGAAAGCATCCGCCCACAAGGTATCTACTTTGAATCCGTTTTGAACCCACGCCGACGCTTAGGAGAAATCGCCATGAGTGGCAACAACCTCTTCTATCTCCTGTTCATGCTGGGGACGTTTGCGCCATCACGCTCTGCCATCACGCTGTTGTTCTTCCATGCCATCCCACGCAACCTAGACGCGCCCGACATCCTCAAGTTGACCCCCGCCCCACCTGACGCGGATGAGCGTTTTCCGTTCCTGTTGGGGGCGGATGCCACGCTTGATGACCAAACGATCTATGAACTCAAGCAGTTCTTCATGGCACTATATATCGGATGGCGGACTGAAACTCCTGTGCTATTGGATGTATAATCTCTACTATCGTTTCAAAGGACGCATCAAAGGAGAAACCGAACTATGCCCACCATTGGCGAACTTGCACCAAACTTCACCCTCTTGAATCAAGATGGGGTTGCCGTTGACTTGAGTAGCTTTCGCGGAAAGAAGGTCGTGCTATTTGCGTTTCCGCGTGCGGATACCCCTGGTTGTACCACACAGGCATGTGGCTTTCGGGATGAAACCCCACGCCTCAATGTGGAAAATGTGGTGGTATTAGGGATCAGTGATGACCCCACCCACAAATTGAAGGCGTGGCAACAATCACAATCCCTCTCGTATGATTTGCTTTCTGACCCTGACCACACCGTTTTAGAGGCGTGGGGCGCGTGGGGGGAAAAGTCCATCTTCGGCAAACTTTTCACCGGGACGATTCGTTCTCATTGGGTGATTGATGAAAACGGCATCTTGATTGATGAGCAGATCAAGATCAGCCCCAAAGATAGCGTGAGCAAAGCACTCAAAGCTGTCACCAAGAAATAGCGCATAGGGGGTATGACCTACCCCCTCCTAAACAGGATTCACACCATGCACCCCATCCATCTAATCGAAGAGCAATCGCTAGTTGCCATGCCCAGCATAGAAACCGCCTTCTATGATGGGTGGGTGTTGCGTTACGCTCACGGCTACACCAAACGCGCTAACTCGGTGAGTCCGTCGTATGTGGGGCATCTCCCCCTAGAGGACAAACTCAAAGTGGCGGAGTCATTCTTTGCCGAGCGCAAGCTACCCACCGTCTTTAAGCTGACCCCGTTAGTCTTTCCGTCTGATTTGGACGAACACCTAGCGCAACGCGGATATGTGCAACGCGATGGCGCACACGTTTTCGGCATGGACACAAGGACGTTCCCTGCCGATTCCCAGTCTATAGAAGGGGTGACATGGCTTCCGTTGCTTGCTTCCCCCTCATGGGAAACCCATACGCGCTTGAACGAGATTGCCCCTCAAGATGCCGAAACATTGTTGCACATGTTGCATTATCCCGTCACCACCCCCTACGCTTTGGTGGAGCTACACCATCAACAGACGGTGATTGCCACCGCGCGGGTGTATGTTGGGCAAGGCTTCGGGTGGATATTTGGGGTGGCAGTTGCGCCATCACACTGACGCAAAGGCTTTGGGCGACAGCTCATGCGTGCCATCCTGCAACGCCTAGCAACAGCGTGTGAAGCAGTCTACTTGCAAGTAGAACTCCCTAACCATGCGGCGCGTGCCTTGTATGAGGAACTCGGTTTCACGTATTGCTACACCTATTGGTATCGCCAAAGATAGTGTGCAATAAATATGACAAAAAGCACTAAAGCTGTATATTGTGTAGAGATGCCCTGTGAACTAAACTAAACTTGTAGAAGAGTTTGTTGTTTAGGTAAGGTAGGTATTCATCTCATGTCTGATGTTATTTTTCAACCGCTTGAGTTTAAGCACTTGACTATCAAAAATCGCATCCTCCGCTCGAGCGTTCAAGGACGCTTTGACCACTATGATGGAACTGGTTCGCAAGCGCGGATTAACTGGGAGAATAAGTTCGCACGTGGTGGGGTAGGCGCGATTGTAAGCGCACATGTCCCCGTCAAGCCCAATGGGCGAATTTTACCCAATTACGCGATGATTGACCGTGATGAACGCATCCCGTTCTGGCGTGAATTGGTGCAGTCCGTTCATGAACATGGCACAAAATACATCATGCAATTGAGCCACTCTGGGCGACAACGCGACCTACAAGGGGTAGAGAACTTTGGAACGCCTGCCCTCAGCTCCACCAACAAACGCGATGCCCTCACAGGGATTCCCTGCCGCGCCATCACCAAAGATGAAATTCACCAAGTGGTAGACTGGTTTGCACAAGGGGCGCGTCGCGCTCGTGAAGCAGGAATAGATGGCGTGGAGTTGCATGCTTCGCATGGTTATCTCATCAATCAATTCTTGAGTTCTGCCATTAATGACCGCACCGATGAATATGGCGGATCGTTGGAGAACCGCGCTCGCTTCCTGCTGGAAATTGTCCGCGCGATCAAAGCAGCGGCTGGGGATGACTTCCATCTACAAGCCAAGTTGAGCGTGATTGAATGGGGTAACTATCCCTTCCCCTACGAAAAGAAGGGGAACACCATCGAAGATTCCATCCAAGTTGCGAAATGGCTAGAAGCAGAAGGTGTGCATGCCCTGCATGTTTCCGGTGGCAATTCCTTCCCCCATCCCACCAATCCTAAAGGGGAGTGGCCCTACAAAGAACTGGCAGAAAGCTACACCGTGATGTTGCATTCTGGCTCAAAAGCTCCGCTCAACTTCGCGCTTTTCAGCGTACCCCTCTTGCGCCCATTGTTTGGGTTACTATGGAATCAAATTCGTAACCGTCCAGAAATCGGACAATCGTATGAAGCTCCCTTCTTGAGCCTTGCCGCCGAGATCAAGAAGCACGTCAGCGTCCCCGTCATTTGTACGGGCGGGTTTCAACGCGCGTCGCTCATTCGTGAGGCGATCACCACTGGCAAAGCCGATGCCGTTTCAATGGCGCGTACTTTGGTTGCCAATAATGATTTGCCCAACCAATTCATGAGTGGCAAGGATGTGCCGGACAAACCCTGTAGCTACTGCAACCAATGCGTTGGGCACGTTTATCAACACCCGCTCGGTTGTTATGATCTGCGCCGTTTTGATGGCAACCGTGAAGCCATGCTCGAAGAAGTGATGAGCGTCTTCATCAACCCCCAAGATATTCCCGTCGGACGCTAACCCGTTCATTCGTTGGCAGGGCGTTCGTATGCCCTGCCAACCGTCTGGATTCCCACAAGTCACGCTTACTTGGAAAGCACGTTGTCATAAAATGTGATTTAATATAAAAACGTTCCGCTATACCCAACGAGGTGATTTCCAATGGTGAGCCAAAAACTTCAAGGCAAAACGAGCCTGCGCCCTTTTGAAGAGAAACACGTCACAGAAGTCTTTGCGTTGATTGAGGATAACCGCGAGTTCCTCTCACAATGGTTAGACTGGGTGGATGAGCATACCTCGCTAGAGGATACGCTCAAGATGATGCAGGAAGCGGTTAGGCAATTCGCCTCTAAGAATGGCTTGATGGCGGGGATTTGGTATGAGGATCGGCTAGTGGGATGCGTTGGGCATCGCCATATTGATTGGCAAAATCACACGGCGAAGCTCACTTTTTGGATTGCTGAACCCTATCAAGGGGCGGGCTTGGTTAGTCGCTCGGTTAAGTCGGTCATCCAGCATAGCTTCTATCAGCTAGAACTAGGTCGCCTAGAGATTGAATGTGGGATTGATAACGAACGGGCGATTCAACTGGCAGAACGCTTGGGCTTCATGCGCGAGGGCATCTTGCGCAATGCGCTGTGGCTACAGAACCGCCCCCTAGACAAGGTGATCTATGGGTTGCTACGGGAAGACTGGGCGGCACAACAGAGCCGTTAGCCTAGCAATGCCTGTAAATCATCCGCAAACGCATCCACCGTTTCCGCCAGTGTGTCCCATGCGCACATCAAACGGCAACCGCTCTTTCCAATGAAGATGTAGAAGTGCCACCCCAACGCATATAGCCCCTCAATGGCGGACGGAGGCAACTCAGCAAAGACCACGTTTGCCTGTCGGGGAAACAAAATGCGCACGCCATTCATACGCTTGAGGCGTTGATACAAGCGTTCCGCCATGTCGTTGGCATGACGGGCATTTTTGAGCCACGTTTCATCCGCCAATAATCCGAGCCATCCGCCAGAAAGATAGCGCATCTTAGAGGCAAGTTGCCCCGCTTGCTTGATGCGATACTCAAACCCTTCGGCATAACTGGGATTGAAAAAGACCACCATCTCGCCTGCCATCAAACCGTTTTTTGTCCCCCCAAAACTCAAGACATCCACCCCCACTTCCCACGTGATTTGGCGCGGTGCCACGCCCAACGTTGCCACCGCGTTGGCAAAGCGTGCGCCGTCCATGTGCAAGCGCAAGCCGTACTGTTGCTTGACCTCATGGATGCGTGCCAACTCTTCAACGCTATACACCGTGCCCATCTCGGTAGACTGCGTGAGAGAGATCGCCTTGAC
Source organism: Phototrophicaceae bacterium (assembly GCA_049318945.1). Classification (GTDB taxonomy): domain Bacteria; phylum Chloroflexota; class Anaerolineae; order Aggregatilineales; family Phototrophicaceae; genus CAIRDJ01. The sequence continues at coordinate 34,115 of JBMOEO010000018.1, read as the reverse complement.
ACGTGGGAAGTGAACATCATCGCGCTGGGTGGCAACGGCTTCAATCTGTTGGGGCGTGAGTTTGCCGTGTTCGCCCGCCACCGTGATGAGTTTTGCGCCCCCCGTGAAGAACTCTGGGGCACTGCATTCATCCACTTGGATATGAGCGGTTTGGTGGGCAACGATGCTTTGATAGGGTTGCACCAGCGCGGAGAGTGACAGCGAGTTAGCAGCAGTCCCACTGTACACCATGAAGACTTGGCAATCCGTTTCAAATAGCTCACGGGTTTGGGCAATCAGTTGGGTGGTGAGGGGGTCTTCCCCATAGGCGGAAAGATGCTGGCTATCGTTTTGGAGCATGCTGGCAAGGACGGAAGGACAAATCCCTGCGTTGTTGTCGCTGGCAAAGTGCTGGTTCTTGTGCATGGTACACCTCTTTTCTTGGGACATTCGTTAAACGGAATAAAGGATCATGGGGGAATACCTACCCTACAACCGCCCGCTGTGCAGGTAGCGTTCCAACTCATGGGCGCGGTCATCAATGATCTGGGATGCCTTTCCACGCAAGGAGGGGTGAGCGGAGTTGCTGGCAACCCACCGACACGAGGCGACGTATCGCGCCGCAATGAAGGTTTCGAGCGCGTCACGATGGGCAGGGGGCAACGGGTGGATGTGCTTATAGCCTTCTAGTAAGGCGGTTTTGAGATCAGCATAGTTGGGCAGATGGCGATAGAATAACAACGGGCACGCCAACTCATACAGATAGTAGCCTGTGCCACAATCATCAAAGTCAATCAAGCGCACCTGTTCATGGTGGAACAAGATGTTCTTGAAGATCATATCCCCATGAATCATGCCCATCTGGTCGGCATACTGCGCAAGCGCATCCATGACTTGCCCGACTTGTTCTGCCACAGCGGATAAGATGGACTGCGCAAAGGGTGAAATCAGGTGAGCATGTTCACGGGGGTGATAGGCGGAACGTTCCCCAAATAGCCCTTCATGATCTAGGGTGGGGCGGTCAAATGTGGCAGGACGCTCAAAAGGCGTGGCGTGCAAGTGTGCGGCGTGTTGACCAATAGCGTAGAGGTGTGCGGGGGTGTGTTCTGTGGGGGGCAATGCGTCCCCTTCCAACCATTCAAACAACACCGCATACACTTCTCCCTCCACACCTGTCACCTGCCCTTTGTAGACATCACGCACAGGGCACGGAATGTGCAGGGCAGGTACATCTTGGAGCGTGTGTAACCACATCAATTCCGATTCGATCCACTGTAGGGGTTTATGTGCGGGGCGATTAATGCGCAAGGCGTAATCCCCATCTGCGCCGATCACGCGATAGACGGCGTTATTTTCATATTGAACCAACGTGATGGTGTGGGGTTCAATGTGCCACGCTTGCAAGGCAGCGTGCGCCAAGTTGAACAAGTGTTGCAGTTGATCCTCACGGGTGAATGATGCAAAACGCATGGGGTGTCTCAATCAAGGCTTGTCAATGCACCTATCAGGATAGCATCCCCATGCGCCGATCCCCACCCTTAACTTGCTACAGGGTGGGTTTCGGAAACCTCCTCAACAACCTGAGGACTGGTTGGATTCAGTTGTCGTGCCTTCAAGCGTTCACGTGCTTGATGGGTTAACAGTGGAAAAGTAGAGGCACCGATTCCGGCAATGATGCTCATATTCCAGAGGGCGATTGACCCGGCAATGCCCATCCCCATGAAATAGACGGCAAAGATGCTGAAGATGGCGGGAATGGTGGCAATTTGAAAACCAATCTCTTGATTGATATGATATTCATTACCAAGATCAAACATGGCGGGAATGCTCTTAAGCGATTTATCCATCAAGATGATCTGTGCGGAATCCACCGCAACCGAAGTGGCACCACGTAAGGATACTGAAACTTCGGCTTTTTTGAGGGCGATGCCATCGTTGATGCCGTCACCAATGAAGCATACTCTGCGCCCCTGCTCCTGTAACACGGCGATGAGATCTGCCTTGCCTTCGGGCAACACATTGGCATAGTAATTCTGAATCCCAACGCGCTGGGCAAGGGCTTGGGTGGGTTGTTCTTGGTCGCCAGAGATAATGAAGAGATCTAGCCCACGATCTTTCAACTGTTGCACCACTTCACGCGCTTCTTCGCGGATGGTTGCTTCTAGTTCAATCGCCCCTACAAATTGATTGCCAAAGGCAACCATCACCAATGAGTTGCCTAACAGGTGGCTTTGATGGCGAATTGCCTCCATTTCTGGCGGAAGGGCAATCCCTAGATTCTCCATGAACCGCCAACTTCCCACATGAACCTCAAAGGCTTCAAACTGGGTAGAAAGACCATAACCCATGTGGATGGCAACATCGTTGAACGTGGGCAATGCCAACCCCAAGCTCTCTGCCGCATCCAATATCGCATGAGCGATCGGGTGCGATTGTCCATATTCTGCCCCAGCAGCATAGCGTAAAACTTCTTCTGCTGAATATCCTCCAAACGGATACACCTCTAAGAGGGTGGGTTGTTCTGTGGTGAGCGTGCCTGTTTTATCAAAGACGATGGTATCCACCTCATGTAGCAGGTCAAGCGAGCGTCCATCTTTGAACAAGATGTTTTGACTAGATGCAATCCGCAAGAAATTGAGCATGGCAATGGGGGAGGTGATGCGAATATTGCCACCCACACCTGCGCCTAAGATAGCAATCATCGCTTCATAACTCACCAGCGGAAATGCCAGAAGCCCAGCAATCAAGGTGGGATATGTCCAACTTTCTGCATATTCTATAGACTTGCTTTCAATGGAACTTTGATAGGAGGCAGTATTGTTGAGGATGTCTGTGATTTGGGCGGCAACCGTTTCTTGACCCGTGTGTTCTACGTGTAGGTGAATCGTCCCAGAAAGCACAATAGTTGAGGCATATACAGCGTCGCCCACTTCGCGTTCAGCAGGTTGAGATTCTCCTGTGAGCATGTGTTGGTCAATAGAGGCATGCCCCCAAATGATGCGACCATCGGCAGGGATGACCTGACCGGCACGCACTACGATGGTATCTTCGGGAGTCAATTGGTCTAGTGCGACGGTGACTTCTTCACCATCTTCAAGGCGCACCGCGAATTGTGGGAGTTGCCCATAGATGTCAATCAAGGCGTGACGCGAGCGATCCTGAGCAATATAGATGAACTTGTTGGAAAGGAAATATAGAATAAACGATAACCCACCAATGATAAAGTATCCCCCCAACCACATCCCTACTAAGTTAATAGAGAGCAAGCTCATTAACGTGATTTTGCGTTTTTCTCGCAATTCCATCAAAGCAATCTTCAAAGGTTCAATGGTGGTCATGATAATCATGGGGAAGACCAGCACCAAGAACCACGGAGTGGTTGCGCTTGCCAACAACGCGCCAAAAAACAAAACCACACTCATGCCCAACTTTTGATTGATATTTCGCTCTTCTGGGGTGAGTTCAATTTCATCGTAGCTGTCGTCACTGATAAGGTTAAGTTGCTTGTAGCGTTGGCTACCAAACAAAGAATCAATGTGATTGCGAAACCACTTTTGATACCGATCATCCACCTCTTGTAAGGTCTGGGATAGCGCAGTCGGTTGAGTAGGAACCGGTTGCGCAACACCGTCCGTCAACTTGGAGACCAATGCCCCTCGCTCAGAGCGTCGCCAAAACAAGAATTGATTAGAAGTTCCCGTTGTGTTTTGCGTGACCAGCGATGTTGCCCCCGCAACTATTATCGCGCCCCCGCTCAAAAGAAAAATTGGTAAAGCCATTATTGCACCTCAACAAATCTAAAGCTCCAGCACCTCATCATGGGCGACAAGGTGCTGGAACAATACAACTTGAAACTACTTCACCCAGTTGGTTTCAAATCTAGCAGTCATATAATTATGGGGTTCACCAAAAACGTTATCACGCTTGGCGGACACGTAAGGTGCAAAGAATGGAATGATATGACCATCATTTTCATTCACGAACATCTGGAACTCGGCAAAAGCAAGTGCGCGTTCTTCATCTGTCTGTGCGGCAAAGATGGAATAGACAAGATTGTCTAAAACTTCTCCACAACATTGTGTTTCATTGTAGTAGCTAGTGGACAAATACATTGAAGGAATAACACCGATCAAATTGACAGCGGGCCAAGAGCTAATGAAGAATGGCACCTGCATGTACTGGGTTGTCCAATACATACTTGGGTCAACCCGTTCAAGAGTGATGGTGATGCCGGCAGGGGCAACCATTTCTTGTACCGCAACTGCCAATTCAACCGCCCCATAAACTACAGGACTTGTCACCAAAGTGATCTCAATTCCGTCGGGATAGCCAGCTTCAGCAAGAAGGGTACGTGCCCCCTCAATATCTTGTTGTGGAACAGGTAGGTTTGCATTGAAGGGATAGGTGGGGGGAACAATATGGTCAGCAGAAGGAACTGCTAGTCCTCCTCCAATCAAATTAGCGAGTATCTGACGATCCAGTGCCATCTTGAGTGCTTGTATCACGCGAACATCATCAAAAGGAGTGAGGGTAGTATTGGCAACCAACATAGGGCTTGCATTGAAGGGGTCGGTTTGTTCAACCACAATGCCCGGTTGTGCATTCAAGATGGGCAAATCCAACGCTCCCACATCACTAACCGTATCCACCTCGCCACTCACCAGAGCAGCGATCTGGGTTTTGCGATCTGGAATGATGCGCAAGACCAATTCATCTAAATAGGGTAAGCCTTCCACCCAATAGTTTTCATTCTTGACCAAGACGGCTTTTTCACTAGCAGAATATTCCTGCAAGATGAAAGCACCTGTACCACTAGGTTCGGTGGCAAGCTGTTCTTCGGTGCGGTCACTGGGGACGATCCCATAAAAAGGAGCCACTAGGACTTCGCTAAACAGGAAGTGAGGTTGGTTTAAGTTGAGTTGTACGACGTAAGTATCTACTTTTTCGACACTCTCTAAGAATTGTAAACCCGCAGCCCCATAAGAAAGGTTGGGGTCTTTGGCGCGTTCTAAACTGAAGACCACATCATCTGCATTGAGTTCTTTCCCATGGTGAAAGAAAACACCCTGACGCACGTTGATTGTCCAGGTTAATCCATCTTCTGAAATGGTATAGGATTCTGCTAATTGTGGCACAAGCGGCAAGGTTGGATCACTGTAATCAATGCGGAAAAGGGGTTCATAAATGGCGCGTGTCAAAAGGATATCACTACCAGCGACAAATTGGATCGCATTGAGGGTGGTAAAGTCCTCAGTGAGGGCAACGGTTAACGTGCCGCCGGCTTGGGGTTCCTCATCTTGGGCATGAGCAAAAGGAAGCACACTGAAGATAAGTACAAGGATGAGGAGACCTTTTTTCAATGACAACATATCTAACCTTTCTATTGTGTGGTTTGATGAGGGTAATTGGTTCTTTTAGAAGATGAGTATAACATTAACTGAAATACCATACAAGACAAGCACTCACAGCGGATGTGTTAACAGATGGACACACAGATAGTATGCCCATCTCATCTAGCCACTATGACTATGATTCGGGGTAGGTGTCCCCAGAATAGGCGTATTGGTGATAACTTTGTACCAGATTATCACGCACAACATTGTAATAGCAGTCTGCCCCTCCACCGAAGGGCAACAACACCAACGGCTCATCAATCGTGCGTTCGGTGAGCGTCCAGCCTTCGGGTAAGGTGGCGGTTAGATCAGGCGTGCCGGTGGCGGTGGCGTGCATGACGTACAGATTGCCTTTGCCATCCGATAGCTCATAGATGGTGGGTCCGTCATAGACCAAGCGATGGCACTTGGCGATGGTGTTCACGCTGATATAGCCGGGATCAACCACGTCCGCGCGACATCCGCTGGCATCGGGAAAGCAGGATTGACCCGTCACTTGGGTGAGGTTGAGCCATGTGTAGCCTTCGATCTCGTCGATGCTAAAGCATGCCTCCCCTTCGCAATCGGCAGGCGCATCGGGCGAACGGAAGAAGCACGACCCGTTGAACATCAGGTTACGGGTGGAGTTTTTGAGCAAGGGCAAGCGGAATCCATAATCTGCCCAAACATCATCCGGCATGGGGTTTGTCCCCCCGGCAACATAGATATAGTCGGTTTCCAGATTGAGGATTTCTTTGGCAACGCCAGGGCTATCTTCACTCTTCCCAGCGCAACTTGCGCCTTCAGGCATGAGTGTTTGGATGGTGGCATAGGTGATTTCTAACGGCTTGGGCGCGATCAACGATTGGAACCAAGCATAGCCTGCTACGCCAGCCACCACTACAATTGCAACCAGCACTCCTAAAATAATGAACCACGTTTGTCTTTTCATGGATAGATTCTCCTAAGTGAGTAAAGCATTCAAACGGCATGCCGTATGGTATCATTCTTCATGCGTAAATAAGATTAAGTTAGGAATAATGATTATGCCTGCCATAGATATGCCATTAGCAGAACTGTATAAGTATCAGGGGCGGAACCCGCGCCCTGCCGATTTTGATGCCTATTGGGAAGCCGCACTTGCCGAGATGCACGCGGTTGATCCACAAGTCGAGTTGGTCAAGGCGGACATCGAAACCGCCTTCGCAACGTGTTATCACCTGTATTTTACGGGGGTGCGTGGGGCGCGGATTCATGCCAAGTACATTCAACCCAAGCAACTTAGCGGAACGCAACCCGCCGTGTTGATGTTTCATGGGTACAGCGGACACAGTGGCAGTTGGCTCGATAAGCTGGCGTATGCCGCACAGGGCATCACAGTGGCGGCGTTGGATGTACGCGGGCAGGGCGGACGTTCGCAAGATAGCAGTGCTTACACGGGCTGGACGCACAGCGGACAGTTTGTGCGTGGGCTTGGGGGAGACCCTCAAAACCTCGCTTTCCGTCACATCTTCCTAGACACCGCTCAACTTGCCAAGATCATCATGGACATGGAACATGTGGATGAGACGCGCGTGGGTGCGTATGGTGCCAGCCAAGGGGGCGCGTTGACGTTGGCATGTGTGGCACTTGAACCGCGCGTCAAGTATGCTGCCCCGGTCTATCCGTTCCTGTGCGACTATCAGCGCGTGTGGGAGATGGATTTAGCGGTGGACGCTTACGAAGAGTTAGCGCGTTGGTTTCGCGCCTTTGATCCACGCCATGAGCGCGAGGAGGAAGTGTTCACCCAGTTGGGATACATTGACATCCAACACCTTGCCCCACGCATCCGCGCCGAAGTCAAGTTAGGGATCGGCTTGATGGATAATGTGTGCCCACCCTCAAGCCAATTTGCCGCTTACAACAAGATCACGTCCAAGAAGGCTTTACGCATCTATCCGGATTTTTCCCACGAGGACTTGCCCGGCTTCACCGATGAAGTCTTTCAATGGATGGCAACGCTCTAGCGCGTTCATTGACCCGGCTCAATGGAGGTGAAGTAATCATAGATGACATCGCGCATGCCCATCGGAATATAATCGCTTTCCAGTGCTTGACGTGCGCTGTTGCTGTAATCGCTGAACACGCTTTCATAGGGGACAAGTGCTTGCCCGTTCGGGTTTTGGATGAAGTCCCCTTCAATGATGGGCGCGTCTTGCCCATCCTGTTCTAGCGTGAGCGTTGCCTCGCCATTCTCTCCGCCTATGTTTTGTGAATCGGCACGTGGGGTATAGACGGTTTCCCCTTGACCGTCGGGATTATTCTGTGGGTTGGTCGTCCCGTTACCTTCTCCGCCACCTTGCCCCCCTTGACCATCTCCCGCTCCTTGACCGTTGCCACCCTGTCCGTTTTGTCCTTGTGCCCCTCCCTGTTGATCGGGAGATTGTCCCTGACCGGGTTGGTTGGGTTGCCCCTGTTGAGAAGGTTGATCGCCGGGCGTGGTGCCTTGCTGACTGGGGGCGTTTTCGCCCTGTTCGCCGGGGGATTGCCCGTCAGATTGCTTGCCTTCAGCTTGACCTTTGCCCTCGCTTGGCTCTCCTTCACCTTGTTGTGGTGCGCCCTCTTGTGATGGGGAAGGTTGCCCCTTCTGTTCTCCAGATTCGGCGGATGTACCTTCGCTGGGTTGAAGATTATCCGCGCTAGAACTGGCTTGATTCGCCTGTTGCTCTAACATTGACTGCGATTGCTGTTGCGCTTGTTGGGTTGCTTGCTGTGCCTCAAGGGCATCTTGTGCGCGTTGGAGGGCTTCGGCTGTTCCGTTGGTGTCACCGCTTTGTAACGCTTCGCTGGCAGAGCCAAGCGCGTCCGCCGTCTGGGGTTGGGCGTTCTGCAACGCCTCGCTCGCACGTTCTAACGCGGATGCCATCGCTTGTTGTTCGGCAGGGGTCATCGTATCTAACGAGGTTTGCAATGCCTCCAATGCTTCCGCCAAATTGGGCGCGGTGTTTAGGGTGGGGGCGGTTGCCTGCAGGGATTGTAACGCGGTTTGCAGTGCCTGTTGCTGGGCGTTTAATTGCGCCTCCAGTTGTTCTGCCTCGCTCGCCAAACGGGACTCCACATCGGTGAGGGTGGCAAAAGCCTCTTCGGGGGTGATGTTTGGCTGTTCCAGCGTTTCAATCGCTGTTTGTAATTCTTGGAGCAAGTCCTCACGCAGTTGGCTATCTAGGTCAGGATTCGTTGCCACTTCGGAAAGAATGTCTTGTAACGATTCAGAGGCGGTTTCGATTTGAGCGCGGTCTTGGGTGGTGTCAAGAATGGCGGTCTCTTGTGGATTGGGCAACCAAACCAAAAGCCCCCACGCCACCAAAAGCCCCGCCACGCTTGCCCACTCCCACCGCTTAAAGCGCAAGGGCAACGCCTGTTGTATGTTGGTTTGTTGGGCATGATGCACGGCATCGTTGATCTGATGAACGCTCAACACCTCATGCGTGGGGAGTTCACCGCGCAACAATTGAAACGCGGTGGACACGCGCTCTTTCAAACCGAGCGATTGGTCAAAGAATCGCGCTTGCTTCGCTTGTGGATAGGGGCGCAACCCGATATAAGCCAACATACCGCCGACCGTCACGCCCAACGTGAGCAGGGTGACGGTCAAGATTTCGCTGGCAAACAAGAAGGGGCGCAAGCGTGATGCCACTGCCAACGCCACCCCTACGCCTAACCCCATCAGCAAGCTATAAGGAAGCCAACGAATGATCTGGTTGATGCGCCACCAACGATCCCATTCTGCCAATTGCTGGAGCAACAAGCTCTCTTGTTTGCGAAACGTCAGCGGGCTTGCCATCATTCTTGACCCTCATCACAATATGCGAATAGCCATAGTATAACACAGCTTAGGAGAGCAGATGTGCCTCAACCAATTGCTCCAAACGGTCAAGATGCCCCTCTAATACTTTGAAGCCTGCCTCCACCACCGCGCTAGAGGTCATGTCTACGCCCAAGTCTTGCAACAAGTCCAGCGGATAACGGGACGCGCCGGACTTCAAGAAGCCTAAGTAGGCATCACGGGTTGCCATGTCTCCGTCTAGGATGCGTTGTGCCAGCGCGTGGGCGGCACTGATGCCAGTGGCATATTGGAACACATAGAAGTTCTCATATAGGTGGGGGAACTGTGCCCAAGTAATCCCGATGCGTGGCGCGTCAATGTGCATTTCCTCGCCATAACCCTCTTTGAAGTAGTCGGTCATGATCTGGTTGAGGTCATCCGCTGTCGCGCTTTCCCCCTTTGCCACCCGTTGATGCACGTCGTACTCAAAGCGTGACAAGGTGGGCATGATGAAGAAGTAGCGGTGGAAGTTTTCCATCGCTTCTTCCAACAGTTGAATCTGCAAGAAGGGGTCGGTACTGGTCTTGAGCAGGTGATCGCGCACCAATGCCTGATTGAAGTTAGAGGCGATTTCCGCCAAGAAGATGGAGTAATGCGCGTAAACGTGGGGCTGGGTTTGCCATGTTAAATGCGAGTGCATCGAATGCCCCAACTCATGTGCCAGCGTGCTTAATTCAGAAAGCGAGTTTTCATAGTTCATGCTGATGATGGGATACGTGCCCTGTACCCCCCAAGAGAACGCCCCGTTCACTTTGCCCTTGTTGGCATAACGATCCACCCAGCGTTCCTCTAACAACCCCTTGCGTGAAACCGCCACATATTCTTCTCCCAACGGAGCCAAGCCCGCACAAATCCAATCAACTGCTTGTTCATAGGGGATGTCATACGCTTTGTCGGTGAGCGGTGCCCAGATGTCATACGGGTGCAAGGTGTCCACTTGGAGCGCACGCCGACGAATACGCCAGTAACGATGCCACGTGGGAAGGTGCTTGCGATACGTTTCAATCAGGTTCTCATACACCGCAACGGGTATATTGGGGGGATACAATGCCGCTTCTAACGTGGAGCCATACCCACGCACCCGCGCATTAAACAGGCTTTGCTTGATGTAGGTGGTGTAAAAATTGGCGAGCGTATTCTTGAAGGCAAGGTATTGGTCGGCATAGCCTTCCCACCCACTACGGCGCAACTCGCGGTTGGGGTGATGCTTGACCGCTTCAATCGTGCCCTGCGTCACTTCCATGCTAAAGCCATCGCTGGCGAGTGCTGAGGGGAACAGCATTTCAGAATTGGTGAAGACGGTGTACGAATTGGACGCGCTGAAGAAGGGGTCTTGAATCATCCCCATGATGTTTTCAACTTCGGCAGAGCGCACAAATTGTTGTTGACGGAACAAATCTGCCACTGCCTGCGCATAGTGTTCTAGGCGCGGTTCAGTCTGTAGCCATTCGTTCAAAGTGGGCAACCCGATGGCGATCATCTCTGGCTGAATGAAGGCTATCCCTGCGGAAACCTCGCTTGAAAGTCCGCTGGCGCGTGCGCTCATCGCGCTTCCTTGTGGGTCGCTGGTGTCCATCACATAGGTCATGTGCGCATACAAGAAAACTTGCTCCATGCGATTCATCACCCTTGCCTGTTGTTCAAGCGCGTCTGCTAGGAAGGATGCCCCTTCTGACAAACGTCCTTGTAGTTGCATCAATTGGGTAAGGTCATGGGTTACTTGGGCATAGCTGGCTTCCCAATCAGTTGAGGTGGCAAAAACGCTTTCAGCATTCCAGCGGTGTTCGGCGGGTACATCAGCACGATTCGGGACGGTATGGGTGGCGGTCATAGGTGAACATCCTTTCAGGCTAGTTTATTCCATCATACTCCCGAAATCGGAAAGCAGTCTAGCAAGGTTGGGTAATTGTGACACAGTGGGGTTGTGGGGCATTCGCAACGAAACGATAAAAATAATGGCTAATCGCGTTTCTATGTTTATACTAAAGAAGCATCTTCCTTGTGTGGCAACATCACGCAAGGGTATAAAACTCTGTGAATAGGCTTTTGATAGCAAAGCAGGTGACTTATGCTTCGTATACGGTTTATTGGTTTTCTCGCTGGGATGGTTGCCTTCTTGAGCGCGTGTGGTGCAGCATCGCCGAATAGCAACAATGGTGGGATTTTTCAACCTTCGATTATCAACTGGGAGCGCGATCCCTCTTTTGTGATCTTCAGCATAGATGTAGTTGGGGGAGAGCCTTCCTTTCTGGATCGCAATCGGATTCCGTTATGTGCGGTCTATGGGGATAACCGCGTGGTCTGGACGGATAACAGCCAGCCCAATCAGACAACAGTTTTGTTTGATGTAGTGGAGGATAATGCCATCTATGATTTCGTCACTGATTTGACTGTGAACAAGCGCATTTATACCTATGAAAGCGGCGCAGCTGTTCAACCCTTGAGTGAACAAACCCCCGTAGTTGAACAGGTGAAGCTCCACGTCAACGGCAAGTTACACGTCACCGATGGATTTTCAGGATGGGCAAGCGGTTTCTTCACCGATGTGCTAACGGCGTGCCGTTCCATCAGCAAAGCCCCCGCCCTCTTTGAGCCAGCAGGTGGCTGGATTTCGGCGGTGATTGTGTCGCCGGATAATTCAGCTTCAATTGTGCGTTGGGATGCAGCCCTATCTGGCTTACCCATGTGGTCATTCTCCGATACGGGTAAGCGCGTATGGGTGGATGATCCGCGCTTGGTGAAGATTTTGTGGAACGTGACGGTTAACACGCCCTTCAATCGGCAATTTGAAGAAGACGATAATTTCTATCATGTCGCCTTTGAAGTGCCCAGCGTACAGCGCGAAGCCCCCCCCATGCCTGCTCCCAACGAACTAGAAGCAGCGCGTCAAATTGAGGGACTCACCAACGAGGGCTAAACTCCTCATTTATATGTAGATTGTAGAATGGAAAGATCATGGCAATTTTAGTGACAGGCGGAGCCGGCTACATTGGTAGCCATGTGGTGGATTTGTTGATTGAGCGTGGCTATGAGGTTGTCGTCTTGGATAACCTTGTCGCAGGGCATGTCCAAGCGGTACATCCTAAAGCAACCTTCATTCAAGGGGACTTGATGGATGAACCGACGCTTGACCGTGTGTTCGCTGAGCACACCTTCAGCGGTGTGATGCACTTTGCTTCTCATATCCAAGTGGGAGAAAGCATGCGCAACCCGTTCAAATACTTCCGTGATAATGTGTTCGCCCTCACATACTTATTAGAGCGCGTCACCCAAGCGAAGATTCAACGCTTTGTGTTGTCTTCCACCGCCAACTTGTATGGCGATCCGCAAGCCATGCCCATTTCAGAGGATGAGATGCGCATACCAGGGAGCGTGTATGGCGAAACGAAACAATCTGCTGAACGGTTGCTCCACTGGATGGATGAGATTTACGGCTTGAAATCGGCATGCTTGCGCTACTTCAACGCCAGCGGTGCCCACCCCAACGGACACATCGGCGAAGATCATGACCCCGAAACGCATCTCATCCCGCTGGTGATTCAAGTGGCACTTGGGCAACGCGAGCATGTTGCCATCTATGGGACGGATTATCCCACTCCCGACGGCACAGCCATTCGTGACTATGTGCATGTGGTGGACTTGGCAGATGCACACATCCGCGCCCTAGAAGCGTTGCAAGATGGGCGCAGTCTGGTTTACAACTTGGGCAGTGGGCAAGGTTACTCCGTCAAAGAAGTGATTGAGACCGTGCGCAAAGTGACTGGGCATCCCATCCCCACCGTGGATATTCAACGGCGTGCGGGTGATCTGCCGACTTTGGTAGCAGACAGCACCCGCATTCAACGTGAGCTAGGTTGGCAACCGCAATTCAACAGCCTAGAGGCAATTGTTGCCAGCGCGTGGGAATGGCACAAGCACCATCCCAACGGCTACGACGACTAACGCGCTAGAGATACTCGCGCACGATTGCGCAAAGTTGGCGGGCACGCTGTTGGAAGGTGTGTTCCGCCAGCACTCGGCGACGGGCGGCTTCTCCCACTCGGCGACGCTCGGCATCATGTGCCAGCAAATAGCGGTAACGATCTATCGCCTCTTCGGCAGATTGCACCACAAAGATTTCACGGTTTGGCTCAAACCACGTTTCTAATCCATCATACGGATTTGCCACCACACAGCACCCCATCGCCGATAACTCAAACGGTCGCGAAGAGGAGGAGCGGGGCATGGTGGCATGGGCAGCGCGAGTGATACACAGGTTGATCTTGCTTCGGCAAGCATACTCACGCAGTTTGCTGAAACTCAAATACGGGAGGGATTCCGTCCGCCCGATGTCTCCTAACTTCGTTCCACGCGCCGCAAACCGCGCATCAGGCAACGCGCGGGATGGCGTTGCCAGCATCGCGTCCATCCACTCGGAACGGTACTCGCGCCCATGTCCATAGAACAATACATCCACATCCTGCTGCTTCACGTCAATGGGACTGAATACGTCGGGGTCTGCGCCATAGTAGAGGGTGTGCGTGCGACGCGCCCCCAGTTCATCCAGCAAAACGCGCCCCCCGTCGCTATTGCTGATGAATCCGCTATATTCGGCAAGGCTTGCCCCCTGATAAATCCGAAAGCCACTGGCGAAACCGCGCATATTGGGCAGGCTCGCCGGCACATCTCCGTCATAGTATAGGATGGGCTTGCCGTGTTTAGCTTGAATCGCCTCTGCCACACCGACTAAGTGATTGAGCGGAACGGTCAAGAAGATGATCGCGTCAATATCCGTGTGACGGGTGAGGATGCGGTCAAGGTGGGTGATCCATAACGGGGCAATCAGATGTTGTGCGGTTTGGCGGATGAACTGATCGCTCATGGATTCTGTATCGCTGGCAGGGGAGGGTGTGGGGCTGGGGGGTAATACCTGCTGGAGCAGGTCACGCCCCAACTTGAAAGCATCCCCATATAGTTTGGCTGGGTTGGGTTCTGCCCGCCACCACAGCGATTCAATCGCTGGTCCTTGATAGGGCGTTGCCAGCACCTCTACCCCAACTTCATATAACCCCTTGAGCAATTGCCACCATGCAGGGGTCGCGCTGAAGGGTTGGGTGAGGTCTAGCGAGGAGACGACAAATAGCAGTTTCATGATAGCCCCTGCGTGCGTAGCCAGTCGGCAATGATGGGGTGGATGGTTTCTGGTATCGAAAGCGGAAAGAGATGATCCCCGTCCACTTCGACATAATGCGCATGGGGCAACGCACGGCGCACCCCTTGCGCGGTATGCTCAAAGAAGGTGTTAGAGTGTATTCCGCGCACGATCAGGGTTGGCAAGCCTGTTCGGTGCAAAGCGGATAGCTTGCGCCAGCTGTGCGCGTACAGCGTGCGGAATGCCCACGCCTCCCATTCTGGAGACCATGCCAACGTTAGCCCACCATCAGGGCTAGGGATCAAGGCGACGTTAACGTAACCCCAAAGTTGCTCATCCGTCCATCGTGTGAACAGCGGTTTGGGTCGCCAATAGGTGAAGGCATCTTGTGCGGTGTCAAACTGTGCGCGGCGCATGCGTGCCTTTTGCACGAGGGGCAAGCGCGAATCACGCCCCAACGCACGCATCAGTTGCACCATGCGCAAGGTAGAACGGGGGAAGATCGCAGGGTCTAGCAGGATAACCGCGCGAAAGCATTGGGATTGTTCCAATGCCATCAGGAGCGTGGCAACCGCGCCATACGAATGACCGATCCCAATCACTTCAGTGAGCGCGTGCCCTTCTAGGGCGTTCAGATAGTCGTGCGCCATATCCGCCCAAGTGCTGATGCTGGTGACGGGAGGTGCAGGCTGCCAGAGGGGGCGCGGTGGAAAAGATACCACCCGATGCGAAGCGGTCAGTGGTTGAAGCAGGGGGATATAGGTTGCTGGGGGGAAGCCATTCCCCACTGCCAAATGCACAGGGGAACCCTTTCCGCCAAACTCATACGGTAGTTGAAGCATGTAGCCATCCTAAAAGCGTTGGGGAATAAACCCAATTTATACTAAAATCAAGCTATCATTTTACACATTAGCAGATTATTTGTATGATTTAGATATAGTAATCGCAAGGGGGATAACATGGCAGTTAGTGAATTTAGTGATGTTTTTGTTTCATATCGACGTAAAGATGTTGAATTTGTTAAACAGCTGGTAGAAGCATTACGCCAAGCCGGCAAAGAAGTTTGGATTGACTGGGAAGATATTCCGCCCGGTAGTGTGGAGTTCACCTCAGACATCAAGAATGGGTTACAAGGGGCGGATGCTTTCATTGCTGTTTTGTCACCCAGCTATTTGGAATCCACCTATTGCGTGGATATGGAATTAGGGGCGGCGGTTGAGTTGAACAAGAAGCTCATCCCGATTGTCTATCAACCGTTTGATACCACCCAAACCCCCAAAGGGGTGAGCCATATCAACTGGATTTACTTCACCCCCCACGCAGGGCAGGCAAACACCTTTGAAGAGTCCTTCCCCAAAGTATTGAACGCGCTAGAGGCGGACTTGCAACACGCCCAAACGCATAGCCGTATTCAACTACGCGCCCTAGATTGGGAGAAACACGCCAGAGGATCAGGCTATTTGCTACGGGCGGATGAGCTTTCCAAAGCGGAAAACTGGCTCATGACCAATAGTAACCTCACCCCCAAGCCTACCCCGCTTCACTACGAGTACATCCAAACCAGCCGTAAAAGCGCGGTAGCACGCAGTCGGTCTATGCTGGTATTCGTTTCATTGGGCATGATTGTTTCACTCATCTTGGCGGTGCTTTCTGGCGTGAGTTTTTATCAAGCACGCGCTAACGCTTTGATTGCGGAAGAGGCAGAAACGGTGGCGCGTCGGCGTGCCGAAGAAGCGGATGCACGCGCCGTAGGAAACCGTCTGGAACAGACCAGAGATACCGAGCCATTCTTGGCGTATGGCTTGGGATTAGCCTTGATGGAGATGGATAACCTGCCGATTGATATTTATGGTGACATCTATTCCATGTTGATTAGTTCAGTTGCCAAGAAACAACTGGTTCACACCACGCGCTTCACCAGTTTAACAACGGGGACTTTTGATGATTTCGTGCTGGGGGGCACGCTGAATGGAGAGGTCTTACGCTGGGATGTGGCAACAGGGGAGGAGACTCGCCTTGCCCGCCTAGATGGCACGATTGTTGCGGTTGCCAACCATCCGCGTGAGGCGCAATTCATGGCTGCCTCTGAGAACGGGGACTTAAAGCTATATGACATCAACACAACGGATCTCATCCGTAGTTACACCCTGCCCGAAGCTGACCACGCTCACACCATCCGTTTCATCAAAGGGGGGGATGAGGTGCTAATTGGCTCGCATAATCGCGGGCATGTCTATCGCATAGACTTAGCTACAGGAGACATCCTCGCCACGTATGCTCCCGTCAACCTAGGAACCACCGTACTAGACATTGATGTGAAAGCCAACGAGACGGCTTTCTTGATGTCGGACTCGATGGGGAATGCGTATGAGTGGTCACTGGTTGGTGAACCCACCCCTGAACCGTCGTTCCATGTTTCTTATGTAGATGCTCCCATTGGGGCAGTCGCCTATTTGCCGGATGGACAAACAATCATGCTTGCCCGCCAATGGGACTTGTTGCGTATTCAACTGGATACAGGGCAGGTCTTATCGAATTACGACAAGCACCTCGACAACATCTCCGAGATCATGGTCATGCCAGACCAAGCCCACATCTTAACTGCTTCGTATGACCATACCATGCTCATGACCAACATTGAAACAGGGACGGTCATCAAACAGTTTCGAGGGCACAGCGGCAAAATCTTAGGGATCACCATTGACCAAGCAGGGCAACACATGGTTAGCTTTTCTGACAACCACTACTTGATCTACTGGGATTTAACCAACCTCCCTTACCGTGTGATTGGTGAAGGGAACGCCGTTGCCATCGATCCAACAGGCAAAACCTTAGCCGTCTCCGACTTGTTGAACTTGTATACCTACTCCTTAGAAACTGAGCAAGTCTTGGAATATTTTGGCACGCCAGACCGCCACTATGACAGCATCCTCTTTACTGCCGATGGCTCACAGATTATTGCCGCCGGCTTTGGTGAGGGCTTTGAGGTGTGGGATGCACAAACAGGCGAGCTACGCTTTACAGCAAGCGTTCCTGTCATCCCCCAAAATAGCCACGAACACCGCATGATGTTGTCGCCTGATGGGAAATACTTGGGCATTTCTGGCAGGAACGCTGGGGTTTATATGTGGGATACCGCCACATGGGAACAAGTTGCCTTCCTCCCGCCAACACAGTTTGATTCCATTTTTGCGCTATCCCCTATACCAGGGCAATTGGTCATCCAAGATAAACAAGGGAAGTTGCTCCTGTATGATTGGCAAGCGCAAAAGACCATCTTTTCGGATGAGGTGACGGGTGGCTTTAGAAGGATGTGGTCAGCACAGTTTAACTCTGATGGTAGCAAACTAGCGGTTGCCTACACTTCTGGACGCATCATGATTGTCAGCCTAGATGAGAATCAGATACCTACCGAGATATTGGCAATCGACGGACACTTGGCAGAAGTTTCACAAATGCTCTTCATCTATGAAGATAAGCAACTCCTTTCTAGCTCATGGGATCAAACCCTTGCCTTGTGGGATGTAGAAACCGGAGAATCGTTGCGCACCTATGAACGTCACCTAGATCAAGTCTATTCGCTGTCGGTCTCTCCCGATAATCGCGTGGCATATAGTGCCAGTTACGACAACAGCATCTATGCTTGGGATGTGTGGATGACGGAGGGCGCATTGCGCCAGTGGGTAGAAGCCAACCGTGATGTCATCGTTCCCACTTGTGAACAGCTGATTAACTACAAACTAGCGCAACTATGTAAGTGATATTCATCTAAGCGGGGCAACTTTCTAAGCAGGATTTTTACTGACTGAAACGGTTGCCCCGTGTGAATGTGTTACAATGATAGTCATGTTTGTTTCACACAATGGATATTTCCCCTATGGCGACAAGCGAGTTCAGCGATGTTTTTGTTTCGTATCGGCGTATGGATGTTGAGTTTGTTAAGCAACTCGTTGAAGCACTACGCCAAGCCGGTAAAGAAGTGTGGATTGATTGGGAAGACATCCCTCCCGGTAGTGTAGAATTCACCAATGACATCCGACAAGGGCTAGAAGGGGCAGATGCGTTTATCGCGGTGGTCTCCCCCAATTACCTAGAATCCACTTATTGCTTGGATATGGAATTGGCGTATGCCGCTTCCATCCATAAGAAACTCATCCCCATCATCTATCAACCTTTCGACGTTTCCAAAACCCCACCCAGCATCAGTCATATCAACTGGATTTACTTCATCCCCCATGCTGGACAAGACAACACCTTTGAAGAATCTTTCCCCAAAGTTTTGAACGCCCTTGAAGCAGACTATGCCCATGCCCAAACGCACCGCCGTTTGTTCGTTCGCGCTCAAGAGTGGCAAGAGCATGACCGCATGCAAAGCTATCTCCTAGACGGGGATGAGATCACCAAAGCGGAACAATGGCTGGTTGAGGGGAATACCAAAAATCCAGAGCCAACCAATCTACACGTCGAATACATTCAAGCAAGCCGTGCCCTTGCCACCCATCGGCAACGCCAAGTCTTATTTGCCGTGTCGTGTGTGTTGGTGATCTCATTGTGTTTGACGGTGCTTTCCGCCTTCAGCTTTTATCGCGCCCGCCAAGCCCAACAAGAGGCAAACGCCAATTACGTCTTGGCGGTGACGGCGCAACAGGTGGCGGTTCAAGAAAATGCCACCGCAGTTGTCGCGCTAGAACAAGCGCAGATCAACGAAGAACGCGCCATTCATGCCGAGTCTACCGCTGTAGCACGGGCGCAAGAGGCAGACGCGCGTGCCCTTGCTGAACGGTTGCAAGGCATTGCCCATAGCGATCCCTTCTTGGCGTATGGGTTGGGCTTGGCGTTGCTTGAGGTGGAAAACTTGCCCACCTCTGTGCATGCCAAAATCCTAGAGCTGTTCATTAACTCCAGCGCGACCAGTAGCTATCAACACTCCAGTTACCTCACCAACGTGGTATACCGCCCCACAGGCGATTATGCCCTAGCAACCGCCGAAGATACCTTGTTGCAATGGGACTTAAATAATCCCGAAGCCACCATCGTGGAGACTTTCTCCAATGAGATCATCACTATTGCCTTTGACCCCAGCGGAAGTCACTACGCGCTTTCGGATTGGGATGGAAACGTTTATCTGTATGAGGCACAAGCGCATGAGTTGATACTCATGTTTACCCTCCCTCAAGATGATGTTTCTAGTAAGTTGCTGTTCTCCAATGATGGTCGCTCACTCTTCATTGGGTCGTGGAATTGGGGGGTAGTCTATCAATTCGATATTGCCAGCAAACAACCGATTCAAATCTTCCCGCATGAAAACACCACCGCCACCATCAGCGTACTCGATCAAAGCCCAGATGGAAACTTCCTCATCACGGGGGATACCGGTGGGAGGGTGTATGAGTGGTCATTGGCGGATGCAACCGTGCAACATGTTTTGAGTGTGGGGGGCGAAGAGTTAAAAGCCCTCAGTTATACCCCCAGTGGCAAAAATATTTTCGTCGGGGTCGATCAGAACTTGGTGCTGTTTGAATTGGCAACGGGGGATGTTCTCGATACGTTTGAAGAACATAGCAACGCCATCTCCAATATTGTGATGTTGCCGGATGGGGTTCATGCCCTAGTGAGTTCATTCGATCACATGTTGTCGATGTGGAACATCCAAGAGCGTTTCCTTGTCCGTTCGTTTGAAGGGCACGCGGGCACTGTTTGGGACATTGACATCAGCGCAGATGGGCGTTATGCCCTCTCCGCCAGCGATGATGGTCGCCTTATCAAGTGGGACTTGGTGAGCGTTCCCTATGAGCGGTTGGATACGGGCATCGCCGCAGACTTTAGCCCCGACGGCAAAAGCCTAGTCATTGGTGATCTGGATCGGCTTTACACCTACTCTTTAGAAACCCACGAGATTATCTCCGAATTGGCAAGCGGTGATCTTTTCACGATTGTCAAATACAGCCCCAATGGCGAATGGATTGCCACCGCTAACGATGATGCGCAGAGCCTAGAGATTTGGGAAGTGGCAAGCGGGGAACGGGTGTTCAACTCGCATCTGCCACGTGGCTCAACCTATGATATGGCTTTCTCTAAAAATGGGGATTACCTGTTAGCCTCCAGTCCAGAAAGTGGGGTGGTCGTGTGGGAGACGCAAGGATGGGAACAGCGCAAAGACCTACGCTTTGATCCTGAAGCGTTTGTGTTTGGGCTATCCACCGATCAAACCCGCCTTGCACTAGAAAGCGCGGAGGGTTCGATTGACCTATACGACTTTAACACGGGTACTTTTGATACCCGCCTAGCGGATCGCGTGCAGTCCATCTGGTCAATGAACTATTCCCCCAACGACCAATACCTTGCCAGTGGCTTAAGTTCGGGGCAGGTGGTGATATGGGATGTTGAACAACGCTTATCCAGCTTCATCTTGAGTGCCCATCAGGGCGAAGTTTCGCAAGTTATCTTCACGCCTGACAGTCGAAAGATTGTTTCCGCCTCGTGGGATGAATCTATGATTCTGTGGGATGCCCTCACGGGGGAGAAGTTACGCCACCTGCTGGGGCATCAAGACAAGATCAGCTCGCTGGCAATGTCGCGTGATGGGGAACAAATTGTGACGGCGGGCTTTGATGGCACGGTTTACTTGTGGGACTTGTGGCTCACCGCTGACGAAATCCGCCAATGGGCAACCGAAAACCGCACCATTGTTTATCCAACCTGTGAGCAACTGCTCTTCTATAAAATCGTCTATTCTTGCTAAGGACATATCATGACAACGTATCACCTCACCCAAATCAATCATGCTCGCTTGATCGCCCCCATAGAAGACCCACGCATTGCCGACTTTCGGAATGCTTTGGATGAGATCAATCACCTAGCGGAACAGACTGAGGGCTTCGTGTGGCGGTTGGTGGGTACGGGGAATGATGCCACCGATATTCAACTCTTTGATGATCCAATGGTGATTGTGAACATGAGCGTATGGGAGACGATTGATGCGTTATTCGCCTTCACCTATCGCTCGCAACATGTTGACTTTTACCGCCGTCGGCGTGAATGGTTTGATGCTCACACGCTTCCTACGCCTGTTCTGTGGTGGAATCCGCGTGGGTACATTCCTTCATTGAAGGATGCTCATCAGCGAATTGACTATATGGCGCAACACGGGGCAACGCCCTATGCCTTCAACTTTAAGCAACGCTTTAGCAGTGAAGAAGCGGAACACTACGCACCGTAGCGTTCCGCTTGGTGATGGGGGGTTATTCTACCGAGCGATCAATGGGTTTGGATTCATATCCATCAGCACGCAAATCCGTAGCCAAATCATCCTCTAGCAGTTTAACCAACTGGGTAGACCACGCTTGTTTACCGTAACGCCCAATCCCACGTTGAATCAACTGTTCAACCATGCCACCCATTTCTAGGGGGACGTTCCCACGACGCGCCAATTCATAGGCAAGGTGCGAATCTTTGGCGGCAAGTTCTAAGGTGAAGCCATAGTCATACGTGCCATTGAGGATTTCGGGACCTTCGGTTTCAGCTACAAAGCTATTGCCACAGCTTGCCTTGATTGCCTCAAACAATGCCCCAGTTTCTAGCCCATTGCGCTTGCCCAGCATCAAGCCTTCGCCCAGTGCCCATAAATGGATGAACGCCAGCATGTTGGTGATGACCTTTGCTGTGGATGCACTGCCGATCTCGCCCAAGTACAAGATGTCCCCTGCATAAGACTGGATGAGCGGGAGATACTTTTCAAAGGCGGCGCGGTTTGCTCCCACCAGCGAGGTCATCGTGCCTTCGTGCGCACGGGGGATGCCCCCGGTCATGGGAGCTTCGATGACATCCACTCCCATCTCTGCACATTTTTGGGCAAGGCGTTGCAACTCGGTTAAGTCGTTGGTGCTGCTATCAATCCAAGCCTTGCCCGCGCTCCAACCGTGAAGCAACCCGTTTTCACCTTCCACCACCGCGCACACAGACATAGGGGAGGGGAGAATCGTCACCACTACGTCAGTTTGCTGTGCCACTGCCATAGGGGAATCTGCCCATGTTGCCCCACGCTCAATGAGTTTGTCAGCGGTAGCGCAGTTCAAATCATGCACCACTAGGGCATGCCCACCTTTAAGAATATTCTTGCCAACAGGGTAGCCTAAATTACCTAAACCAATAAGTCCTACAATCATCACAAAATCCTTATGACCTATAAACATGTTTCCCAGTATGGCTGGGTTAAGCAATTATAACACAGCATCATGCCCACAAGGAGACACTCATGGGCATGAATCGGGGTGGCTTAGAGCATGGGGAGGAGGGCGGTCAAGTCTAGCACAGTAGCAAACTCTTGGTGCAAGTGGGCAAGCGCGGACTGATGCACCGCCTCTGCCGAGTGTTCCACACCATCATAACCAACCATGCTATAGGCGACGGTGGCATCCGCCACGACATACGCCTCAAAGCCCAAGTTGCCCGCCATCCGCGTGGTAGTGGAAACGCAATGGGGCGTGGTGAAGCCACACAACACCACCTGTTGAATGCCCTCTTGCCGTAACAGTTCTTCTAGGTTTGTCCCGATGAACCCACTGTTGACCTGCTTGGTGACGAGTGGCTCCCCTGCCAGCGGTTCTGCACAGGACTTCGCACGGATGCCGTCTTGGCTAGGATGAAGCGGGCTGTTGGGTAAGATGGAATGGTGGTGAATGTGGATTACCTTACGCTGAGATGTGCGCCATGCCGAAAGCAATTCCTCAATGCGCTCTTCTGCTTGCGGATTATTGCGCGTTCCCCAGTGGGTGGGGTGGTCAAAGCCTTGTTGAACGTCAACAAGGATGAGTGCAGAATGGGTGGAAAGCATCATGGTTAGTGGGTTAGTACGCGCACGGGGGCAATCTTATACAGCACGCGCGTTTCTTGTTGTTCGCGCTCTACAGGTGCAAATCCCCCATAGTAACGGTCAAACTCGGTATACTTGCGTGCCAGTTGGTGGATATGTTCTACCGCGCCTTCTTGCGTGATTTCTTCTACGCGCCCACGAATTTCTAGGTAGCGGTAGGGGTTGGCGGGGTCAACCGCCAGCACAGCAACATTGGGATTGTTGTGGATGTTCTTATCTTTACGCCTGCCCAAAGCACTATTGATGAGAATGTGTGTGCCATCATAGGAACACCAAACTGGGGTGATCTGGGGGCTACCATCCGGGTTGATCGTAGCGAACGTCACCACAACAGGCTTTTCTAACAAGTCAAGATACTCTGCTGGAATCGTTGCAGACATGGTGAATAACCTTCCTAAAAGAATATGCGAGAATCTTTACCATACCACTAAATGCCCAGATTGGCGAATATTCGCAAGATGACTCCCTCATACGGGCGCAATGGAATACAACCTAGTGTGACTTCTTCTTGGCGGTCTAGCTCGGTGGAAAGCAAGATTGAAGCACTATCTGTACGCTTCAAATCAATATCGCGCTCTACAGGGCTAAGGTTCAACACAATCAGCAATACCTCTTCGCGCTCTGTTTTACGCCAATAGGCGACAACATCCTGCGGGGGATTTTCAAATGGTATATAGCTTCCATGACTGAGGGGGGGCAAGGTGCGTCGTAACAAGAGCAGTTTGCGATACAGGGATAAGATCGAATGTGGATCGCGTTGTTGTACAAACACATTCACGCTTTGATGGTTGGGCGCAAGGGGTAGCCATGTCTTGGCTTCTGCTGAACTAAAACCGCCATTGGGGCTACTGTCCCATTGCATGGGCGTTCGGCAACGGTCACGCCCTTGTGACGGAAAATTAATACCAAACGGGTCTTGCATGTCTGCATGGGCAATCTCAACATCGACCATGCCCAATTCTTCTCCATAGTAGATGAAGGCAGCACCGCGCAAAGTGAGCATCAACATGGCATACGCTCGCACCGCCTGCTGGACACGGCTTGCCAAGCGTGCGGTATCATGGTTGCCAAACACCCAGTTAGGGGTGTTGTTTTCCCCCAATGTGCGATCATACTCCGTGATGTATGCCATCAACTCTGTGGCAGTGGGCGTTTGGTCGCGCGTCATCATGAGGGGGCGGAAGTTAAACGGCAAGTGTAGCTCATTCCCTTCGCCATAATAGCTTGCCAGTTTAGCCAAGCCTAGCGTATAGTCCACCTCGCCAATCATCACACGATCTTCATACTCGTCAAAGACGGTGCGCATCTCTTGGATGAGCGCATGCACCTCTTCTTGATACGCGCTATAAACAATTCGGTTTTTCATGCGGTCTGTATCGGTGGCGGGGTTATAGTCTGGGTTGGGTGGCTCATCCCGAAACAGCACATCCTTGAGCATCACATCAATCACATCAATACGAAAACCCGCCACCCCACGATCCAACCAAAAACGAATCCCGTCAAACATCGCCTGTTTAACTTCTGGGTTGCGCCAGTTTAAGTCGGGTTGTTCCTTCAAGAAGTTGTGAAGGTAGTATTGCTGTGTGGTGGAATCCCATTCCCAAGCTGACCCACCGAAGAACGACTGCCAATTATTGGGCGGCTCCCCTTGTGGGTTGGGGTCTTTCCAGATGTACCAATCTCGCTTGGGGTTGGTCAGGCTAGAGCGCGATTCAATGAACCATGCGTGTTGGTCGGAAGTATGGTTAGGGACAAGATCAAGGATGATCCGAATACCCTGATCTTGGGCGGCTTTCAGCAATTTGTCAAAGTCGCTTAGCGTGCCGAAGTCAGGATGAATGGCGGTATAGTCCGCCACATCATAGCCAAAATCTTTCATGGGAGAGGGATGAATGGGTGAAAACCAGATGGCATCTACGCCTAGTGTTTTCAAATAATCAAGGCGAAGCAAAACTCCTGCCAAGTCACCAATACCGTTAGCATCGCTATCCATGAAACTGCGCGGATAAATTTGGTAAATGGTGGCGTTTTCCCACCAGTGTGAGTGTGTTTGTTTTGGCATGGTTCGCAGGTCTCATCTACCTACTAATTAACATGAGCGAATAGGGTTGCAGGATTCAACCATTATCATAACATCATGGTTACATTGCCCATGTTGTTTTTACATCTTCTTTATATGACCGTAAGCAGATGGAAGGTTTCTTAATGAATACAGGAGTGGATAGCTTATGGACAGGCTTTTATCGCCCCACACAAACTATCCACTCGGTATAGATTTATGCCTGTGGGTGAGCTGTATCGGCTTCAACCGTTTCTTCATGGGTGGAAGGGGCAGAATTAGCGATCACTTTGGCGGTGATGGGCTTACGGGTGAGACCATCGACGCACTTGGCGCGGGGTGGAATGGTGGCATCATTGCGACGCATGAAGAACCATCCCAACGCCACCGCTAAAATGACTAGCGTCACCACTTGGGAGAAGTTGATGTTCCCATACACGGTGGTTTCAATGCGCAAGAACTCAAGCAGGAAGCGGATCACGCTGTATTGGATGAGGTAGAACAAGAACAACGTTCCCACTTTAAGCTGATTGCGGTTACGAATGAACAGGCTCAACAGGACGATGAACGCCACCAAACTCCACAAGGATTCATACAAGAATAAAGGATGAAACAAGGTGGTACTAACAGGGTATTCCACCGTGCTTTTGTATTCTAGGATGCGGTTTGCGCTGTCAATGGAAATCCCCCACGGAAGCGTAGTGGGAATGCCATATAGCTCTTGGTTGATGAAGTTTGCCCAGCGTCCGATTGCTTGTCCAAGTGGCAACGCCACCGCGGCAATGTCTAGCCAAGCCGGCACCGCCAAGTGATTGCGACGCAAGTAAACCAGCGCACCGAGCAACCCGCCCAGTACCGCCCCAAAGATGCTTAAGCCACCCGTCCAGATGGCGATTGCTCCATCAGCGGCGAAGAAGTTTGACCAATAGTAGAGCGCGTCAAAGCCTTCTACCACAACCGAACGCGGGGGGAAGGTGACAAACCACAACCGCGCCAAGATGATGCCGGGGATGATTGCCCAAGTGAGAATCCCCCACACATGTTCAGGATCGCGCCCGTCTTGCTTGGCAAGGCGTGTTGCCACAGATGCCGCTATCAACATGGCAACCACAATGATGATGCCGTAGTAGCGCAACTGAAGCCCACCAAACAGGGTGATGTATTCGCGGTCTTCAAACTTAATCCCACTCGATAACTCAAAGCTGGGCACAAAGCGAAGGACGATGAACCCTAAAATGCCGATCACCAAGAACAACGTTCCAATCAAACTGATGAGGTTCATCACCCACCCAGCTTGATTGCCCAAGCGTTGTTTGAAACGATCAATCATAGGAATGCGACCGCCCATTTCAGGCAGAATAGAAAGAATCAACCCTAGTACAGCAAGAACGATATAACCAATTTGCAAAGCCATTTATGAACTCCGTATCTGTTGATGAACCTCATACAAGCGTTGAACCACTGTCCAGTGAGTTCCGATTGCCAATATCCATAAGCCCGGCACCAACAACCATTGATGAAAAAGGAGCATCCCAATCAACAACAAGGTGCGCTCAAAGCGACTGAACCACCCGTTTTTGGTGGAAGGAATGCCTGCACCTTCTGCACGGGCGCGGACGTAACTCACGTTGAAGCTACCGATTAGGGCAATCAACACCCATATAAGGTTGGGATAGTGTGCCGTGACAGCGAAATGATAACCCAAACCAGCGAAAATAAAACCGTCAGCATACCGATCTAAGGTGGAATCCAACACCGCGCCAAACACACTTTGGCGTTGTAAGGCGCGGGCGATTGCCCCATCCAACACATCAAACAACCCCGCCACGGCAAATACCCCTCCCGCCCACACCCAGCGTCCTTGTGCAATGAGAACCCCAGCTAAGAGGGTGAGTATTGCCCCAGTATATGACACCGCGTCTGGGTGAATGCCCAAACGCCCAACCCATCCCCCTACCGACTGGGTGAGGGGAGATGCCCATTGACGCACACGGTCAGAGAATATTCTTGGTGGGTTCTTCATGCGTTGCCTCGTTAGACTGCCACTTGTGTGGGGTGAATTATCTGATTAGAATGAACGAATATTCAAGGTTAGTCGGTTGTTGATTTTCGGGGCGTAGCGCAGACTGGTAGCGTGCACCGTTCGGGTCGGTGAGGTCGTGGGTTCAAATCCCGCCGCCCCGACTAACTTATAACACTGCCCTCAGCATGCGTTGAGGGCAGTGTCGTTTATAACTTCTTACACTTCTTTCACCGCTTCCATACGTTTATCCCCTCAACCTTGTCTATACTTAAGCATAGATTGATAGACGGATTGGTTTTATGTCATCACGCGAAACCCTCATTCATTCCTTAACCCTCCTGTTTCATGGGCGTTATGGTTATACGGCTACCCCCGTCCCCATGAACACCATCACCGCCCTGCGCACCATCACCGGCGCAGATGCAGAAGAGATTGCGGACTTACTGACCCAAGACATCATTCGTGGTGTTTTTGCGGAGTCCGTCTTTAGTCAGTTGCTGGGGAGTCAGTATGATTTGGTTGCCACTCAATTGACGGTGGGGGATTTAGAAGGGGCGATTAGCACCCTCACCAACCTGAAAATGAATGTTGACCAACTAGCACAATTGCTCACCCATCAACAAGCCGCCCCCACCCTGTCCATCCCTACAGCCGATGCGACCTCTGTTGGCTATGCCAAACCGATCAAATACTTTGTGCGCAACGCCACCCCGGAAAGCATCCGCCAATTGTTGGGAGAATCTCATTTTGGCTTGGATGAAAACGGACAACCCGTCCACCAGAACGATCCCCATCGCAACAAGCGTGACCGCGCCTATAAGCAGTTGGTTCAGATTGCACAAGGAGATGGTGCGCTGATCTTGCCCATCTTGGTGGACTCTTTGCGACAGGGGAAGGTGTTTGAGGAACTATTCAAAATCGTTGGGGAAAGCGCAACCCAAGCACTGCACGAATTGATGAATGATCCCAAAGAGGCACCGTTCGTCCGTGAGCGTGCCTCCCAGATGGTGGGGGAGCAAGACACCCTCAACATCGAAGATGACATCGCTAAACTGGTGCGCCAAATTTTTAGTGCGAAGGGGAAAACCCGTGAGCTAGGGATTCAGCACTTGGCAACCAATCAGAAGGAATATTGCATCCCTGCCCTGTTGGCTTCATTGCGCTCACCCGAATATGATTCCAGCGCAAAAGCGGAGATGCTTGACCTGTTGGTACAAATTGGGCATACCGATGCCCTGACGGGCTTGCAAGATGTGTTAGAAACCCTTGACGATCCGCAACTCATTGGGATGGTTGCCATCACACGGGTGAAGATCGCCGGGGATTTTGCGCGTGGATTAAGTGGCGCGGTGGGGCAATGGGGACACATTAACCCTGAATTGGCGTATCGCGTATTGGCACACTTTGGAGACTTCGCCGACTATGACGAGTTGATGAACATCATGCTTAGTCCAAATGAGGACTTGCTCCGTCGGCAGTTTGCGGCAGCCGCCTTGGGGATGTCTGCCGAGATTGACTACGTGATTCCCCTGTTGCGCTATTTGAATGTGAACGATCAAGAAGAGCGCAATCGCCGTTGGTACAAGTTCATCAAGTATGAAGCGCAAAATAGCGAACACCGCATGACTAACTTATTTGGCAAACGCCTGCGCTATGAGATGAGTAGCGCGGTGACAAAACTGGATGAAAACCGCCAGCAACTCATTCAAGACTTGGTGGATGCGTTGGTACACTTTGGCAACGAGACCGCCGCTATGGCACTCAACCGATTGTCCAGCAACCCGATGCTTCCAGCTGATCTACGACGCAAGACCGCCCAAGCCCTTCAAAACATGTATGGGAAGTAACCATGAATCAACACGATGTTAAAACGTTGCTCTCGATCATCCACCCTAATATCTATTCCAGCCCCTCAAAGCCCGATCTATCTGAGGCACAGGCTACTGAACAATTGCTTGAGATTTTACGCAAAGAGCCTCAACAAGTGGTGGATGTTTTGTTGAACGATTGGATTAGAGGGTTGTTTGTGAAGCAACTGATTGAGCATGAGAAGACCCCTAGCTTTGACCAGATTTTGCAACTGGCAATGAATGGGGATTTTCATCGCGCACAAGAGCGGACGCGCTTGGCGTTCAACCGTCGCCAAGACCGTGAAACATTGGTACGCGCTTTGCTTGAGGTTGCCTCTCAGGTGGGGACGGCGGAAGAGTAAATGACCCACGGGGGAGTTTTCCCCCGTGGCATCATGGGTTGAGACTAGGCTTGTGTGTCGGTGTTTTCTTCAGTAGCGGAGGATTCCGCAGGGGATTCTTCAGCAACGGGGGTTTCGTTGGCATCCACGCGCTCAATGCGAATGCGAATCTTTGCCAACAAGGCGGCTGCTACGCCTACTGCCAACAAGAAGGGAGCAATGACCGCTGCACCTGCACCCACTACTACGCCAGCTGCGAGAGGAATATCCAACAAGGTTTCATCTTTTTCATTCACCAAACGGATATGGCGGATGTTACCTTCTTCAACAAGTCCGCGAATATATTCTACCGCGTCATGACCGGCGACTTCCACTTCATCCCACCAAGACTTGAGCGTTTCTTCTACAGTTTGCCCTTCGGCAACAGGAGCAGATTCTTCAGCCGCTTGTTCCTCAACAGCAGGAGCAGATTCTTCAGCCACTGGTTCTTCAGCAGCAGGAGCAGATTCTTCCGCTACTTGTTCTTCAGCGGGTTGGTCAGGGGTTGTTTCTTCTAAGGGCATATTATTTTCTTGTTCAGTCATCATAAAATCCTTTCGTGATAAACGCTTCAGTTATCTATAGTTTACACCCTCTTTTCAGATTTGTATGTTTCAATAAGATTATGAAAACGTTATCCTTTGACTTATGTTGACGAATCAGCAGAGGATGCGGTTGCACGCTTTGCCTCGCGCCAGAACTGATCCAATTCCGCTAACGTGTAGCCCGTCATCGGTTTGCCACTTTCCCATACCTTGCGCTCGACATATCGGAAACGGCGGGCAAACTTGCTATTAGCAAATTCTAATGCTACCTCTGGTTCAATCCCAAGCCAGCGCACATAGTCCATCGTGGCGAATAACAAATCTCCCGCCTCGTCCAAGCGATCTTGGTCGTGTGTGGTCTGTTCAATCTCCGCCAGCTCTTCTAGGATTTTTGCCCGTGTATCCGCCAACTTTTCATAATCAAAGCCGAGTTTAGAAGCACGCTTGGCATACTTATGCGCACGCATCAACGCGCTAAACGATTGGGGCACGTCATCCAAAACCGAGACAAACCCATCTTGCCCTATGCCCTTCGCGCTTTTCTCCGTCTGTTTGATTTGCTCCCAGTTGGCTACCACCGCCTCAGCATTGTCAACTTCGGTGCTTCCCCACACGTGCGGATGGCGACGGATCATCTTGGTGCAGATGTTCTCTAGCACGTCCGCCATGCTGAACTCTCCGTCTTCAAGGGCGATTTGCGCATGAAGCACGATCTGCAACAGCAAATCACCCAACTCTTCTGACAGGGCTTCGGTGTCCCCATCGTTGAGCGTTTGCAAAACCTCATACGCCTCTTCCATCAGATAGGGGCGCAATGAATCGTGCGTTTGTTCCCGATCCCACGGGCACCCTTCAGGGGCGCGGAGGTGGGCGATGATCTCTTGGAACGCCTCAAAGCTACGATAACGCCCCAATGGGGGCACATACAAACTGGTGAGGTGGCTGATGTGTTCGCTACGGTCAATCTCATACAGGGGCAAGCGTTCTAGCACGGTTTGCTCCCCAGCACGATGAACCAGCGTCACCTCAAATTCATCGTGGTATTGATTCATCAAGGTGAGTTTGACATTGCTGGCGACGGTACGGTTATACACTTGTGCCAACAACGCGCCGTATTGTGGATTGATGGGGGGGTGATGATGGGTGGCGACTTCAAGCGCGTCGATCAGTTGTAACCCCTGTATGGCATCCAGCCCCAACGCCGCACACGTCGGCTCAATAAAACTCATCCCACTGATGATCTGATAGGGAAGTTGTAGCGATTGCGCCCGCGCTATGATCTGTTGCACGGTGGATTCGGCAATGAACGGATCGCCCGGCACGGCGTAGACCACGTTCGCGTGTTGTTGGGCGGCTTCGATCACGCGCTCGGTAATCGTCCGATACACATCTTCAAACTGTGCCATGCTTTCATACACCTCATCAAAGGAGTGGTATGGATGTTTGAGGGGGAGATGGGGCACGCAAGGATGTTGTTCCGTGCGGAGCAACACCGTATCAGCGTTTTGGAGCGCGTCCCACGCACGGCGCGTTAAGTCCTGAATATCGCCGGGTCCAAGTCCTAGAATAATGAGCGTCATGATGCACCTGTATGCTTATCAGTAGTCGATGATTGTATGGGTAGTGAACACGGTGTGCCAAGCCTATAGGCACACCGCGCACAGATTAGTTGCTAGACAGCACCATCAAAATAGGTAGGCTTTGTTGAAGCGTCAACGTTATGTCTACGGTTTCGCCCTCGCGTTGTACCGTGAGAATGAGCGTGTCGGTTTGCATCGTTTGCGTGATGGAATCAAAGGCAAGGTTAGGTGTGTCTAATGCCTGTCCGTTGAGCGCGGTGATTTCATCCCCCACTTGCAAGCCAACCGATTCCAGATAAGCGGGGTCTTGGGGTGCTTCCACCAATAAACGCCCGTCGCTAAACACCAGTCCGAATGCCTGCACTTGATCGGGGGTGAGGTTATCAAAGCGCAAGATCGCTTCTGATTCGCCTAGTTCAACCTCCACCTCAAGCGTTTCGCCAGCGCGGATGATGGCTAAGGTTACGCGGTCTCCCACTGCTAACCCTTCCAATGCCTCTTGCAAATCAGCGGGTCCCGTAACGGTGATCCCGTTGATGGAGGTAATGACATCCTCCAGCTGAACGCCAGCGAGTTGGGCGGGGCTATCCGTGCCGAAGTCAATCACGCGCACCCCGACAGGATCATCAGAAGGCACAACTGCCAGTCCCAAGCGTGGGCGTGGTGCCTGCACCACAACATCCTCCAAAGATTCAGGCGTGGGGACAACCGCCCCGAAATCGGTGGGGCGTGCGGACAAGGTGACTTCTACAGTCAACCCCTCCCCTTGCCGAACCACCCCCAACTGAATGACCTCTCCGACTTGCATCTGGCTAATCTGTTCGCCGATGGTCATGGGCAAAACGGGTTCACCATTGAGGGTATAAATCACGTCCCCAATCTGTAGCCCTGCTTGTTCTGCAGGAGAATCGGGATAGACGTTATCCACCATAATACCCACCTGCCCATCGGGTTGTAAGCCGATGCCTAAGTAGGGTGGGGTTTCCTCTTGAGCGGTTGCGCTGGCAACAACCAGCAAGCAGGCTAATGCCCAAAACAGGGACGATAGTTTGTGTAACATCGTTTGTGTCCTTTCATCAAATGTTCTCATCTAGCTTTGATCGTTTACAGATAACCACAAAAATGAGTAAGCAAAATATGAGCGTTCACTTAATCTTCATCTTTTCGCTGGGTTAAGCGATCAGCCAGATAGCCCCCCAAGAAGCCTGCCAAGAATGAGGTTTGCCGATGTTGGTCAACCGTCTCCAGCAGATCATCCCAACGCCCGCCACTGCGTCGCTTAAGCCATGCCGAGTAGGCTTGGTCAGCATGATTGAAGAGCGACTCAATCGCCAATTCGTCCCCTTCATTCAACACCGCGCGAATCTCCGCCAAGCGATTCATCAGCACGTCCAGCTGACGCACCACATTCTCATGATTGTGCGTGAGTTGTTGTGCCAACGCGGGGGCGGTGCTGTCCATCAGGCGATGGGTGATGCGCCCAAAGGCGGGGTTGCTCAAGCGTTGAACCTCGTCCCATCCGTCTTGGTCAGCAAAGGCGGTGAAGGTTGCCAAGCCCAGCACAATCGGCAAGCCCTCTGTTATGGCAACAATGCCATCATGTTCGATGGGATCCATGAAGTGGGGGGTTGCGCCCAGCACCTTACAAAACTCGTGGGCAAGTTCAACAGCTTGGGGGTTAGCGGTTACTGAAGGGGCAAGGATAAACGTCCCTCCCACAAATAAATCCGCTTGGGCGTGATGCACATCATCCAAGCCATCCCACAAGTAGCGTGGGTTGAGCGTGGCGGTCGCGCCGATCAAGTGGAGCGTGGAGGGGAGATACTCCGCGCCCATGTGCAAGGTGGGCAACTTAAGCGGAGACAAATCCAACAGCACACACCCCTCACGCAGGCGTGGGGCAAGCTGGCGTAGCCATTGGTGGGTTGCCTCAAGTTCGGTTGCCAGCACGATCAGATCACTCTTTTCAATCCCCCCAAATAGGGAGGCGTGGGCATGTTCCACCGCCCCTAGTTGCTTGGCGGTTTTGCGATTTTCCTCTAAGGGGTCAATCCCCCACACGGTGAAGCGATTGTTCATCTTGGGGCGTGCTTGGTAATTGGCTAAGGCAAGCCCGATAGAAGTGCCCAAGCGTCCCAAGCCAATCAAAGTGATGGTTAATTCTGCCATAGCGGAGTATCCTATTATCGTTTGCGGTTCATGAAAGATCATCAGCACATTGTAACTGATGCAAGAGGTCTTGGTCAGGATGCCCCACAAAGTGCGCATAAGGGACTTGATGATGACGCACGAGCCAGATTGCCCGTTGTGTGGCGCCTGCCTCCTCTAAGATGTGTGCGCTCCATTCTGGGTGATGTTCGGCAACGATGAATCCACGTGCCCACCCTGCTTGAGCTAAGGGGCGTGCGCTTTGGCGAGCAACCCATTCGGAATTGAATTTGCGTGCCAGCACCCACCCT
>JBMOEO010000017.1:0-48516 GCA_049318945.1 Phototrophicaceae bacterium | reverse complement strand
CCGCGCTCGCCACGTCGCTCTTCAAATGTATCGTCATCATCAGACATGCCATTGACCAACGGGATGGCAACGGCAATCACCACCCCCGCCAACAAGAATATAATCAATGTGGGGATTACCCACGCTTTCAACAGGTTCATGATTGCGCCTCCACCACGACCGCGCGTGTATTCGTTTGGAAGATATAACGTTTCATGGTACTAACGATCCATTTGAGGTGCATTGCCAGATGAATCCCCACCATGATGATGAGCAGGTTGGCGGTGGCTTCATGCAGTTCAACCCAAGTATGGTCAACTTGTATAGGGATGCCCAATGCAGGCAAGGCACTACGGGAGACGATCACCCCACTAAAGATAACCAAAGTCATCACGATGAAAAGCAGAACATCCCACAAATGATTGAAGCGCGTTTCGCCGTTTAGCTTTTTGAAGAGCCGTTGTGTGACACTCACCATCCATTGCCAATCCATCACGATATGTACCACTATCGGGATGATGAACGCAATGCCGATCCATTCATGAAAGGGGATACCAGTCCCTTGAGGAGCGTTCGTCACCAAGAAGAGGATGAACAAAATCAGATCAAGGTACAACCGAATTTGAGTTTTACTGAATTGCAAGTTACGTTGTGGACGATTCATCCATCAATCTCCTGTTGCAGAACGGGTTAAGGTTGGTATGAAAACGGGATGGGCATAGGTGAAAAGCAAAGCGAGCATCGCACCAAAGACCAAGATGCCGGGCGCAAGAAGGGGGTTTGCCCCGCGCAACGCCTCTAGGATCACCTCCGATGAGGTGGCATTAGGGCGAATTTCTAACTCAAAGGCGAAGTTATTGAGCAGGTGTAGGACAATCCCATAAACACCCCCCACCCCCACAGCACCCATCACCAAGCGCAAACCCCATACGCTCCAACGGGCAGGATGAAAATAAACTGTGCCGATTGCCACCAAGCCTATCCCACACAAAATGAAGGGTATCCATTGAAAGGCGTTTTCGTAATGTCCAGTGAGCCATAGCTCAACGGGGGTGACGATGAATGCCATGCTGGCAATGGCGAGCAAGGATGCCCGCAGATTCTGTAGAACTTTTTGCGAATCCATCTATTCGCCTGCCAAGTAATGACCTGCTAAGGCAACCGATTCCGCGTCTACGTGGGTCGCCAGTGCTTCTAGGAACGCCACATTAGAGGCATACGGACGGCTGGCAATGAGCGCGTTAGCCACTTCATCGGTGACGTTGGGGATTTGTTTGAGCGTTTCTGCATCAGCATCATTCGCGCTGATGGGAACGTAGACAAACTGTTCATAGGCGGCAACTTGATCGGCATTGACATACTTCCCGATTTCACGGCGGAATTGAACAATGCTGACATACGGGCGATATTCTTCAAACTCACGCACCATGCGATTGCTCATGTTGGGGATAGTCAAAAATTCATCCGCAGTGCCTGTGTTCAAATTGAACAAGGTGAAATCCACGCTTGCAACTGGTAGAGCATACGCCTCTTCATCGGTTACGCCGTTGGTGAGGTTGTTGTCATAGGCGGAAAAATCAACAACGGGGTAGTAAGGTCCTTCGGTTTGGGAGGGTGTCGCCAGCATGACATCCGCGCCGTTCCCGTTCAAATCCAAGACGATGTTCCCAGTCACACTGCGGATGCCATCTTCAGCAATATCAGCATCAACATCTTCTGTAGCATTTTGTAGGAACAACATTGCGCCAGCATCTCCATACACCCCATCTTGAGCCACTTCCGCTTCATCCTCAAGGAAATAGAATTGAGAAGTCAATAGGGTTTCGCCATCCTGCTTCACCTTAAAGTGAATGTGAGTTGGGCGACCATCATAGGGGGTGGGCTTGAGGGTGAGAAAAACGTAGTCACCGTTTTCATCCGTTTGTGCCGTACCAAAATATTGGAAGTCCGCCATCAACTGCTCGCCAGTGGCATCATTGGGGTGATTGTAGTTACCGTTCAAATCGGTATGCCAAATCTCAACCGCCAAATTGGCGAGGGGCAAGCCTTCGGTATCGGTAACACGCCCTTGCAAAAGCGTTGTCACGCCAACGTAATTAGGGGTGGACTGTGCCAAAACTTCAGAGGCAACCATGCCACTGACGGCGAACAAAGATAGGTGGCGCACTGCGCGATTGAAGAATGAGCGTTTCATAGATTCCCTTTCGTGGTTAAACAAACGTGCTTTTATAACACGCTTACCACTTTAACAGAGTCCGCATCATTCAAGGTTATGGGCAGTTGAACTGACCTTAAATCTACCTTAAATTTGCGGACTCCATTTCACGTCAGGGACATTAACGGGTATAGGTTTCGTAGAGGCTATGCAATGCCAAGCCCGTTAAGTTCGTCTTGGTGATGCGAACCACCTTCGGAACATCTGGGCGGAGGTGGAAGAAATTATCTGAGAGGTGCGCGTCGGGTATCTCTAGCCACACGTATAACGCCACCGCTTGCACGGTCAAGGTGACATCATAAACCCCCTCAGCCACCTGTTCAGTATGGGTGGCGATATAGGGTGGCAACAATTCCACATGTTTAGGGCGAACGAATAGCTCAACATTTTCAGAAACAACCTGACCACCGATCACCAGTGAGAACCACAAGACGGCGTTTCGTTCCCCTTGTGTATGAAGTGCCTCACGTAAGTCTAGCTCGGCAATGAGTTGACTGGTGTTTTGTTGAATCGTCACCCCCACTTCCCCATTCACAATCGCCTGACCTTCCAAGTCGGTAAGCGACCAGTATGCGGTAGCAGGTTCATCGGTGTGAAGGTCGCTGGTAACGTATAAAGTGGCTTTGCCCTCCTTTGCGTCGGTCACGCCGGAGATCAAATGGGGCGCGTAAAAATGTTTTGCCATGTGATGCAACGCCTTCCAACGTCCGCGCCAATCAACCGATGCCCAGCTAGGTGCCCCCCACATATCGTTCAATTGCCAATAGAGCGTGCCCATCGTGCGGGGCATGTTGCGTCGCCAATGCTCTACGGCATACTTCATCGCCAACCCCTGTAAGATTTGGGTGAGCCAAACCATGCTCTCAAAATTGTTGGGGAGGCGGAACCAATCGAGCATATAATGAATGATTGTGCCGTTACCGATGGCACTGCGCTGGCGATATTCCATCACGTAACTGGTGATGTTGCGGTCTTCTGGCGCGGTGAACTCATTGAGCGTGGCTGGCTCTGGGAAAGACTGAAAACCAAATTCGCTACAGAAGCGATCTTGGCGCGTGCGATACCATTCAAACGGTTCTTTGCCGTGCCACACTGCCCACAGATGGGTGTCGCCCACCGTCTGGTCAAATGGATCACGCACGTTGCCGGGGCTGTGGGGCGAGGCTTGCCAATAGCGACGTTGGGGATCATGCGTGGCGACAATCTGCCCCAACAAGTCCACAAACAGCAAATTATATTCATCCCAACTGACCGTCTGTTCCCACTCTGGGATCATCATGCCCTGCTCAATTTCGTTGTTGCCACACCAAACCGCTAACGAAGCGTGGTGACGAATACGGCGGACATTCTGCACCGCTTCTTCAGCAACATTTGCCATCCACTCCGCGTGGGTGCTGGGGTATGTCCCACACGCGAACATGAAGTCTTGCCAAATGGCAATGCCATATTCATCGCATAGATCATAGAAGTGTTCATCCTCATAGATGCCCCCACCCCAAACGCGCAACATGTTCATGTTCGCTTGGGCAGTGGCACGAACGAACACCTCCAGATGGCTACGGGTTGGCTCGGCAGGATAGGGACTGGCAGGAATCCAGTTGGCACCTTTAGCGAAGAACCGCACCCCGTTACAGGTGAAGTACATCGCCTGCCCCCACTCATCGTTAGGGGTTTCTAGTTGTAAGACGCGCAAGCCAATTCGTTTAGCGAGCGTATCAAGGGGTGTGGCGTGGGCTTGGTCAAGCAGTTCAACCGACACATCATAGAGAGGTTGTTCACCCAAGCCGTTCACCCACCACAAACGGGGATGCGCTAAGGTGAGTTGTAGCGTGGCGTTGCCCTCAGCTTGAAGGTCAGCTTGTGACTGGGCAACGGTTTCACCATTGAGGCGAACAACAACATTGACCGCTAGAGGGGTTGCCTGAAGCACCTCTGCGCTGACATGAAGCGTCAACTGCACCGCCGAAGGTTGATGATCTTGCAAGATGTGGACGTGTTGCAGACGTGCCCCGCTGAACGCGACCAACTCCACCTCGCGCCAGATGCCCACCGTCGGCATTTTGGGACCCCAGTCCCAGCCAAAGTTGCACGGCTCTTTGCGAATCCACGCGCCACTGTTGACGCGCATGGGTTCAATCCAGCCCGCCATCTCGCCCAGTGTTGCGTCCATCTCACGCACAAACTGCATGGGAGAACGGAAATCAACTTGCAATGTATTTTCACCCAGTTGTAGATGGGGCTTCACATCAAACTCATACACACGGAACATGTTCTCCGTCTCGCCCAGTTGTTGCCCATTCAGGTGAATGGTGGCGATGGTGTCTAGCCCATGAAAACACAATAGAACTTGCTCATGTTCTAGCAAGCTAGAATCCACTTCAAAGGTGCGGTGATATATCCAGTCGGTTTCACCCACCCATTTTTGATCTTTCTCTTGGTCACGATAAAACGGATCTGGTAAAAGTTGATTTGCCAATAAGTCAGTATGAACACAACCCGGCACAACGGCAGGGAAGGTTTGGGTTTGGGCAGTCTGGCGGAACAACCATGTGCCGTTGAGGGTTTGATGAATCATGAGCAACCTTCTTTATGTATAAGTAGGATATAGGATATAACTAACTAGGCATGCCCTAACGCAAGCGTCGAGGCATGCGGTCATTATGGGGCAGCGGGTGGTACTAAAATATCTAGGTTTTCAAAGACCAACGTTAATTCTGCCAGACAATTCTTCAATGCTAAATCTTCAGCAGTGGTGGGATATTTGAAGCTCAATTCATATAGCGTTTGCTGGGGAGCAATGCGATGGGGTTGCCAATGCGTGGGGGGCAAGCGTAAGCCAACGCAATATTCCCATGCAATCTGATTTTCCTCGCGCGTGGCGTGTGGATAGGGCTGTAGCTCCGCTTCGGTGAAAACATGTAACGGGGTACAATCATCAATCACATAGCCTTCATCTGGGGAGACCCAGCCGAACCCATCTTCAAAGCGCACCCGATACCATGTTCCGCTCGGATCCACCCCGAATAGTCGCTCGATCTGGCTAGGGCGAAGCGTTCCCAATCCCCTAGACAAGACGTTCGGATATTCATAAACGGGCAAGCGTCGGTTGAAGTACCCATACAGCGTGCCTTCGCACCCATCCAGACGATCATCTAATTCTTTGAAGGTGAGCGCGGGCACCACGTCCGATGGTATACCATCTTCCTTTATCCGAATCCCACTCCCCAATGAAACGGGGATTGTCTGTGAATTTGCGTTGACCGTTGCCTCGGCAGTCAATGCCAGATAGCGCGTGGTGGCGGTGTATGGATCATATTGGATGAGGAAGTTACCCCCCAGCATGTGGAAAGTTGCATCCTGAACATGGATGGCGTGGTGACTGGGGGAGGCAGACAGCACTTGATGAAGCACTTGCCCCTGTTCTAAATGGGAAGTGAGTTCGGTTTCCCCCGTGCTGTGGCGCACAAGGGATTCCACTGTCCAAGTCGTTCGTGGCTCAAGTTCAAGGTAGATGGATTCCGTCAGTGTGGTGAAGGTTGCCTTCCCACTATCTAACGTGCGGAGTTGATCTTGTTGCCCGATGAGCGTCTCATAACGGATGGGAAGCCATGCCTCCGTCCCCACTCGACGATACTCCACCGAGCGCGACAAGACAATCACTTGTCCGACTAGGTTTGATGATTGAGCGAACACGCGCCCCCCCATCAAACCTAAACACAGCATCAGGGCAAAACTAACGGAACGAACTAGAGGCGTTGGTATCTTCATCCTGAAAAGCCGGCTCATCAATAATTGGATAGGTTTGTGTTTGCATAGCATTCACCTCTACCGAGCCGGGATCAATCGGTTGGGCAGAAGCGGGATTAAACTGCACTGCCCGCGGTTGACGCTGGCGCATGGATACCCAGTAAATGATGAACCCAAACAACACCATAAACACCACCGACACCACCCCACACAACAGAGATAGCCCCAAGCGTAGGACGAATGAACGTTGTTGTTCTGCATTCATAGCAGAGAGATTAGGGATTAACGTATCCATCCAAGACGCGCTGGGCTGGGAAGCGGTTGGCGTGGCAACGGTGAGGGCTTGTTGCCCACCGAAATTAACCACTGTGGGGAAGCCGCTATCGGTGATGTCTCTGCTAACCAAACTGGGGGTAGTGGGTTGATAGTCAGCACTGGTGACTAAAACAGAATACTGCCCGCTTGGCAATTGTTGAAAACAGATGATGCCATCGGTGGCATTGGGTGAATTGTCCAGCAACGCGCTGGCGATGACGATATTGTACTGGTTGAGCAAGTCAACCGCCACGCCACGAGTCAAGACGGATTCATCCGCGTCGATAACCCCGTTTGCATTTCGATCTTCAAAACTACGCACGCAAAATTGCCCGCCCGTTTGTGCCAACACAACCGAAGCAACAATCAACATGGCAACCAACAAACTTACTAGGAGTGTTCTTTTCATAACGTCTCTCATCTTTATGCTCGGCGTAACACCACCGCCACGCCAATTCCGGCGAGGACAATGACAGCAGCAATGCCCACAACAATAATACCACTGATGCCAAGCAGTTGGTCAAGCAAAGAAGCTGGCTCTTCTACAGTTGTTGGTGAATTGGTTGCGTTCGTATTCGTCACAAAGGCGGAGAAATCTCCTCCTTCTGGAAGGGGAACGCTTTGGATTCCTTGTGCCGCGCCAAATGCCAGATTGACCACTGAGCCAGCCGTCAAAGGAACTTGTAATTGTGTCGGCGTGGTTAACCCATATCCAACCGCAGGGCTGGCATTGATGGTGTAGGTTTGCGCTTCTAGTTCAGTGAAACACTTGGGTTCACTTTCGCCATCGGTTTCATACTCCACCACCATTTCTGTCCCCACTCGAATCTGCAACACACTTGACGGCAAGAGCGGTTCATCTGCTTCTTTGTAGCGGTTCTGGTTGACATCCTCAAACATGGACAAGCACACCGTCGCGGTATTCGCGCCCATATCCACCGCTGGAATCACCTCATTGCTGGCAACCACCGGAGCCTCCCCAGTGGGGATGGGTGTCATGGTGGGAAGGTCTGCCGTCGGTTCAATGGTGGCGGTGGGGTTTTCAGCAACCGCAACGCTTGCCAAGTCTAAGATTCCCCCCACATCAAGGGGTTGCCCGGTGCGTTTAGGATCGGTATTGATAACCTCGACTAGCGGTTCTTCAGTGGCTTGTGGCTGGGTAGACGCGGAGGCTGATTCAGCAGGGGTAGGATTGCTGGGCGCAGAACTACTCCCCTGTGAAATGGTGATCTGTTGCCCCAGTTGCAGGATTGCCCCATTCCCCAATTGAGGATTGAGCGAAATAATGGTGGTGGCAGGAACGCCATAGGCGACGGAAATTGCCGCTAGGGTATCGCCAGATGCAACGGTATGGACAACTGAACCATCATCACGGCTTCCTTGTGGGTTCACAAATTGCGCGTACTGTTGCGCAGGGGTGGCGGTTGGGATGGGCACGCCGGGAACAGCCGTTGCCACGCTTGGGGCAGCCCCTCCCCCACCACCTTGGAAGAGTTTCACATTGTCAATCCAGACGTTGTTGAACGTGTTGGGAACGCGCTGGGTGTGATAGATGAACACCGTCACCGTTCCACCTGTTGCGGTTGCCTCCACGCTTTGGGTTAGCCATTGGTCGTGTGGCTCAAGAAAAGCAGACCACACCACTTCCGCCGCGGCGGGGTCATTCCCACCATCGGGATCAATCCCGATGCGCGTGCTGGCACCGGACTCTAAAGAAGAGCCACAACCGCTCCCCTCATTGGCTGGGGTACATGACTTCACCTGTGTGGTAACTTCAGCACGCAAGGCAGTTCCAGCGGCAACATTCACCGCTTGATATAATGCCATGCGATATTGCACATACCCACCGCTGAAGTTGGCGGCGGTTGCCCCTTCCACTGGGGCGGGACCCACCCCCTGATGTGGAAAGCCGAACACCCGATCACCACGGTCATAGTATCCGGCGGTTGAACCAATCGGAAGCCACAAACTCCAACCCACTGGAATGGT
Source organism: Phototrophicaceae bacterium (assembly GCA_049318945.1). Classification (GTDB taxonomy): domain Bacteria; phylum Chloroflexota; class Anaerolineae; order Aggregatilineales; family Phototrophicaceae; genus CAIRDJ01. The sequence goes on along the minus strand of JBMOEO010000017.1, from coordinate 40,271 downwards.
CAAATCACTACGGGTTGTGCCCACATAATTGCCAAAACTTCCTTGTTCTAAGCCACCGTTATTCAGTAGATTCGTTTGGGCAAACGTTGGAAGCACGCCCCACAATATTGATAAACACAATCCAAGAAGGATGATTCGGTATCTCATCAGAGTTCTCCGCAATGGTCAGGATTCGGGACATTTTAACACGGGGGGGGAAGGTGTCAAGCTACCTAGATAGCTTCGATCAACTCTTCAGCGGCACGTTGCCCACTGATGAGCGCACCGTGTACCGTACCGCTATAATCGAAGTTAGTCGCTTCCCCTGCAAAGAACAACACATCCGCTACACTTTCAGCCAATGCTTCAATATCATCGGGCGTGCTACCCACCCCATAGGATGAATACGATCCATAGCTATAGGGATCATTCGACCAGTTAGAACGCAAATGTCCAATGGGCGCAGGAATATCGTCTCCGTAGATGGTGCGTAACATGGTCATTGCGCCCGCGATGATGTCGGCATCGCTCAAAGATTCTACCTCTTGACCATATTGACCGGCATTGAAACACAACAAAATCGGTTGTTGTACCACGTCGGCAAGGTTCAAACATTCACCCCATCGCCCACGCGATTCTGCATCCACATAGCCGATGAGGTGTGCATCTGCATCCCAAAAGACTTCGGGGAATTGTAGATAGAGTTTGCTCAATACGCCCATCTGCAACCGCTGGATTGCCTGTTGTTTAGCAGAGGGCAAAGCTGGGTTAAAGGTGATGGCGTTCGCCTTCAACACGCCCAACGGCACAGTTACCACAGCGGTAGCGGCAACAAACGTTTGCCCCTCCGCCATGACGCGCACACCCTCATCAGCAGAATAGTCAATCTGCTTGACGGGCATCTCTAAGCGAATGTCTAACCCCTGCGCCAAATGGTTGGTGAGCCAGTCATAGCCGTTTGGGAAAAGCACATCCTCCCCTGTATACCCCCCCGACTCATCCCAATACCATGCGGACAAGTTACTGGCATCGTTGGCATATTCATGCTCAATGATGGAGTTGATGAAGTAGGCGAGTATTTGATTCTCTTCCTCACCAAACTCGTATTCCAGTTCTACCAACGCCAGTCGAATGGCTTCGCTCAAGGGAAGGTCATTGTCGCGCTCTTCTGTTATGGCATACGCAGTTTCAATGATCTCTTCAAAGATGCGATAGTATTCGTCGGCATCGGCATCCTCCATGATGGAGCCATCACTATAGTAGGTTGCGCCGTTATCGTAGTCGGTTTCCACCCGCGTGATGTTGAGTTCATCCGCCAATTCGGTCAAGGGGTTGCCGTTTACGCCATGAATCCAAGACGCGCCCATGTCCAATGCCAAGCCATTCAAGTCTCGGTTTGTCCAAACGCGCCCACCATAACGAGCGCGAGCTTCTAGCACGACCACGCGGTAGCCGTCTTGCTGAAGCGTTTGCGCCGCCGCCAGCCCTGCCACCCCCGCGCCAATCACCACGACATCGAAGGCATCTTGTCGGGCAATACGCGCTCCGCTTAAGCTAGGCATCATCCCAACACTCAACAACATCTTCAAGAATTTACGCCGATCTAGGATAGGTTTAGGCAAGGGGGATTCTCCTGTTTGTCAAATGGAAGGGCAACTGCCCATGAATTTTATAGGTTTATCATATTTTGTTACTATAACACAAGCGACACATATAAAAAATTGCCCTATACTTTACATTATTAATTTAAGATCACAAAATCAGAAGAGAGCTACCATGCCCAATAATCGGATCATCGTCCAGCTTCGCCAAGTAGATCGTGCTGGTGATTTTATCGTGACCGTGATCGAGGCTGAATCCCAATCGATCCTTGCTGAAAAGCATGTTCCCTCCACATTTAGCGCGGTGGAACATTATCAGGTGGTGGAATGGCTAGACGAACACGTCAATCTGGATGAGAGCAAGCAACAACAAAACATCATACAAATTGGGCAAGCATTGTTTGACCTAATCGGTGGAGACGCACTTCGTCAATTCATGAAGCGGATGAAAGATTCTCAGCAATCTTTAGATATTGTATTGAACTTCCCCCCATCTGCCAGCGAGTTTTGGAATCAACCTTGGGAATTGCTCCACGATGGGCAGGCTTTTATAACACTAGATGCACGGTTTACCCTCCTTCGGCAACCATTGGGTGTTCAGTTGGAGGATGCCAGTCTTGCCACCAAACCCGTTCCCCGTCCTTTGAAAGTGTTGGTGGTGCTTGCTGAAGGCAAAGACGCAACACCGATCAACCTTGAGCGACAAATCCAAACCTTATTAGAGGCGTTGCGCCCAGCGCGTCAACGCGAATTGGTGATGGTTGAGTTTGTCGAAGAGGGTTCTTTAGAAGCGTTGCGCTTGATCTTGATTGATGGGCAATATCACATCCTCCATTTTGTCAGCCAAAGTGGCTTTTCCCCAGAGGGTGCCTACCTCATGCTTGAAGACCCGATGGGCAACCCTAGACAAGTTTATGTTTCTGATTTGTTGCCCGTAGTGCGCGATGCACAAGGGTTACAGTTGGTCATCTTGAGCAATTGTCAAACAACCAAGTTAGAACAAACACGTGCCACCCACGCCTTCGCTAGTGCGCTGATGCCTGCTGTGCCATCGGTGCTGGCGATGCCGTTGCCCTTCCAAAATGAAAACGCCAAACTGTTTTATCAGACGTTTTATGGGGCGGTGGGTAGCGGCTATACTTTAGAAAATGCGATCCAAATGGGGCGAGAAACGCTCTACAAACGAACAAGTTATCTGGCGATATGGGGCGTACCTGCCCTCTATCAACATCACTCGCCCGTTCAGTTGGCAGACCCCTCCCAACATGTCAACCGTCGTCAACGGCAACAAACTGGCTCGGCAATGATTCCGCTTTCTAAAGCACCCGTCTTCGTTGAGCGTCGGCATGAACTCCGTCAATTACGCCATGCCATCAACATTGCCCACACCCCCAGCCTTTTCATCTGGGGCATGGCTGGGGTGGGGAAAAGCACCCTCGCACGGCGCATTATAGAAGACCCTGCCAATCAACAGACAGTGCAAGAAGCACTGGTCATCCCGTGCCAACATCACAACGCCGCCGATGCCGTTAGCCAAGTGATTGACTTTTTGGGGCGCAACTTCCCCAAGACCGCTTCTTCATTAAACCTGTATCGCACACGCCCCAACCTCGGCTTGAAGGAAATCATCCGCATTGTGCAGGGCAAACGCCTAATGATTGTCTTTGATGGGTTCGATGCTTACTTACAAGAAGATAGCAACCATCAATGGAAACTGAGCAACCCTCTGCTAGAGCAATTCTTTCAAGAAATCAGCTCGGCGGACTGGTCAATCACATGCTTATACACCAGTCGCCAACGTTGGAAGTCACTGGATAATCTACCCAGTGAAGCCTGCCTTGAACTGCATTTGCCCATGCTTTCGGCAGTGGGGGTGGGAATGCTCTTGGGACAACTGGAAGGCTTAAGCAAGCAAGACCCCGAAACCATCCAAGATATTCTGCATGACGTGGGGGGGCATCCTAAAATGCTCATGACAGTTGATGGTGCGATTGGCAAGAAGTCCGGGTTGCTCCAAGATATTGATTTCAAGAAGAAGTTAATCAGTACCATCGAAAAGAATTATCTGGCAGAACTCATCAAACAGCTTGAGGCAAATGAGCGCAAAGCCTTCATCGCTATGTGCCCCTTGCGCATCCCGTTCACCATCCAACAACTTCAAGAGATCAACAAGAACGAAACTGTCCAGTCCATCCAAACCATGTTAGAACATTGGTTGTCGCTCTCATTGGTGAATGTCCATCCTACAAACGGGGAGAAAAGCTACCACATCCCACAAATGGTTAGAAGCTACGTGTTGAGTAAGATCAAAGCGGAGCAACAAACCTTGTTACACGCCAGCGTAGCCGAAGGCTTCATGCTGGTTTATCGCAACGTCGCCTATGATCGCTACCAGCGAAAGACAAGCTACGCGCCCATAGAGCATGATCCCTTCCGCACGGCTCGCCAAGAGACACAATTGATGCTACGTGAAACACGTCAGCAAGCCATCAACACAGTTTTACCGACCCTCCTAGAATGGCGTTACCACTACATGCAATCCAAACAATTTGAGCAGGCGGCACAATTGGCACATGATCTTTGGCAGGCGGTTGCTTTTCAACAGGCGGACATCCCCCTTGCCAATACCTTGCTCAAAGAATCCATCGAGACTGCCAGTGGCGAAAGCCAGTGGTTGGCACAGTTGGACTTTGCCCACTTGCTGGAGAACATCGGCAAAAAAGAGGAGGCACTCAAATACTATGAACGCATGGAGAGAAACCTAACCGACAAGGGAGAAAACAAACAACTTGCCCTAGTGAAGGTTAGTTTGGCACGCTTGTATAGCATTGCCAATAATCCAAAGAAAGCACACCTCCTAGAGAAAGACGCGCTTGATTTGGCTGAACGTGCACGCGATCAACAACAGGTGATCCGCGCTTGCCTGCTACTTGTTCCGCGTTATGTGTCTTTGAACGATCCTAAGATGGCACTTGAGACCGTTTTGCAAGCTGAAAAGGTGGCGCAGAAATATAGCCTGTTGGATCAGATGGGCGCGATTGTTCTGGCGAAAGCGTCACTATTGGCATCTTCTCAAAAAGCAGAAGAGACGCTTGCCCTATATCGTGAGGCGTATAAGTTGGCAGATCGCTTTGCGGATACTGAAACGGCGTGGCTTGCGTTGATTGAAAGCGGGCGCACCGCGCTTGCGCTACAACGCGCCAGCGAGGCGGAAAAGTTTACGTTACAAGGTATTCAACTCATCAACAATCATGGCAAACAGAAAGACCTTGCCACCCCTTTCTACCTCCTGTCACAAGTTTATGAGGCACAAGGACAAAACCGTAAGGCGGTGGCAACGGCAGAACGCGCGTATGACATAGGGCGACAGTTTGACGTGGATGAGCTAAAAATCATCGAGAGCCATTACCGTCGCCTCGTTCAGAAAAATTAAATCGGATCGACTTTCTGCACAGTTTGGGGAAGGGTGACGATAAACACGCTACCCTTTCCTAATTCACTCTCCAGTTCAATCTTCCCGCCCATCAATTCCGTCAAGCGACGCACGATTGCCAAGCCCAAACCCGTCCCACCATACTTGCGGGTGGTGGATTCATCCGCTTGGCGGAACGCTTCAAACACGGTTTCTTGTTTATCCTTAGCAATCCCAATCCCCGTATCTTTCACCTTCAAGATGAATTGGTCGGCGTTAGGCTCAACGGTCAACAAGATCGAGCCTTGCTCGGTAAACTTGATGGCATTAGATAACAAGTTGGTGGCAATCTGGGTGAGGCGTAAGCGATCAATGCAGATGGTTTCTGGCATATCCTGCGCTACGGATAACTCTAATTTGACATCCTTATGATAGACCAAAGCAGCAACTTCTTCTTCCCAGTCAGCAACCAAGCGGTGAACATGAACCATCTCTGGGGTAATGAGCATCTTATGCGACTCTAACTTGTTGAGATCAAGCAGGTCATTGATGAGCAGGTTTAAGCGTTTGCCGTTGGCAATGATGCGCCCAAGCAACTGCTTGGCTTCTTCATCCACCACCCCGCTAATTCCCTCTTCCATCAAGCCGGCGTAACCTAAGATACCATTGAGGGGCGTGCGCAATTCATGGCTGACAATCGCCAAGAAACTATCTTTAAGGCGGCTGGTCTCTAGGGCAATCTCTGCACGTTGGCTCTCTTGGATGTATTGGCGCAATGCGCCCATGAAAATGGTAATCATGAAGATGACCATGAACACCGACCCAAACACTGCAAAAAGTGCCGTACTACTGGAGCGACGCAGTTGATCTAAGGCAGCACGTCGTAGCCGACTTTGCTCCAATTCTGCATCATTGACCAAACGTTCATACGTCGCTGTGGACTCTAATGCAATAGCCTTATATTCAAGATTGTCAGGTTGGTCAATCCATTGTTGAATCTGTGGTTCAACAATTTCATATTCCTTGATTAAACCCTCTTCAATCTCCTCAATGGTTTCTTGCGCACCGCTAGAAGTGGGACGAATGACCTTCAAAAAATTCACGCGGCTTTTCATCAGGGCAAACTGTGTCTCAACGGCAGACAGATCAAATTGATCGGGGGGTAGACCTATCAAGACCATCAGACGCAAGGTTTCGCGCTGAAGTTGAATGATGTAGCGGCTTTGTTCCGCCAGCTGATATTGCAAAATTCCGGTGCTACTTTGTTGGCGAGCAAAGAAAATCCCCGCCAAAATTACCGCCATCACCAGCAGAGCAAAACCAACCCCAAGCAACGCAGAGCGCAATCTGCTATACCGAATAAAGTTAAAGACTGAAGCGAAAAAAGTTTGCATATAGACCGCTCTACCCATTAGATTGAACTGGTTGATTTACTTCTTGATGCGTTGTTGAAATTGTGGCATATCCTCTAAAAGCCGAATCAGGTCTTTCATGAAAGACGCAGGGGTTAAGGGTTTGGTCATGAAATTATAGAAACCTGCCTCAATTGCTTGGTGACGGTGATGGGGCATAGCGTTAGCAGTCAAGGCAAAAGTTGGGATGATAGAGGTTGGGCGATTTTTCTTGATCTCGCTGATGAACTCCCATCCATCTAAAACAGGCATAGCCAGATCACAAATGATAAAATCAGGGGTGACTCGTTGCAAAGTCTCCAGCCCTTCTTGCCCGTTAAAGGCTTGATAGACGGTTGCCCCATAATGCTTTAACAAGCGTGTTGCCACCTCTAAACTATCGGGATCGTCTTCAATCACAAGAACTTTCAAGTCCTGTAGAATATTGGCAGGTATGGATACAGTCACCTAACTTCCTCCTATCCTCACTTTACTGCCGTTACCTATATAGTTATACAGCATTTTGTAAACATGGCAAATCACTAGCCAAGATAAAATAAGCATTAGAGTTGTTTTATGATGTTGGCAAAACTATTTTAACCGATGTAAAATTAATTCAATCACTTGGTTATTGAAAAGGTTATGCCATGTTAAATCCTTCTTCGCCCATCATCCAACCCACTACCCCTGCTTCTGAAAGCGCACCATTTTTGACTAAGGAATGGCTAGAACCGCGATTGGTGCTGGCAACATTGGTTTTGATTGTGGTGAGTTTTGTGGCAGAAAATCAACAATGGGCACCTATCTTGATCCTGCTCATCAACATTACCTCCTACATAACGGGGGGATGGTTTGGTTTGCTGGGGGCGATTCACGCTTTAGTAAAAGAGCGCGTGGTAGACGTGGACTTACTGATGATTCTGGCGGCACTCGGCGCGGCGGTCATTGGTGAATGGCACGAAGGGGCAATCTTGCTCTTCTTGTTTTCACTCAGCAATGTGTTGCAAGATTACGCCATCGGGCGCAGTCGTAAGGCGATCCAAAGCCTGATGAAGCTCTACCCAGAAGAGGCAACACTCAAGCGAGGGGATCAGTTTGTCACCATCAAAGCAAGTGAGATTCAACCCAATGACTTGCTCTTGCTGAAGCCGGGCGAGCGCGTCCCTGTGGATGCCCTTGTCATAGCAGGACAGTCTAGCCTAGACGAATCCAGCATCACGGGCGAATCTATCCCCGTTGATAAAACCGTTGGCGCAACCGTATTCGCTGGCACCTTAAACGGGCACGGTTCATTAGAGCTACGCGCAACAGGGACTGCCCAAGAGACGGTATTGGCGCGAGTCATTCAAATGGTGGAGAATGCACAAGAGAGCAAAGCTCCCACGCAACGCTTCTTAGAAGCATTTGAAAGACGCTACGCTGTCGCCATCATCGGATTCATCGCGCTGTTCATTGCCATTCCCCCGTTGTTCGGTGTACCCTTCGTCGCCAATTTCTATCGGGCGATGGTCTTGATGACGGTTGCCAGTCCGTGTGCGTTGGTGATTAGCACGCCGGCATCGTTCATCTCTGCCATTGCCGCAGGGGCACGTAATGGTGTGTTGTTCAAAGGGGGGGCGCACCTTGAGTTATTCGCCGACATCAAAGCGGTGACGTTTGATAAAACCGGCACGCTCACAGTGGGGCAACCCCAAGTAACTGACCTCATCCCGTTTGGCAAAGATCACAATACCAATGCGTTGCTAGGCTTAGTCGCCAGCGTGGAATCCCACAGCGAGCACCCCTTAGCGCGGGCGGTCGTGCGCTATGCCCAAGCGCAAGGGGTCAACATGGCGGAGGTGACGGGCTTCCGTGCGGTGGTTGGGCGTGGGGTTGAAGCGCAAGTGGATGGACAGAGTATCACGATTGGCAGTGCCAAGCTATTCACCCATTCTCTACCGAATGAGGTTCAACAGCAAGTCAGCTTGCTTGAATCGGCAGGTAAAACCGTCATGTTGGTTCAACAGGCAGATCGCTTCATCGGGTTGATCGCCCTAGCCGATCAGCTTCGCCCAGAATCGAAGGCGGTCATTGCCTCGCTCAAGCAACAAGGAGTGTTGACGGTGATGCTAACCGGTGATAATGAGCGCGTGGCAAATGCGATTGGGAAGGAAGTTGGCATTGATCGTATCCATGCCGAGCTACTGCCATCAGACAAGGCAAACATCATTGAGCAACTTCAGCGTGAAGTTGGTTCAGTGGCAATGATTGGTGACGGCGTGAATGACGCGCCCGCGTTGGCGGTTGCCAACATTGGGATTGCGATGGGGCTTGCTGGCTCGGACGTTGCACTTGAAACAGCGGATATTGTCTTGATGGGGGATCGCCTCCCGTTGATTGATTATGCTTTCCAACTGAGCAGAAAAGCACGGCGCGTGGTTTGGCAGAACATCGCTTTCTCGTTGGCGGTGATTGGTGTGCTAGTGGTGAGCGTTTTCGCCATCAACCTGCCCTTGCCGTTTGGGGTATTCGGTCATGAGGGTAGCACGGTGATTGTGGTACTCAACGGGTTGTTTGCCCTGCTCATCCTGCCGGAGATCGCTCGCCGTCGGCAAGAACGCAAACTAGCATGATGCCCATATAGGGTGAGGGGGCACAGATTGCCCCCTACCCATGACGAAGGCTACTTTAGTTTTTTGCCCGTGAAGAAGATGTTGAGCGTATCACCCACGTTGTTATCGCGCAGGTAGGCAATGTGTTCACCCTTGAACGGAATGGGATCCATGCCGAAGTGATTGACCAGCGCGTTATCCTTGACCACGTTGGGGACTGCCAACAGGTCTAGCAAGGAAGAGGTGACGGGTGAGCCGGGGAGAAGTGTTTCCATGATGGCAACCGGCAAGCGGAGCAACCCCACTGGGGCAGGGAACCATATACGGCGAGCACCCAGTGCCACCAAGATTCGCTCTTCGATCTCCCCCAACGTCAAAACTTCGGGACCGCCCAGCACCAATTCTTTGCCGATGGTGGTTTCATCTTCCACACAGCGCACGGTTGCTTCGGCAACGTCTAAGACAGAGACAGGTTGGAACTCCGCTTTGCCCCCCCCGATGAGCGGGAAGATGATTGGGGTGAGTTGTACCAAACGGGCAATCGAGTTGAAAAATTCATCTTGTGTGCCAAAGATGGCGGAGGGGCGGAGTGCTGTCCAGTCCATTCCGGAACGTGCGACGTACTCTTGCGCCATGCCCTTGCTCTTCAAGAACCGATACGGCAACGCGCTGGACGCACCGTTCTGGCTCATGTTGATGAAGCGTTTGATGCCAGCTTGTTTGGCGGCATCCACCACGTTGATGGTGCCTTGATAGTTGACCTCTTCGTAGGTGGCTTTGCCCTTTTCAATGGCAATGGCAACCAAGTGAATGACCACATCCACACCTTGCATCAACGCAACCAAAGACGCGCGATCCGTGACATCTGCCTGCACAAACTCAACGCGGTCTTGGTACTGGCTTAAACGCATTTTTGCAACGTCCATGTTGCGAACTTGAGCGCGAACGGTATAGCCACGCTCCACGAGTTTGGGAACAACATTGTTGCCAACGTAGCCGTTAGCTCCTGTCACCAATACGGTTGTCATTTTGCCTCCACTGGGTTGCTGAATGTAATGGTTGTGAGTGAGTAGGCATCTTGTCCGCCTGCAATTAACACTCTCTTATCTGATTGTTCGTAATTATACAAACCAACAATGAGTGTGTTATGAGTTGTAGATAGGGAATTAGGGATGAAGAGCGCGTGCTGATCGGTGATGGTTTGCCCCACCTCCCATGCTGTTGTGGGAGATTGCCCACCCACTGGCTCGGCATCGTGTTGAGCAACCAGCACCCCATCTTCATTCAACAATTGCACAAAGACTTTGTAGCGTTCCTGCAAGGGAGAATCCGTTTGCCATTGTAAACGAACCATGAGCGCGTCATACGGTTGTATGTGGGTGCTACTGATGGCGTAATCTGTAAGGGTGATGTGTTCCCCAAAGCGCACGTTCACCTCCTGTTGAACCTCCTCGAACGTGGCTGGAGGGAGGGCATAGCGTGCCAAGCGCACATCCCCATACCACGTATCCCCAACCTCAAAGGCGGTTTGGTCAAGCACCGTTTCCACAATACGATTGGGATCACGCTCTGCTTCTCCCCACAAAACGGCAAAGAGCGTATCCACTTGGGTAAGGGCTTCTTCAACATCCGTTTGAATTTCTGCATCGGGACTAGAAAGATGAGCGGGAATACCAAAAGTTAACAAGCGGTTTTGGGCATAGTAATTGAACACTTCGAGCTGACCGGGCGCGTTCAAGATCACCCCCACTTTGCCTTGTGAGGTCGTGAGGATGGTTTGCACCAACCCTCGATAGTCATCCCGTTGATAAGCAGGCGCAGTATAGAGTGGCGGAATAATCTGGCGGAAGGTGAACAACGTCCCCACTAAGCCCAAGATGACGATGCCCCGTGCCAGTGGGCGGATCATGCGTCGCTCGCTTTCTAGCCACCACAAACTGGTGACACCCTGCCCAATCGCCAATGCCAGCCCCACTTGAGAGGGGAGCAAAAACTTGAGGTTGCCCTCACGGAATAAGCCTTGTGCAAGGAAGAATCCAATCGGCACAAGCGCGACCATCAACGGGAGAAACCGCTTCCACGTTGCTTTCTCGGTATGGATGCGCAAGCCGAACAAGGCGAATACCAGCAGAATACTAATCCAATGAAAGGGGGCTTCGGTGTAGGTCATCCCCATGACAAGCCAACCCACAATCTGATTGAGGCTATCCACTAAGGGGGTAGGCTCGCCCGTGTTGGGCCACGTGGTAACTTGACGAATGGCAACCGCCATCAGCGGGGCAAACAACACCAACGCCAGCGCGTTCGCCATGACATACCACGCCAGTTTACGGACTGCTTGTGCCAACGTGCGCCAATGCAATCCCTCTAACAACCACAAGAGGGCTACGCCCCCCTGCGCAATCATCACCAACGGGAAGGCGTATTGCGTCCATAAACCCAGCGCGTTCAAGATGCCTAACGCCACCGCCCTGCGCCATGTTGGGCGCGTCAAGAAGCCCACCAATGCCCACAACGCGCCCACGCTCCATAGCGTGAGGGTGGCATACATGCGCATTTCTTGACTGTAGTAAATCTGAAAGGTGTTGAACGCCACCAATCCCCCAGCAATGACCGCACTTAGATAGCCATGTGTGGATTTGCTCCCCAAACGCTGGGCAAGGGCGAACGTCCACGCCACCCCCAGTACCCCCTGCAAAGCAGAAAACGCACGTAAGCTAACTTCTGCATCCCCCACCGCACCACGCCAAATCTTGAGCAACCAATAATATAACGGGGGGTGGATGTCTGCGGCGGCATTTTGGGCAATCTCGGCAAAGCTACGGGTGGCTTGCACATAGCTACTCCCCTCATCGTTCCACAGGGATTGTGCCCCCAACTGGTGAAAACGCAACCACGACGCGCACAGAGTGATCGCTATTGCCAACACAAGATAAGTGAATTTGTGCATGGTTTCCTCAATCCAATACAACCATTAATAAATTGTAACCGAGCCACGCCGAGAGTGTGAGAGGCGTTGCCCACAACAGACTGAAGATATGCCCATCCACTCACTGGTATATCCCCCCAATTTATGCCACACTTAAACGTTTGTACTTACGGCTTCTAAACGTTGGCTAAACAAACTCTGATTTGTTTCCAACAGAGATGCCATAGGTTTGCTGTTGTTTTTTAGAGCCTAGTAACACTCTCATCACAAATCACATAAGGAAGGCTAGTTCAATGATAGAAGTGGAAAATTTGGTCAAACAATACGGCGACTTCATCGCTGTTAAAGGCGTGACCTTTTCCGCAAAGCCGGGAGAAGTGACGGGTTTCTTGGGTCCTAACGGAGCCGGTAAAACCACCACGATGCGGATTCTTGCGGGATACCTCCCCCCCACGTCTGGGCGGGCAATGGTCGCGGGGCAGAATGTATTTGAGAACAGTTTAGCGGTTCGGCAACATGTTGGCTATCTGCCAGAAAGCGTTCCGCTCTATCGAGATATGACCCCGTTGGGGTATCTCACTTATGTGGGTGAAATTCGTGGGGTCAGCAATTTGCAAGCACGCGCCCTACAAAGCCTAGAGCGTGTGGGGCTGGCACAACGCGCTTACAACCGCATCCGCAACTTGAGCAAAGGGATGAAGCAACGGGTAGGGTTGGCGAGTGTGCTACTGCATGATCCCCAAGTCATCATCCTAGATGAACCCACCATTGGGCTAGACCCCCTTCAGGTGGAAGAGTTGCGCTCGCTCATTCGTGAACTCGGCAAAAGCCACACGGTACTCTTTAGCACGCACATTCTTTCTGAAGCAGAAGCCGTATGTGATAACATCGTCATCATCAATCAAGGTGAGATCGTGGCAAAGGGAAGCCCTGCTAATTTGCGCTCCCAGCTAGAAAGCGGCGGGCGCATCCTCATCCGCTTGGATGGAATGGACAGCGGCGACACGCGCGAAACCGCTCGCCTAACTTTAGAGAAGTTGCATGAGATCAGCCAAGTGGTCATCAGTGATGAGATGCTGATTGCCACCCCTGCGCACGATGATATTGATCCTCGCCCGGTGATTGCTCGCACGGTGATTGAGCATGGTTGGGACTTGATTGAGCTACGCGCTTTAGCAGTTGACCTTGAGGAAATCTTCTTAGAAGTCACACGGCGCACAACCAATAAACAAGGAGCTAACTAAATCATGCGTGCAATTTTTACCGTCTATAAACGTGAGCTGGCAATTTACTTCCGCTCTCCCATTGCGTATGCCATCGCTTTTGCGCTCATGCTGTTCATGGGGCTACAGTTTTCCTACGCGCTGATCTTTGCTACACAGGCGAACATCCAAGCCCAGCAGTTTGGTGGCGGACAGCAGTACACCCTCATGACCATTTTAGGGAGCGTCCAACTCCTGACCTTCTTGATGTTCTTGGTGGGTCCGTTGCTCACCATGCGCCTGATTGCGGAAGAGAACCGCGAGGGCACGCTTGAAGTATTGATGACCTTGCCGATGAATGAGCATGAGTTCATCGTTGGTAAGTTCCTTGCCTCTTGGACGTATTACACCTTCATCTTGGTACTCACGCTTGTTCACGCTTGGTTAGGCTCGGCGGTCGGCAATCTCGATTATGGGCTATTGATTGGGCAGTATGTGGGCGCGTGGTTGTATGGCGCGGCAGTTCTGGCAATCTGCTTGATCTGGAGCGCGGTGACAGAAGATCAATTGGTGGCGGCGTTCTTAGGGGCGTTGTCGGTCTTGATTCTATATGTGTCCAACTGGGCGTATGAGTACGTTATCAACCTTCCGATCTCTGGGGCAGAATTACTGGGTGAGTTCGTGCGTCAATTGGGCGTGGGGGTACACTACACCGAAACCATGTCACTAGGGATTATCCGTCTTGAAGACATTGCCTACTTCGTTTTCATGACCATTGCTGCGTTGTTCATCACCACGCGCATTGTAGAAACCCGCCGTTGGAGAAGCTAAACATGACACAAAATCAATCCTCTACACAACAACCCATCATCCCCCCCTTCATCCTCATTGGATTGGCTGTGGTGGGGTTGCTGGTTGCTTTCGCCAGTTTATTGGTATCCGGGGCATTGGGCATTGTTGGTTGGGCAGCGTTGGGTGTGGGTGCATTGGCACTGATCGCGCTGGTGGTGCTTGCTCCCCAAGCTGTCTTAGGCGCGTTCAGCGGGCGCAACTTCCGCTTTGGCGGAACAAGCGTCTTGGTGACGGTGGTCTTGCTGGGTGCATTGATCGCCGCCTATGTCATCATCGCCAATTTTGAAGTGGTCTGGGATGTCACTGGTAACGATGAGTTCAAACTCAATACACAGGCACAAGAAGCCCTCATCGCGCTGGGTGCAGACCCCAACATCCCTGCCATTGAGTTGATCGCTTTTTATGATTCGTCCTTACGAAGCGAGCAAGAACGCCGTGAACTCTTGTTCCAAGATTATATCAACTACAGCAACAACAAAGTTAGCTATCGCCTAGAAGACCCCAACCGTAACCCCACCCTCGCGCAGTTCTATACCGCTGTGAACGGGGATATTGTGGTGCAGTTGGCTGGCAATGAAGACCCTGCTGGCGTGGAAAAGGTTCAAACCGCCTTTGGGTTTGACCAGAACCAAATCACCAACGCCATCCTGAGCATTGCCTCTAGCGGAGATTTCCGCGCGTACTTCTTGAATATCGACAGCGATGTCTCAAGCGAGGACACCGAAGGTTTAGGCGCGTCTGAAATATCAGGCATCCTGTCCGACCGTTTACGTTGGACGGTGAACGAAGTTTCTTCGATTGATTTGCTGTCCACCGGTAGCGAGTTTGAGCTATTGGACGAAACAGCCGACGGAGAAGTCTTGGTGGTGATCGGTGGTAATCGTGAACTACGTGAGGAAGAGGTAGAACTCATCACCAATTACGTGAGTGAGGGCGGGCACTTGGTATTGATGGCAGCCCCTGATATTGACGGGGTGGCGTTGGCTTCTACGGGGACGCTCAATGACTGGCTCAAGCAAAACGTGGGGTTAAGTTTCTCTACTGATGTGGTGATTGATCCCTCACAAAACTTCCAAAGCCCCTTCTTGCCCGCCATCACTGACCTTGATACCGCCCAATACATCACCTCCAACATGGCGGCAAACAACGGTGCAATGGTGTTACAACTCCCACGTCAAATCGTAGTCGAACCTACCTTGCCAGAAGGTGTAACCGTCACGTCGATTGCTCGCAGTAGCGAAGGGTCTTACCTCAAGTCGGTGGAGAGCCTGCTTGCCGAAGACATCGAACCAACCGATGACACGGTTAAGGGTCCCTTTGTGGTCATGGCAGTGGCAGAAAACAGCAACAGCGGTTCGCGCGTGGTGCTTGTGGGTAGCCAAGACCTTGCCAGCAACCAATTCGGGTCAATCAATTTGGATGTCTCGCTTAGCACCATTGTTTGGGCAACCAACTATCAAGCGTTCTTTGAATCGCTCCCCCGTGTGGCAACGGATGACTTTAGCCAAGATATTCCGATTGTGGCAACCAATGATGTCATCAATCAAATCAACTTTGTGAACCTATTCGTTGTACCCTTTGGCATTCTTTTCATCGGTGGTTTCGTTTGGTGGAATCGTCGTAAGTAACTTCACAATGGGGCAGAGGATGATTCTGCCCCATTCCACAATAAACAGGAGCATTCAAACATGAGACTCAATTTACGTAACATCATCTTCCTTGTAGTCGGCGTTGCTGTGATTGCGGGGGTTCTCATTTGGCAGAACACCACCGCCAATACTCCCGAAGTCACCGAAACACCCGAAGCCACCATCAGCGGGGTCTTGTTAGAAGGTGTAGACGCTTCTGCCATTGACAAGGTGGATGTGCGTCGAAGCATCACCGTTGAGGGACAAGAAACCCCAACCGAAGAATTTGTCGTGCTTGCTCGCAATGACGCATCCGTCTGGGAAATTGAGGAAGCGACCAACGTAACCGAGCGTGACACCGACCAAACCCCCATCACCACCGCCATCAGCGATGTGGCAACACTAGAGTATAATGACCGCTTTGCCCTTAGCGAAGCCAACGCCGCCCTCAGCGCGTTCGGGTTGGATAACCCCGCCTTCACCCTCATGCTAGGTGCGGGCGAAACCGCCACAACCGTATATGTGGGCGCAAAGAATCCGGGCGGAAGCCGTTACTATGTCCGCTTGAATGAGGATACCGACACGGTTTACTTGGTTGCACCAGCCAACCTAGACCGCTTTAACACGTTCATCAGCACCCCGCCCTATGTTGCCGCGCCCACTTCTACCCCCACGCCCTACCCCACTGCCAACCCTTACAGTGAAGTGGAACAAACCGCGACAGCCCAAGTAGAACTAGAGGCAACCTCCACCGCTATGGCGGCGTTCAATGCCACCGCAACCGCTCTTGCAGAAATCGCCCTCACCGCCACGCCCGAAGCCACCCCGACTGAAGGTTAGGCGCGTCGGTTTCCCCCTCATGCTTGCCTGTTCATAGCATTGAGGGGGAAGCCCCCCAAATCATAAATGGCTTTTACACACACATAGCAGAACCCTAACAATTTAGGTTAGCCGTTACGCTATGAATTTGTTAAGATAAAGTACAGAAAAGACTTTATCGAAAGATGTACTAGATTCATGACCACCCTGCTCAAGATCACACGCGGTACTAAAGTCGGTAGTTTTGTGACACTCACCCAAGATGAATTTACTATTGGTAGTGGGCGCACTAACGATCTCGTTCTCAATATCAACGATGTGGCGGTGCTTCATTGTCGGATGATCCGTGTAAAAGATGATTATGACATTGAGGATTTAGAGTCTGTTCATGGAACATTTGTGAACGGACAACGGGTTTTGAAAAGCCGTATCCTGCGCAATGGGGACATCATCGAGCTAGGCGGACAGGTGACGATTGAATACCAACGCCTAACCCGTGCTGATGAGGGGGAGCCTAAGTTCTTGGTCGCTGGCGATCCCGGCTCTCAACCGTGTTTGGTACAACTAGAAGATGATGGAACGATCATCCAAGCCTACTTGCTTCAAAGCGATGAAATTCGCATTGGGCGTGGCATCCACAATAATGAAATCGTCATCCCTCAAAATGATTTGAGCCGTCGCCATAGCCGCTTAATTTGGAACGAGAATAAATTCTGGATTGAAGACCTTCAATCACAGAATGGTACTTTTGTGAACGGCGAACGCATCCAAGAGTGGGTGTGCTTGCATTACATGGATGAGGTGGAGCTAGGCAACTCCACACGGTTGAAGTATGTTTATCGGCGCAACCTCCCCGTTGAGTGGGATCCCATCGTACCCAATAAGCAAGCCATCATCGGCGGGGGAATCTCTGAACAACCCTTGACAGGCAAGTTCCGCAGAGAATCTAAGGGTGGAGAATGGATCCGCGATACCTCACAAGAACTAGAAACGGGTGAATTAGAGGGACATATCCTAGTTGTATATGGGCGTGAAGACTGGGAAGCAGTCATTGTTCCGCTGATCGTGAAGTTGCAAGACGCGCGTCAATCCGTTTGGGCAGACCAGCACTTACGTCCAGATAGCCCACAATGGAAAAAGGCAACCACGCAGGCACAACTAGAATGCAAAGTCTTGATTATGGTGGTTTCTCCTGCGGCAATGCAATCCGACTACGTGCGCAGGCAGTATCTCTATTTCCTCAACCGCGATAAACCCATCATCATTGTTGACTATAAACCCACCACCATGATGGGCATCTCTGTGTCCAATCACATCCCACGCATCCCTTACGATGCAGACGCGCCGGGCAACACCTTCACCCAGTTGCTCTATCTGTTGATGAATGTCAAACGCTAAAGCACGTGTTTCGCCTTGAACCAGTTCCAAACATGCGCCAACCCTTGCGACAGGGGGACTTGAGGGGCGAAACCCAGTAATGCTTTGGCACGGGTGTTATCGCAATAGGTGATGAGAGGCTCGCTCGGTGGTGCTTCCCCGTGTTCAGCAACTGCTTGCTTGCCCACCAATTCCTCATAAATGTGTACAAACTCCGCTAAAGAAACGGGCGAACCGTATCCCAAGTTGAAGGTCATGAAACCCATAGGGCGGTTGAGCGCGGCAACAATGCCAGCTACAGTATCCCCTACATACGTCCAATCGCGCTTAAGGGTTTGGGCATTCCACAGCGTGAGTTTGTGTCCATACACAATGGATTCCAACGTGCGAATGGGCATCATATCTGGGCGACCGTCTTCCCCATACACATTGAAGAAGCGTAGAATGGTGACATCCAACCCATACAGATTATGATAGACATGGGCAAACAACTCTGCTGAACGCTTACTAGCAGGATAGGAAGCAAGCGGACGATCAGCAGCATCATCTTCTTGGAAGGGAATTTTGGTAGTTTGCCCATAGATAGAAGACGTGGAGGCAAACACAAAATGGCGCACCCCAAATCGCTTACACATCTCCAGTACATTCATCGTCCCCCCCAAGTTCACCTGCATATATAGCAAGTCACGGTTGATCGAATATCGCACGGAAGACAAGCCAGCGAGGTGTACCACCTTTTCAATGGGGTATTTTTGGAAAACCGCTTCCAGTTGATCGAGTTGGCAAATGTCAGCTTGTTCAAAAGCAACCCGATTGGCGAGTTGTTCAATGCGCCCCCGTTTGATGGCAGGGTCATAGTAGGGGTCAAGGTTATCTAACACCACCACACGCTCCCCTTGCTCCACTAGCAACCGCGCCAAATGACTACCAATGAAGCCGGCACCGCCGGTAATGAGAATAGCCAATTACCCTTGTCCTATCTGAATCGGTAAAATCGGGGATTAGTGTATCAGGATAGTTGGATTTTCAATAGCCTGTGCTAAAATGCCACCCGTTCGACGGTGATATGTAGGAGCATTCTGTTTTGAGCAAAGCACGTTTGATCTTTTCTACTGGCTCATTGTGGCTAACCGATACTGCCTATAGTTTTGAATTGGCGGCAGAAGCCGGCTTCGACGGCATTGAGATCATGTGTGACCAACGCTTTACCACGCGCGATCCACAGTATCTATTGTCTTTAGCAGAACGGCATCAGTTGCCCGTCTTAGCAGTACATACCCCATTCAGTGCGGATGTGCCCGGCTGGGGCAAGAACAGCAGTGAGCTAGGTCGTGTAAAGGCTTCGGTTCAGCTGGCAGAACAAATCGGGGCTGAGGTGGTGGTGGTGCATCTCCCCGTCAAGCTATGGTATCGCGCTTTTAAGTTTGGGCGATTATTGCAAGGGCAATATCTAGCTGGCGGTATCTTCCGCGAGATCAAAGAATGGATTGAACAGGGTACGCTCAAAACCATGCAGGCGAAAACCCCCGTCAAGATCGCTATTGAGAACATGCCCATCTCCGAGATATTAGGCAGGTCAATCGACTTTGCCTACTGGAACACTCCAGAGGAATGGAGCACCGTTCACGACCATCTCACCTTAGATACCACCCATTGGGCAACTTTCAATATTGACCCCATTGAACCGCTCCGCATGGCAGGGGAGCGCGTGGCACATATCCACCTGAGCAACTACAAGCAAAAGCGTGAGCATCGCCTTCCACAAGACGGTGAACTAAACTTGGGCGCGTTCTTACAAGAATTGGTGAAGATGAACTTTGGCGGAACAGTCAGTGTTGAGCTTCATCCCGACGCACTAGCATTTGAGAACCCAAGTGCGACTCGCCGTAAAATGGCGGAAACCGTCGAATTTTGTCGCCAGCACCTACAACCCATCACACAAGGAATAACAGTATCATGAACGTATCCGCTTTATTCACCTACCCGATTAAATCATGTGGCAGCCTCTCCCACACTAGCCTAGCCATCTTTGCCAGCGGGGCACAGTATGATCGACGTTGGATGCTCACCGATACAACCTATCAATTTCTTTCACAGCGTGAGTTTCCTCAACTTGCCTTGATTCAACCGACGATTACCGAGCATACCCTACGCTTGACCGCGCCCACTATGCCCCCCTTAGAAATTCCGTTGCGCCTAACAGAACAAGATGACCCCACTGTTCCCGTGACCATTTGGCGCGATACTGTGCCTGCCGTTGATGAGGGAGAGGAGGTGGCAGAATGGTTGAGTACCGCCATCGGAGGGGCGGCACGGTTGGTCTACATGCCTAACAGCACCTACCGCGCCATCGACTCCCGTTATGCCAAGCGACCGAGCAACGTCAGTTTTGCAGATGGCTATCCGTTGTTGATTACCACAGAAAGCTCACTGGAAGATTTGAACCGTCGCATCATGGAACGGGGCAAGCAACCCATCCCGATGTCGCGCTTTCGCCCAAACATTGTGATCGCTGGCACAGAAGCATGGGCTGAAGACCACTGGATGGAGATTGAAATCGGAAGCATGCGCTTTGATCTGGTCAAGCCATGCGCCCGCTGTACCATCACCACTGTAGACCAAGCCACTGCCCAAGTGTTGGATGTACAAGAACCGCTGGCAACCTTGAATCTATTCCGTCGCAATGAGAAGGGTGGGGTACTCTTTGGGCAAAACACCATTCCACATGGTGAGGGAACACTAACCGTAGGCGAGCATGTGAGCGTGCGACAACATGCCTGATTGGGTGGGTGTTTTCTTCGCCTTCACTCTTGCCTCGATGATTCAAACGATTAGCGGATTTGGGATGGGCTTAATTGGGATGCCCATCCTCATCCCTGCCATCGGGATTGACCCTGCACGGGTGACAATGGTGGTGATTGCGACCATCACCCAAGTGGTGAATGTCATTAGGGGGAAGGAATCGCTAGCGTTACGCTCAATCGGATGGCTAGGATTGAGCGGTTTGTTAGGGATTCTCGGTGGCTTTTGGATAGTGGATTATGGCATCTTCCCAGAACAACGCTTGATACAATCCTTAGCCATCCTGACCATAGCCTACGCGCTATCCGCCTTATTCATCCCCAAGCTACCCCACCTAACCCATGACCGTTTTGCTCCTGTGGCAGGCTTCGTGAGTGGCATCCTCACTGGGGCATACAATGTTGGAGGTCCGCCGGTGATTATGTATGCCAACGCTCGCCGTTGGACAGCGGAACAAACCCGCGCAAATTTGAACGCTTTCTTCACCATCAAGAATGTTTTCGTTTTGGTCTCACATTTCATCGTCGGAAATTTCACAGCATCCATCCTGCGCTGGATTGTAGTCGGTTTACCTGCTATGGGGGTGGGGATTGGCATCGGGTTGTTGATTGCCCATCGCATCCCGGAAAAGCACTTTCAGCGGATAGTGCTGGTCTTGCTGTTGGTAGTCGGGTTACAAATGTTGTTTTCGGCATAGCGTCCGTCAACCATTGGTTGCCCCTCATCAAAAATTGATTTAGGATTACCCATGATTCAGCATGACGAAAGTATTTTGAATGAGTTTTGATCCGTTAGACGACACCAACCCATCTCGCCCATTTCAAGAGCCGCCCATCCAAGCCGATGATACGAACCCCTCGGCAGTGGTTCGCCACGCACGCTTGGCACAAGAAGAACCTACCCCACATTTAGCGGACACCAATCCCACCCTCAACCGCCCCCCCCTTGAAGACACCGCGCCATCATTGGTGATGCGCCGTGTGTCCACACGCTCAAGCTGGAGGCAAGCTGTTGGGATGTTGAGTTTGCTGGGGGCAAGCCTGTTCACTTTGGCGACAGTGTGGCTGGTGTGGGCAGATGCCTCTACTGTCCCCCCCACTCCCACTTTAGTGGTGACAGACGAGGTGAACATACTCCCTAGCCCAACTATGCTTGAGCCAACAGGGGATGGCTCACAGGTGAATAATGCGGACTTGCCCACGCTTGCGCCAGATTTCCTCGCGCGGATATTGGAGCAACCGCTTGTCACTCCCACCACCGACAGTTTGGGAATCACCGCTGACCGCTTCGACCCGTTCACAATCATTCCCGATCGCCCACGCAATGAGGTTATCCAATACACCGTGAAGAGTGGGGACACCATTGAAGGCATTGCCACACAATTTAACCTACAGCCGGAATCTATTGTCTGGGCAAATGGCGCAGGGATTGTTGAAAGCCTGCCGATTGGGATCAGCTTGTATATCCCCCCTGTTGATGGGGTGTTATATGAGCACGTGGGTAGCAAAACCTTACAAGAAATCGCCAGCGAGTATGACCTACCCGATGCTTACGCCATCATCAACTCGGAGTATAACACCCCCTTACGGAGCTACAATCCGAACGATGTTCCCCCTAGTGGAGCATTGTTGATGTTGGCAGGGGCACAGGCTTATGAGGTTAGCTTCTATGATCCGGTGATTGTCACGGAGGGAGGGGATGCTGGCGCAACGGGAACGTATGTGACGTTTGCCCCCGGCGAAGCCGGCAGTTGTGCGCGTGTACAAAATCCCGGCGGGGGGGCGTTCTGGTCGCCACCACTCAATAGCTACACATGGATTCGAGGCTTCTCTGGGTATCATACTGGGGTAGACCTTGCTGCATCGGTGGGCACTCCCGTTTATGCTGCCAACAGTGGGCGTGTCATTTTCGCTGGCTGGAACAGTTGGGGCTATGGATACATGGTGGCGTTGGCACACGGACCCTTCACCTCTATCTATGGGCACATGAGCGCGGTTTATGTCGGTTGTGGGCAAGACGTGGGAGCGGGTGCAAACATTGGCGCGGTAGGTAGCAGTGGCAATTCTTCGGGTCCGCACTTGCACTTTGAAATCCGCTACAACAATCAACCCCAAGACCCAACCATTAGCCTAGCATTTTAGAGGAACGATGATGAAACGCCTTGTCCTGTTACTTAGTCTCCTGCCGATGCTCCTGATGCTCAAAGGGATTCAAGCGCAACCTCCCGTGATTGTCACCAGCCACCAAGCCACCCCCCTCTATAAAGGACCCGGCATCACCTATGTCGATCATGACCGCCTTAACCCCGGCATAGAGGTAGAGCTAGTTGAGCGTAACCTGATTGGCAATTGGGTTTACCTGCAACGGCTAACCCCAGATCAACAAATTGCCCAAAGTGGATGGGCACAAAGCGGATACTTAAACCTCCCCCCAGAGCTACACTTCAGCGAGATACCCATTACCACCCTCCCAGATGCCGATCCCACCCGTGCCCAAAGCCTGACCGAGCGGGCACTCTATGAAGCACCGCTCATTTCCCTCAACATAGAAAGCATCACCCCAATCTTTGAGCGTGGGCAAGCGCGGGGCTATGCCCCCAATAGCCTAAGCAAAGTGGGCGACAGTGTGAGCGCAGACCCAACCTATTTAGAGATTATGGGAAATGATGAACCGATTCTTGGGGCATACGACCATCTTCTGCCTACGGTGGATTACTTTGTGGATGCAGCCATCCAACCCAGCGTGGCAGCAAAGATTGGGCTTTCTAGCTATGTGGTGTTTGATCCGTTCTGGGCGGACAAGACCTTGTGTCAAGCGAATGAGTCCCCGTTGCAATGTGAGTACCGCCTGAAACAACCCAGCTTTGCATTCATCATGTTTGGGGCAAATGATGTCTTGAGCATGACTTATGAGGAATATGGGGAACAATTGGAGCAGATCGTTCAAGAGACCCTCGCGCTTGATATTGTACCCATCCTGTCCACCTTCAGCACCCACCCCGAACATCCCTATCACGAGCAGGCACTCGCCTTCAATCTCAAGGTGTTAGAAGTTGCCCGTCACCATGACCTACCGCTCATCAATTTGTGGAGTGCAACCCGTGCCTTGCCGGATTATGGGCTAGAGCGTGACCACATTCACATGAAACAGAGTGGCTTTAACTATCTCAAATACGACAGCGGACATGAAACTTGGTATGGTACGAGCTTGCGCAACTTATTGACATTGACCATGCTAGATCAACTTCGTCATCAATTAGACCTACAATGAACAGGAGTCCTTTATGAAATTCTGGATGATCCCCCTCGCGCTATTGCTAATGGTTGGGTTGGTGGGTTGTGGAACCCCCTCACCTGCGCAAGTGCAAACCGTTGAGAAGTTTATACAGGCAAAGGTGGAGGCTGACCTTCCCACCTTGCAATCCTTGATCTGTGCCGAATTAGCAGAAGATGCCGCCGCAGAAAGCCGAACGTTCGCCACTGTTAGCAACGTCACCTTACAAAACATGTCTTGTCGCTTGGATGCGGATGGCTCTCACGTCACCTGTACGGGGGAAATTCTGGCGCAATATGGCGAACAAACCACTTCGTTTCCCCTCACGCGCTACCGTTTGGTGCAAGAAGAGGGCGCATGGAAATGGTGTGGAGAATCTTGAATCGAAACATCGTGTAAAAATAGTGTAGCCTCTCAATTTGCTTGCAAAGAAATATTGGGAATTATGCTATAGTTTGATGATGTGGTTAACTTATAGAAGCATGAACCTAAACCGCGATGTTCAATTTCTTACAACGCCGTGCAGAAGAAAAGAAACGCAAAGCGCGTCAAGAGCAGTTGCTAACTCAACTTAGTAGTGGCGCACTCACCCTAGCGCGTGAGGCACTACGTGAGATGAAGCAACAAGGCTGGGTTACACAATCTGATTCGATCTTAAAAGGGGCGAGTTTGGTTGGGTTAAACCTAGGTGCCACGCGCATCGGTGAAGTGAATTTTGAGAAGGCAGATTTAACCAACGCTATTTTCACCAAAGCAGACTTGATGAAGGCAAACTTCACCCGTGCCGTTCTCAACCATGCTGACCTTAGCCAAGCGAAAATCTGGAACGCGCTTTTCATTGGGGCACAACTGCGTGGGTGTAACTTGCAAAATGCGGAGTTGGTCAAGTCCAGCTTAAAAAACGCCGACTTACAAGAAGCCGATATGCGCCATGCCGCGCTCTATGAGGCGAGTTTCTATGGAGCAAACCTCACACGCGCCAGTCTACAGGATGCCCAATTGTGGGCGGCAGATTTGCGCGGGGCAAACCTCACCAATGCCCAGCTAGTGGGAGCAAAGCTATTCGATGAGTTCTTTGGGAACGCCATCTTTGATGAGACAACCATCCTGCCTGATGGCTCAAATTGGTTGCCAGAAGCTGACCTCCAGCGTTTCGTCGATTATGAAACTGTGCGTGACTTAGAACTCAAAGCGATCATCCAAGAGGCGCGTAAAAAACTCAAGAAAACCCCGTTCCTGAATACCTTAGAGTTTGAAGTTATACAGGCGGAAAAAGAGACAGTCACAGATGAACTGTCTTCGTTAGACGACCAGCTCGTTGCTGACCCCACACCCTCCAGCATACATCACCCACTTGATGAGGTTGATATTGAAACCTTGAGCGACGAAGACCTCAAGCAAATTTTTGTCACGGTTAGGGAACAACTTGGCTCTTCACCCTTTTTGACAACGGATGAGTTTAAGGCACTACAATTAAGCGAGGAGGCAAGCCATCCGTACACCGATCAACGGAGCATCACGGATGGGCATTTAATGCCGGTGGTGGACACATCCCTCTTTGATGACGAATTGAGCGCGGCGGCAAATTTATATTGGCAAGGCATCGCATCACAAAATACCCCAACAGAAACCTTTGAGGTTTTACCACACAATGAAGGGAGCTTTTGGGCAAATCAAATCCGCACGCAAGTTCTGCCTTCCGCGATCAATCAACCCGCCCCTAAAGCGAGGGATGCAACACAACCCACCAACCAGCGGTTTGACTATCCCGCCCCTAAGATGGATGGGGTCTTCCGACGGGATAGCTCTTCAACGCAACCAAGCCGTCGCTCCAATGCGCAGAACATTGACCCCAACCCTTCCAGCGAATAGCTTTAGTGGTTGGGCTAATAAATCACTAACAACGACAGGATGGATTCACCCTGTCGTTTTAGCCTGAGTGACTGTCACCTTTTAGGGTTGACAGTTCAGCTTGCCCTCAAAACTTGCGCCATTCAAGAACCCACGTACATCCGCCTCACGGGTACAACCTAGTGATTCATCCCCTGCGGTTGCGCTGAATTGTACATTCTCAAAGCTATTGCGAACGTTCAACCAACGCCCGTCTTCAGCCAGTTTGTAGCGTGAAGAATACACCACCTCCCCTAGCCGAATCAACTTCACCATCATTGTGCCATCCGCTTCTGCCGTGAGTTCAATATCGCGTATTTGCTCTGGCACGGTAAAGATGCGAACGGGGATGCGCCCACTCAAGGGAAGGGTGGCATTGGCGGTGGTGGTGGGGGGGCTTGCCACAGCCTCTGTTGCAACAACCTCAACAACGGGGGCAACTTCTTGTACGGCTACAGGTTCAACCGCCACAGTTTCCACCGCACCTGCATTGGTTGCCAATGGGGCAAAGACCAATTCTGCGGTTGCGGGTAAAATAGAATCGAACGAGGCATCATACAAGGTGCGCCATGTTCCATCCCCAATGATTGCCCCCAATGTGGCATCTATCTCATCACGGAAGGCGGTTTGTCCTAGTGGCACAACCATTGAGTAGGTCTCACTGGTGAGTAAGTCACCAATGATTTGGTAATCGGTGGCATTCGGCGCGGTTGCTCGCAACGCCTCTAAGGTTGCCCAATTGTCGCTGACTGCTTCGACTTGACCATCTTGTAAAGCAGCAAAGACCTCAATCAACGTGGCTTGAATGGGCATCACGTTAACACCTAAGCCAGCATCCTGCAAAGTCTGTTCGGCAAGTGTCCCTGTTTGTACAGCAACCGCCCGCCCAGCGAGTTGATCGTTGCTAGTTAAGCCACTATCTGCCCGAACCATAAAGCGTTGCCCATCCACAAAGTAGAAGGTATTCGTCCATTCTCCCCAACTGGTGCGATCCGACGCGAAAACGGTATTACGTATGAGCAGATCAACCGCCCCAGTTGAAAGCACTTCGGGCTGTTGACGACCCGAAACCTTCACCCATTCAATCGGCATGCTCTCCCCAAACAAGCGACGTACCAATTCTTTGGCAATCTCAATCTCAAATCCTTGATAAGTGGCATCATCTATCCGCATGGAAAAAGCTGGGAAGCTCCCGTTAACGCCGATGCGAATGCTACCACGCGCTTGAATGGACTGGGCAAAAGCGGATAATGCGCTGTTGGCGGTGCTGGGGACGGCAACCACTTCTACCACTGGGGCAACTACCACGCTTTCAACCGTTGCTTGAGGGGTCGCTTCAGGATTGACCACCAATCCAGCCAACATGCCCGGATCAACTCCTTCGGGGGTGGTAAGCACAACTTCGCTATTGGTGACGGGCAACCCAGCAGTCGGCTCTGCCATCGGGAGGGCACTCATCGCCACGCCCAAATCATTGGTGCCGGGTGAAATGACCACGCCCTCCGGAAGGGGAGAGGTTGCCAGTGGCAACACGCGCACCTTCTCATTGAGGTAGGTACGGGCTTGTGTGGGTACGCCTGTGGCAAAGCCATCTAACCCCACTGGAACGGTGGTGAATTGTCCACCAGAAACAGAAACCGCTACCCCAGCAGACTCAACGGATAACACACCTTGTAGCGCGTAAACGTCTAGGGTGTTGTTGGGGGCGGATTGCACCCATGCTGTGACCGTGCGATCAATGACCAAACGCACGCCGTTTAGTTCCAACAACGTGGAGTTTGGCGTTTGGATGAACAACCCACTATCAGGCGCGTTGGCACATGGGCGATCATCTTTGCTGGCAAGCGTAAGTTTCATACGGGTGAGCGACTGGGTTTGAACGGCTTCAAACGAAAGCGGAGATAAACTGGAAACCAGCGCGGTCTCCTTCACCACAAAGGCGGGCACCCACCCACTCCCCAATTGCGAAACCATCTTGATCCACTGCGTGCCAGACACTTCCACCCGCCCCAACCCGATCAAGGTATCTCCAGAGATCATGGAAGCGATCACTTGGCTGGACATGGAGGGGGTGATGTGAATGTTACCAATCGTCCCCACTGTGAAAGGTAGCTCCACCAACGGGGTGGTGAGGTTTTCTAGGAGGGCATTTCCATACAGTTGTAAGGTGGTGCGGTCGTTGGTATTGGTGGGAATGGTGAGCAAACTCACCCCATAATGGCGTGTTGCTTGGTTGTAACCATTTGCCAAGATGGATTGAAATTCCAGTGCAGAGCCAACTTGACCGGGTTGGGTAAGGCTCAAACTAGAAGCACTGCGAGCAGTGGTTAGAACATTGGCATTGCCATAGCATACCTGATTGAGCCGTATCAGCTGGCAATTGGTGTGGGCAGTTTGCCAAGCATTCTGAACGATTGCCTCACAAGTTGCATCTGACTGTGCGCGGGCTGGGGTGGTTATCGTTGCCCCCACCCACAGGAATAAACAGATGGTTAAAAGGTGCTGAAGGTGTTTTGGCATAACATGCTTCCTATCGTAATTCAACCGAAAAATTAACGGTGATTTATCGTATCATCTTTGATAGGGATTACACTATGCTTTTAGCGGACTAAACCCAAACGTCGTAGGTCATTCAGAATAATTCGCTCAAAACCAATATCGGTGCGTGCTAAAACATAGTGGATGCCCTG
Organism: Phototrophicaceae bacterium; assembly: GCA_049318945.1. Lineage (GTDB taxonomy): Bacteria > Chloroflexota > Anaerolineae > Aggregatilineales > Phototrophicaceae > CAIRDJ01. Next base: position 11,835 of record JBMOEO010000017.1, on the reverse strand, counting down.
TTGACGGAATTGGCGCGAAAGCTCGGTTTGCCATTGTTGCACACGACGCAGATACAATTGGCGCATATCTTGGTCAAGTGATACGTCTTGTGGCAAAAAGTTTTCCGCATCCACCAAGCGCAAATCTCCCAACAATGAGGAATCTAATTCATTGGGCGCAAGCACATGTAACACCGCCACCTCATACCCTCTACCAATCAACGCCTGCAACCCCTCACGATAGGCATCCCGATGAAACAAATCACTCAGAATGAACAGTAAACCCGGTAAGGGTTCATGCTTGGCGTAGTCGCTCAAGAACTGGTTGAAGTCTAAGGTGGTGTGTGGCTCAAGGCGTTGCAGAAATTGGTAGAGGGGAACTTGGAAGTTGCGCCCCCGTGCCGGACCAAAACGCTCCACGCGGTCAGCATGAGCGGCGGTCAACCGCAAGCGGTCATTCGTTGACATCGCAATAGTAGCAATCCCTGCCGCCAAGCGTTTGGCGTAGGTGAACTTATGCTGATCGCTTGGCTCGGCACGAAGAGGATAGTTCATGCTTTCGGACTGGTCAATCAAGATATGAACCGCCAAGTCCTGCTCATCTTCGTATTGTTTGATGTAGGGTTTTTCGGTACGGGCGTATAAATTCCAATCCAGATGACGCAAATCATCGCCAGCAACATAGTTACGGTAGCCAACAAATTCAATGCTACTGCCCCGTTTAGCACTGCGACGGTCGCCCTTGATCGCACCAACCCGCACACGTTGGGCAACGAGCATGAGCTGCTCTAGTTTGCGTCGTGTGCGGTCATCAAACAGACGTGGGGAAGACACGGTTAGTATGTTTCCCAAACGGATTCGCCAGCTAAAATGCGTCGTAGCTGCTTGGGGAAGCGCATACGATTGAGAGGCTTACCAATGTATCCATCAAAGCCGGCGGCGCGTGCTTTGGGGATTTCCGTATCGGCATCTTGCGCCGTCACCGCCACCACCAAAACCTGTTGCAACTCTTCATCCGCACGAATCTGCTTGAGAATTTCGTAGCCCGTCGTGCGAGGTAGATTGATGTCACACAGGACAATATCCGGACGCGGATACATGGACTTAGCCATTTGGATAACCCCCTCCCCGGTGGTATTGACGTATGACTTGATGTTCAAGAACCGCAACATCACGGCAATGATTGCCATCCCCCCAGCATCATCCTCAATGACGAGAGCATTGATCTTAGAAAGATCAATCTCACTAGACGATTGTAATTTAGAAGACTGTGTTTGATCTGCCATTATGATCCAAGCTATTTGTTGGTACTGGTAGAAGTTGAAGTCTTCTTCGTAGTAGAAATATTGTCTTTGGCGGTACTGGTGGAAGTGCTGGTTTGCTTGTTGTTCAAGCTCGCCTTGATGCTGCTTCCTACGGTACTGGTATTGGCTTTAGCTTTTTCAGCCATGATTAGAACTCCTCAATCTGATGTTATGCTTTACTATTCTTCAACAACCCTAACATTGCAATGCTTTCTGGCTCTTGGCTTTCAGACCGTTGACGTGGCAAAGTGAAACCAAACATGCTACCTTTGCCTACTTCAGATTGTACAGTCAATTGCCCGCCATGCCCCTTCACCAAGAAATCACAAATCGGTAGCCCCAGTCCCGTGCCCTCAATGCCTTTTTCTCGCGCAGAAGTAGCGCGTTCAAAGACCTCAAATAGCAAGGGGATTTCATGTTGGGGAATACCCATCCCGCTGTCATATACCCGTACATCTAACGAGGTATCATCGTAAGTCACTTGTAAAGTGATGCTTCCGCTTTCCGTAAATTTTACCGCATTACTTAGGAGATTGACTAGAACCTGTCGGATACGACGTGCATCTATTGGCATGACAGGCAAGTCATCTTGGATTTGCACGATAAATGTCACCGCTTCGGCGCGTTTGTATTGTTCCAAAAGCACCTCAACCGTAGCGATGACATCTTCTAGCAAGGTGTCCAACTCCGTATCTTGGAAGAACAGTTCCATCTCTCCGGCTTCAATCTTGCTGACATCCAACAGATCATTGATGAGATATAGCAAATGTTGGGCACTGCGAATAGTTTGATCTAGGCGGTCAACTTGTTCTGATGTCACCTCGCCAAAGATTCCAATGCGCATGAAATCCATGTTGTTGATGACCAAGTTCAACGGCGTGCGCAACTCATGGGTGACGCTCGCCAGAAAGCGCGTTTTGACGGCGTTGGCACTTTCTGCCGACTCTACCGCCCCGTCCAACTGCACAATCAACTGGGCGTTGCGCACCGCCGGCGAAACCAAGTTTGCAAACAAGCGCAACAACCGCTGATCGTTCACCTCGAAGTAAGGTGCGCCATACGTCCGCCCTACGATCACCGCGCCAATCGCCTCGCCAGCAAACATCAAGGGGGTTGCCATTGCTTGGTGCATCCGATCATGAGACTCTTGCGAAAGTTGATGCTCCCATTGTGGATAATCATTGACCACTTGAATAGTCGCCGTGCGAATTGCCTCCCCCACGATGCCGATATTCGCGCCCATGCGCATCCCCACGCGGGAGTGATCGCTTTCGGTATTGGCAACCATGCGCACCATTTCGCCATCATGTTCCAGTAGCCAAACTGCTGCATAGCTTGCTTGTAGCATAATCAAGATGCGTTGCGTGAGTGCGTCTAAAATTTCCTGCATGTTGTCCAAACTAACCACGACCAACGACTCATCATAGATTGCTCGCATTTCGTTGGCACTGGCTTGTGCTTCACGTCGCGCAATGTCCAATTGGCGCGTGCGGCTACGTACCCGTTGCTCTAGGGTATTGCTCCACTTTTCTAGTTCAGAATAAGTGAAGTTCAAGTTACGGCGCATCTCATCCAACGATTGCGAGAGGGTTGCCATTTCGCTCTCGGTGCGCAGGGTGGGAACTTCTAAATGCAAATTGCCAGAGCCTATCGCCCGTGCCGATTGACTAAGTTGTTCTAATGGATCAGAAATTTCTTGGCGGATGAACCGCTGAATGACCCAAGCCACGAAAATCAAACTCACAATGGTGAACAAAGTCAATTGTAAAATCGCCGTCCATGGCAACATCGACAAGACTAGATCGTTTGGAATGGCTGTAACCAGTTGCCAATTGGTATTGGGAACTACAGAAACCAAGACGAATGAATCCTGCAAAATCCCAAGAGGATCCGCCATGTTGGTGATGCTCCCGGTAGGGGGCAAAAGGTCAAATAAGGGGACACTTTCCCCAAGCAAGACCATCTCTGAATTGGTGTTGTAATCACCAACGACAGCCTTATCCTCTGTGATAACCAACCCATAGCCTTGTGCTGTCACAGAACCAGTTAAGCCTGCTTGTTCCAACGTTTGCTTGAATTGGGTTAAAGGGACTTCCAACCAAATTAGACGGTTGAGAGTATCTTCGGGGGCATCAGCGGTATTGGCTGTGTCCGTTTGAAAAGATATTACATAGGTCATCACCTGTACGGGGTTAGAATCCAACAAGCTATCGGCAGGACCCACCCATTCTGTACAGATAGTCTGTTGACAATCCGATAACCATGTTGGGATTTGTTCACTAGCAAGGTCATTCACTTGTAGAATGGGGAGGGTGGGGTCTCCCACCAAGCCTTCAGGAATCACATAGTCATAGGTGATGACACGGTTAGATGTTGAGTCTAAAACCATGCTGACGCTAGAAACGTTGTAGCTTTCATAGATTCGACGAAATTCATTTAAGTGTGGGCGTAGCTCACCGGGGATCCAATTCACACGTTGCGCGATGACATCCAAGAGGGATTGTGCAGTTTTTTCAACATTTCCTAGATCGCTCGTGAGTGAATATAGAATAGCGGCATGGTTGCCATAAAACTGTTCTTCTTGTGATTGACGCAATACATTAGAACTAATGGCAAAGGCGATAAAGACTTCGCACACAATCACCAACATTGTGATTGAAACCACAATTAAAACCAACCGCCGACCAATTTGCTTGGGGAATGTTATCATCACGAACGTTATCACCCTACCATACAAAGAACTTCCCATCACATTATAGCGAACACTAGAGGGAAAACTTTCCTAAAATGTGTAAAAACCTATCCTGTTTACGAAGCCCACTAGGGGTTGTATAATATCCTATAGATCACCCCGTAGGAGTCACCTGTGCCTATCATCCGCGACGACCAACTTGACATCATCAGTCATAGCCCAGAACAAACCATACGGCTTGGGGCACGTTTGGGTAAATTGCTTGCTCCCGGCGATATTATCTGTTTATCAGGGGAGATGGGCGCAGGGAAAACCGTCTTCGCTAGTGGGATCGGTCAAGGGTGGGGGACGCTTAACGCCGTCACCAGCCCAACTTTCACGGTGGTTCATCAACACCGTCGCAAAGGGGATAGCCAACGCCTCCATCACCTAGACTTATACCGCATTCAAGATGAAGCGGAAGTGGATAGCATTGGGTGGGAAGATATTTTAGATGATAATGGACCCGTGATTTTAGAGTGGCCCGAACATATCCGTGATGCCATTCCCACTCAACATCTATGGATTGCGATTCGTGTCATTGAAGTTACCCGTCGTAATCTGTTGATGGAAGGGGTGGGCAAACGTTATACCCACCTGCTCAATCAATTTCGTGAACAAACCTTTGGTGTTTAACTATGTTATTGGCACTTGATACTGCAACCAAGATTATGGGCTTGGCAATTTATGACGGCAAACGACTGATCGCCGAGCAAATGTGGAAAGCCAACCATAATCAAACCGAACGTTTAGCCAACACCATCCGCGAGCTGTTGCAACACCACCAGATGCGCATGGCAGATTTCACCGCTATTGCCGTAGCTGTTGGACCTGGGTCGTATGCGGGGGTACGAATTGGGGTTTCTATGGGGAAGGGCTTGGCACTGGCGCAGTCTTTGCCCTTGATTGGGATGACCACCCTAGACATTTTAGCGATGAGTCAACCGCGTTACACGGGCACGCTCATTGCCCTAGTAGACGCTGGACGTGAGCGCGTTATCACGGGAACGTATCGCTGGGCAGAAACGCGCTGGGTAGAGCGCGGAGAAGCACGCCTGTTAACGTGGAAAGAAATCTTTGAGCAACTGGATGGACCCGCCACCCTATCGGGTGAAATCTCAGATGAGGGCTATCGGGTGCTGGAAGAGGCAAGACAGGCAAATCCCCTCCTCAAAGTTTCGGTTGCCCCTGCTAGTCACCAACTCCGCAGGACGGGGTATCTGGCAGAGATGGCATGGAACAGCCTAGAGGCACGCGGTAAGCAGGCTTTCATGGCAACAACCGTAGCACCCGTCTATATCAATAGCCTGACCTAAATCCATGTCGCGCGTCCTTCGCCCCATGACTTTACAAGATGTACCCTCTGTGGTGCATCTGGATTATCTATCCTTCAGCAACCCGTGGTCGGCGCGTTCGTATGCCTATGAGGTGAGCCAATCCGACTATAGTTATATGGTGGTCTTAGAGGAGACACTCCCTATCCCTAGCCAAACCACACTATGGCAACAATTCCACCAATGGTTAGGAATCACGCCACGTCCCGTAACGGTATTGCTTGCCTATGCCGGCATGTGGAAGTTTGAGGATACTGCCCACATCAGCACGCTTGCCAGTCATCCCAATCATCGGCATCAGGGCTGGGGCAAGTTAATCCTATTGGCACAGTTGATGCGTGCCAGTGAGCTGGAGGCAGAAAGGGTTTCGCTTGAGGTTCGGGCAAGCAATACGATTGCGCAAAATCTGTATCAACAAATGGGATTTCAACAAACGGGCATCAAGCATGGTTATTACAGCGATAACCAAGAGGATGCGTGGGTGATGGTGTTATCCCTCGCATCGCATCTCGAAACCTTACGAGAACGCTATCAACAACTGAAGCAAGCGCACCACATCGAAGACCGCTACACGATGGCAGAATGAACGGGTTTAGCTTTCTGATTGTGGCACAGGAGCAGGCTTGCGCGACCAAAGATTGCTCAAGTCCAGTCCATAATATCGAAGCGTGCTAGTCACCAACAATACGGCGGTCGCTTCATCCAGATTCCCCACAAAGGGGAGGTTATCTGGCAACAGTTCTAAAAATCCAGCGGTGGGGTTCAACAAATAAATCACCCCCAACACTCCCAACCCAATGATGAACATCTCTTTAATTAAGCGTAGCATGGGGCATTCCTTCAGTGTGTATGTCTAACTGAATGCTATACGAGGGTTTGATAGAGAAGGTTTCAAGACCCATGAAAAAAGCCAGCGTTGCGCTGGCTTTCATCACCTACCCTAAACACACTTCACACCTAGACTTGGACACCATCCAAAACCAACCGAATCGCCTTCAATATTTCATCCGGCATACACGGCTTAAACAAGACATGATTAGCACCTGTTTGCACTTGATAGGAAGATTTTTCTAGGCGCGTTCCGGCGGTATACATCACTACCGGGATGTGTCTGGTTTTGTCGTTCTTTTTGATCTGCTGACAAATTTCTGCCCCAGTGAGATGAGGCATATTATCATCTAGGATGATAGCATCTGGCAACAAGGTTTCAATCAATTTCATTGCCTCTCGGCTATCCTGTACTGCAAGCGGAGTATAGCCAGCACGCTTCAAGATTATTTGGATGATGTCCAAGAATCCTTTTTCATCATCCACTACCACCACCATTTGCTTTGGCATTGACAATCCTCACGACCGATACAAGGGATACCTTACAAAGGTCACACGAACTATTACAACTTGTTGAAGCTAGTTTAACATTACTTAACGCCTGTAGGTGATAAATAAATGCTAAAACTTAAGCACCCCATTACAATGAGCGATGCCTAGTGTAGCTTCGCACAGACGCGATTGGTGAAGTCTTGCGTTGTAATAGATCCATCCGTCACGACATCGGCGGTGTGCATGCCCTCTGCCAACACGCCACGCACGGCATCTTCTAACTTTTGTGCCTCTCGCGGTAGATTCCAATGGTGACGAATGAGCATTGCCACACTCAACACGGTGGCGGTGGGATTAGCGATCCCTTTGCCAGCGATGTCTGGCGCAGAACCGTGTACTGGCTCTGCTACGGCAACCCCATCCCCCAAGTTCAACGAGGGGGCAAGCCCCAAGCCACCGCTCCAAGCCGCCGCCATGTCCGAAAGAATATCCCCATAGAGGTTAGGGGTCAACAAAATATCAAAGCGCGTTGGCTCTTTCACCATCCAATAGGCGGCGGTATCCACCAACAGATCATCTACTTCTAGCTCAGGATAGTGGGTTGCCATTTCATACGCCACCCGACGGAACAGCCCATCAGATTGCGGTAAGACATTCGACTTGGTGACAATCGTCACCCGACGGCGACCACTTTGGACAGCTAACTCATACGCCAAACGAGATACCCGCTCGGTGGCATGGCGTGTAATCACCTTTTGTGCGATCACCCGATCCCCAAAATCTTCAGACGTTTCTAAGCCTACATAAAGGTCTTCGGTATTTTCCCTGACTACCAACATATCTACGCCAGGGCGAGCAGTGGGAACGGGCAAATAGCGCGAGGGTCTAAGATTGGCGTACACTTGTAATTCACGGCGCAAGCGTACAATTGGAGAATAGTAGCCCTCTACAGCATAAGAAGGGGAAGAACAAGCACCAAAAATAACACTCTTAATACACTTCGCACAATCAATGGTTGCTTGTGGAAGCGACACCCCCTGCTTCTGAAAGGTGTCCCACCCTGCTTCAGCATGGTGTATATTGACATTCGGGAACAGTGTTTTGAGAACACTCACAGCGGCAGGCACAACTTCATGCCCAATTCCATCACCTTCAATTACGCAAACATCCATATTGATGAACCCTTTAGTTTTGACAAACTCTAAAATGAAAATCAACTTTAGACTTTTGGGGTAAAAACATAAAAAGATGTTAAGTAATTGTGCCAAACCTTAATGTTATGAGTTTATTATGTCACAGTGTAGAAGCATTTGTCGAGAATAAAATTCATGCAATTTTCACAATTCCCCCTTCACCAGAAAAAATAGATAAAGGGGGAATGAATCTGCCGTGCTAGGGCTTAACATTCATCAATTGTTGCAGTTTGTCTGAAGTCAATCCGTAACTATGTTGGGTGAAGATTTGTTGCGAGTTGACCGCTTCTCCCTGTGGAACGCGCTTTTGGTAGCTACCATCACGCATCAATTCCCATGCGCCATCGTTGTCCAAAAGGGAGGTGAATAGAATACGTTGGATACGCTTTTGGTTGATGGGGTCTATAATCGGAAAGACCGTTTCAACACGGTTCAATAAATTACGGCGCATGAGGTCTGCGCTACCACAATACAGGCGTTGATCTTCTGGTGCGTTCTCAAAATAGTAGATGCGGCTATGTTCAAGGAATCGCCCAACCACGCTCATCACCCGTATATTCTCGCTGTAGCCCGGCACATTCGGACGTAAACAACATAGCCCACGCACGATCAAATCAATTTGTACGCCAGCTTGAGATGCCTCATACAATTTGAGAATGACATCATCTTCTTCAATCTGGTTCATCTTGAAGATCAAGCGGGCGGGTTTACCCTCTTTAGCCGCTTGTATTTCGTTGTCAATCAAGCCAATCAAACTACTGTGCAAATATTCAGGGGCAACCAACAAGCGGTGATAGGTGGTTTCTGGAGCATAGCCCGTCAAGCGATTGAACAGGTGGCTGGCATCATCGGCAATCGCCTCATCATCGGTGAACAATCCAATGTCGGTATACAAGCGAGCCGTTGACGCATTGTAGTTCCCTGTTCCCAAATGAACATAGCGACGCACCCCATCCTTCTCCTTGCGCACAACTAACGCGATCTTAGAGTGGGTTTTCACGGGTAGCTCTTGTACGCCATAGGTGACATGTACCCCCTGCTCTTCCATCGCACGCGCCCATTCCAGATTGTTCTCTTCATCAAAACGCGCTTTCAATTCCACCAACACCGCAACTTGCTTATCATTGGCGCGTGCCTCCATCAAAGCCTGCACAATCGGCGAGTTCTTGCCCACGCGATAGAGCGTTGCTTTGATCGCCAAGACGTTGGGGTCAGTGGCGGCGGTACGGAAGAAATCTTCCACAGGGGAGAAGGAATCATAGGGGTGATGCACGACCATATCACGCTGAGCGATGACATCAAAGATGTTGACGGATTGAGAGATGGGAGAAGGCACATGGGGCACATGAGGTTGGTCACGCAAGTCTGGACGTTGCACGCTCCCATAGATGCTGAATAAAGCGGATGTTCCTAACGCGCCCTCAACGCGATAAACATCACGCTCTGCGTCTACATCCAACTCTTTGACCAAACGGCTAAGGATACGATCGCTAATATCATCTTGTACGCTCAAGCGCACCACCCGCCCAAAGCGACGATCTTTGAGGGAGTTTTCAATCAGCACAGCCATATCGTAATCGTTATCGCTGTCGTCTAGCTCATGTTCAAAGTCAATGTCTGCATTGCGCGTGACACGGAAAGGCGCGGCTTCGATAACGTTCATGCCAGGGAACAAAGAATCAAGGTGGCTGGCGATGAGGTCTTCTAGCCAGATGAAGGTAACGGCATTAGGATCGAGTTCATTGGCGAGTCCGTTGCCATATCGCTTGACCACCTGCTCAACATGGATCAAGCGCGGGATCACATCATCCGGAACTTTAATGCGTGCGAACTCGGCATGATGGCTATCATCGTTCTTGTGTTCCAACCAAACCGCCAGATTCAAACTTAAGTTAGAGATGAACGGGAAGGGGCGGGCATGATCGACAGCGAAGGGGGTCAATACCGGAAAGATTTCGCGCTGGTAGTATTGTTTTAGGATGGATTGTTGATCGGCAGATAACGCCCGTACACGAAGAACCTTGATATTCTCTTGTGCCAATTCATCTAACACTTGCACAAGAAGATCACGATGAAGCTGTAACAATTGGCGCAAGCGGTTCTTTGCATCAGTCAAAACCTCAACGGGGGTTAGACCATCAGGACGGGTACGGGTGATATTCGCTTGTAACTTGCTATGATAAGAAGCGATGCGCACCATGTAAAATTCGTCTAAGTTGCTACTAAAAATCGCTAGGAACTTCATCCGCTCTAACAAAGGGTTACGGGGATTTTGTGCTTCTGCTAAAACACGACGATTGAACTCAATCCAGCTGAGTTCACGGTTGATGTAATTCTCTGAACTAAGTCGCAACTCAGACATTTCACTTCCCTCAATAAGATATTCAAAACGCAAGGTAAGAATATTCTATGGGAGAATTTTCCTTCTGTGTATGTATCGCCAGCAGAAACCCACAAGGCTTAATATTCGGCTTGAAAGTTAGATAAACCACTTTCAAGCCAGCCTAGCATTTTATGGACAATCGCCCTGTGCTGTAAAATCAAATTCTCCAATCACATTCACTGTTCCTTCTGTGCCACTATAATTCATATCGAATGATCCGCTCATCGCGCGTTGTTCGCCCATAGGTACAAGGTCTAAGGTGAGGATGCCAAATACCTCACGGTCAAAGGTTAAGCCGGTCTCGAAGGTGGAAGTAATCGAAGGATCATCCGCGCTCACCACGTATTCCCCCACTGCAATCTGTGAAGGCAGGAGGAAGAAGACTTCTTTCCCATCCACCACCCCACTAGATAAGCGTAGCTTGTCCGCTTCACACGTGATTAACCCTGCTCCTGCAAAGGATACATTGACCGCCCCGCTTGCCGTCAGTGAGAATACGCCAGCGGATTCTCCCCCTAATGCGTCTTCTGCGTTTAGTTGAGCGGTTGGGGTGGCAATAACCATTGGGCGTTCGGTGGGCAAACTAGCGACAGTAGGCAATACGGTGCTGATGTCGGCGGCACACGCCCCCATCACCAACGGCAACAATAGCATACTCAAGAACTTCTTCATCTTGTTTCCTTTCCATCATCCGTTAGGCTTATTCCTATCCATATTGTTTATCATAAAAGAACTTCGTTTGCGAATGTAAGCCTAAGTGCTAGGGGAATGCGCATGAGCATAGATGTACAATTTAACTTCGCGGGCAAAACGGTATTGGTGACGGGTGCAAGCGCAGGGATTGGCGCAGGCATTGTCCGTCGCTTTGCACAAAGTGGGGCAACGGTCATCATTCACTATCGCCAAAACAAGGAAGAGGCACATCGCCTCCAACACGAGCTACATGTACAGGGGCTGAATGTACATGCCATCGGGGCAGACCTCACCCACTTGCCCGATGTGGAAACCCTATTTGAGCAGGCAACCGCAACAGTTGGGCAAGTGGATATACTGGTGAATAATGCTGGCATTTATCCGTTGCACTCGGTACTAGAGATGGACGTGGCGGATTGGGACGCGGTGATGAACGCTAACCTTAAAAGCGCGTTCTTATGTACGCAAGCGTTCGCACGCCAATTCCAAGCACAACCCCATGAGGGCACGGCTTCAATCATCAACATCGGGAGCATTGAGGCAGAGAATCCCGCCCCCCTGCACAGCCACTATAACGCCAGCAAGGGAGGGTTATTGATGTACACGATGGCATGTGCCCACGAACTTGCCCCATTGGGAATCCGTGTGAATATGGTCTCGCCGGGTTTGATCTGGCGTGAAGGGATTGAAAGCAACTGGGCAGAGGGCGTGAAGCGGTGGGAGCAATCCGCGCCATTAAAGCGATTGGGACAACCGCAAGATGTGGCGGATGCGTGTTTATTTTTCGCTTCCAGCGCGGCAAGTTGGATAACAGGCGTTAACTTGCGCGTGGATGGTGGTATCATGACCAAGCAAATTTTTTAGGAGCAAGCGATGAATCGCCCCACTGTCCAACAAC
>JBMOEO010000016.1:0-52663 GCA_049318945.1 Phototrophicaceae bacterium | reverse complement strand
TGACAATCCTACACGCTCCAATAACTCAATAACGCGCTGTTGGCGTGCTTTACCGCTTAACCCTAAGTGGAGTGTGAGGGGTTCTCCAATGATATTGGCAACAGTATGGGAGGGGTTCAGTGACGAGTATGGGTCTTGAAATACTGCTTGAACCTGCTTGCGATAGATCAACGGGGTGAACCGCCCAAAAGACTGTAGGTCATCCCCATTAAAAATAATCTTGCCATGCTCTGGCTTCAACAAGCGTAGGATCGCCTTCCCTATAGTAGATTTACCCGAGCCAGATTCTCCCACTAAACCAAAAGTTTGGTGGCTTTCAATTTGAAAGCTAACATCTTTCACGGCGTGTAAGGTGTCTGAAATCCGCCCCCAAAAATCACGCTTGTGAAAACTAACATGAAGTTGATCGATGCTTAAGATGGGATCATGGCTCATTGGCGTAACTCCTGTTGAAGTTCTTCTGCTCGCAAACACCGCACTTGATGCTCCACATCTATAGTAGACAACGCCACCGATTGACTAGAACAAAGTTCGTGTGCAAATGAACAACGAGGGTGAAAACGGCATCCAGTCGGCAAGTTCCACGGCTGGGGTACTTGTCCACGAATGTTAGCAAGTTCCCCAATCCGCTTTTGGTTTTGAGGGATTGCCCCCAACAAAGCAGCTGTATAGGGATGTCTGGGGCGGAGCATGAGGGATTCACATGTTGCAGATTCCACAATTTGACCAGCGTACATGACCAAGGCGCGATCACAAATATCAGCAACCACCCCCAAATCATGCGTGATGAACAGCATTGCCATGCCAAATTGAGATTGTAAATCTCGCAACAAATCTAAGACTTGCCCCTGTATAGTAACATCCAATGCAGTGGTTGGCTCATCGGCAATGAGAATATCGGGTTCACAAGATAAGGCACGGGCAATTACTACCCGTTGTGCCATTCCCCCAGAAAATTGGTGGGGGTAGTCATGAATACGGCGATGTGGTTCTGGCACACCCACCAAGTCCAATAGTTCAGTAGCACGTGTGAGGGCTTGCTTGTGACTGAGTTGATAATGTTGGCGCAATGGCTCAGCAATTTGATCCCCTACTTTGTAGGTGGGATCTAGGGCAGAGAGCGGCTCTTGGAAGATCATCGCAATCCGCTTTCCACGAATCTCTTGCCATTGCCCATGCGACGATCCAAAAAGCTCTTGCCCATTCAATTTCAAAGACCCTGACACAATCTGCCCCGGTGGAGGGATCAAGCCCATGATAGCTTTGGCAGTGATGCTCTTTCCACTACCAGACTCCCCCACCAAACCAACCGTTTCACCAACATTCAGGTGAAGGTTCACCCCACTCACAACAGACATGTCCCCGTATGGGGATGGGAAACGCACTTCTAAATCTTGTAAGACGAGAGCCTTTCTAGGTTCATCAGCAACATATCCTTGCTGAGGGGAGGCATCCGTAACCACGCTTACCGTTGGAATCGGTTTGGGTGGTTGAGGGTTGTTGGCAAGAGACTCGCGCCCAGCTAGAGCATCTTGGATACCATCACCTAACAAGTTGAAGGCAAGCACGGTGAACATGATCGCAAACCCTGGAGGTAAAGCCAAAAAGGGTTGTCGCGCATAATCTAGGCGAGCTTCATTCAACATCCCCCCCCAACTAGGAATACCAACCGAAGCCCCTAAACCTAGAAAACTCAAAGAGGATTCAATCAATATAACCGCACCGAACAGCACAGAAGTTTGCACAATGAGAGGGCTGGCTATGTTGGGTAAGATATGCGAGAACAATAGACTTGGAACACTCACACCCGTCACTTGTGCCGCCGCGATATATAACTGTTCGCGCTCCGCCAAGACAACTCCACGTGTGAGGCGCAAATAGCGCGTAGAGAAGATGATCCCTACGGCAATCATGGCGTTAGATAAACTGGCTCCAATGACGGCAATGATCCCGAAAGCCACCATCAAACCCGGCAATGATAAAAGGGTGTCATTGAATCCCATCAAGATGCGATCAAACCATCCCCCCACATAGCCGGATAACAACCCTAGCGGAACTCCTAAAACGATTGCAATCAAAATTGCTTGTGAGGAAGCCCAAAACGCAATTCTTGCACCATGCAAAATGCGACTCAAACTATCGCGCCCTAGATTGTCTGTGCCAAGCCAATGTTCCAAACTGGGGGTTTCTAAAACCGCCGAGAAATTTTGCTTCATCGGGTCATACGGCGCAAGCACATCCGCAAAGATCCCGATGAATATAAATGCAACAACATAAAGAAGTGCCAAAACGGTTGTGCGTTGCTTGATGATTCTCTTAAAAAAACGCCCCCCCCCAGAAACCATTTCAGCTGTTGGTGGGGTTTGAGCAACATTTATCGTTGGGCTGGTCATGACACCCTCACTTTCGGGTTAAGCCATCCGTAGCTAATATCTACTAACAAATTCGTCACAACAACAAGCACACCAGCTATCATCACACCCGCTTGTATGATTGGAATATCTTGAAACAGAACAGCAGAAACCAAAGTTGACCCCAAGCCCGGCAAGGCGAAGACCGTTTCAATCACAAAGCTACCATCTAAAATGAGCGTCACACGAAACCCAATAACCGTAATCACGGGGATGAGCGCGTTCTTGAGACCGTGCTTCAGGATGATAGCGCGTTCAGAAATGCCTGATGCTCGCAATGCGACGACAAAATCAGACTGTAATACTCCAAGCAGAGATGCTCGCATTTGACGGGCAATGACTGCGCTGGATGGAATGGATAGGGCAATTGCTGGCAAGACAAGGCTTTGAATCCACTTAAAGATATTCTCATTGGGTGGAGTATAGCCAACGACAGGAAACCAACCAAGTTGTCGTGCAAAGTAAAGGGATAACAGAAGTGCCAACCAGAACGATGGAATAGAGATTCCTAGTGAGCTTATGGTGATGAGTAACCGATCTAACCATGAGCCGGGTGACAAAGAAGCCAATACACCAATGCTTATCCCGAAAATGACGGATAACAACAAAGCGAAAACAGTAATTTGTAATGTGATAGGAAATCTCTCAATCATTGTTTCGGCTACAGCACGCTTATAGCGGAAGGATTCTCCCCAATCCCCTACCAACACCCCTCCTAACCATCGTCCATATTGAATGAGCAAGGGATCATCTAAACCTAACTCAGCCTCTAAAATGGCGATGTTTTCTGATGAAGCGGCTTCACCTAGCATGATTTGTGCAACACTTCCGGGTATGAGGTGGACAATAAAAAAGGTGAGGAAAGAAAGTATAAAAAGAGTGGGAATCGCTCCAAGTAAACGAAGCGTGATGAGTTTGAGCATAATACCCTTGTCTTTCTGTCAGGTACGGAAGGGGGCAGTATAAGAATATACCGCCCCCTTAAGAATGGAATGATACTACTTCAAGGTCAGGGTACGATAATCTGCAACAAATGGAGCGAAGTGCATTGCTTCAAGCGTGGCAACTGTTTCAGGGTTTACCATGATCGCCTGGACAACCGTACCAATGTGGATGATGGCACCTTCTTCAGCTGCCAAACAATTGATTTCTGCCCAAAGGGGTTCAGCTTCAGCGGCATCCAAAGCGCGTGCTTGCGCTGCCAATTCGTCGGCATTGGCAACAGGCACCTTGAAGGGATTCAAGAAGCCGTTGGGAGAAATGCGTGAATTGTAGTAACCGGATGTATGACGCTCATTAACGGGCACAAATGCAGCAGCCCAATTTCCAGTTTGAACTTCGGTGAAAATAGTGCCAAGTGCAATCGGCTCTACAATCATTTCAATACCAATTTCGGCAAAGAAACCAGCCAATGCCTGACTATCCCGTTGGAAGCGACCCGCAGCAGGAACTTTGAAGCTAAAGCCTGTCACGCCGGCTTCTGCCATCAATTCTTTAGCACGCTCTAAGTTGTAGTTCAAATCTTGGATGTCTGCGCAATGAGCATATTCTCCGCTTCTAAACCGTTGAGTCGATACAAGCGAAGCCCCAACGCCACCTTCTACTACTTGATAGTAGGCATCCCGATCGATGGATAGTGCCATTGCTTGACGAACGCGCACATCGGCGAATTCAGGTACTATTGTTCCATTGCGGTCAAAAATGTGGAACCCAAGCCCGAAACCTTCAGGTTGTAAAACCTGATAACCTTCAGATAGAGCTTGCGCAACTTGATTGTTGAAGATGTTTGCAGCATCTAATTCACCAGCCACAACAGCATTGTATGCAGTCTGGAAATCGGGGATGATTAAAACCTCGATACGGTCAACGTTCTGTACACTTGGATCCCAATAATTGGGGTTCTTGTCGAATACATAACGAGAGTTCAAGGTACTTTCTTCCGCATTAAAAATGTAGGGTCCCGTACCGACTGGCATTTCAACGGATGTTTCAAAAGAAGCAGGGCTAATCATCAAGCCAGCAAAGCGTTGTAAGTCAGACAATAAAGCGGGAGCGGGGTTTGAAAGATTGAAACGAACTTGATACTCACCCACTACCTCAACAGACTCAACAGCCCGCAACATGTTGGCGGTTGGGGGGAAGGGTCCGTTCTTTACCTTGTCAACATTGGCTACCACTGCTTCAGCGTTGAAAGCCGTCCCATCGTGGAAAAGTACACCTTCACGCAAAGTGAGGTCAAGATATTCTGCGGTTTGTTCCCACTCTGTTGCCAAACCAGGTCGAGTGGATCCATCAGAATTCTCACCGATCAATCCATCAAAGGGCAAACTGTAGTATGTCATTTGGGAAACATTTTGCTCAAGATGTGGATCCCATGTAGCCAAATCAACCCCTTGAGAAATACGGAATACAGATACATCTTGTGCAACGACAATGCCACTCAATGGCAATGACAATAAGAGAATAAACAGAATACAGAGATTCTTGAGGATAACAAGACGCTTCATGCGCAAATTCCTTTACAACATAGATATTAGAAAGTTGGTTGAATTAAGATTGTAATCTTAAATATTGGGCATAGTTTGCCAATATAGCTAAATATAGATTACTCATTGAAGTATATCATATTTCCGTTTATAAATGTGTCAAGTTATTTACATTTATGTTAACTTTTAGATGTCCTGTTCATCGTCTGTGGTGGATTTCAATGCTGGGCAAACCCTCGCTACTGCTTCTAAATCTTCCATGCGTTTTGCCTCCGTGACTACACACCCCTTGAAAAATACGCTATGATGAGGAAGATCAGTCAAGTTTGAAAACATAGGAGCGATTGATTCCGAATGAAACCTATTGTAACTGCATTCGTGATAATGATGATGGCAAGCATTGTCTTGGCACAATCTACCGATACCACCACCACGACAGCCACCACTTCAACCGGCGCAACCGAAAACACCATCGAATACTTTTTTACGGTGTGTGACGATGCCGCTATTGTGAGTGTCAAAGGGTACATGTATGAGGGTTGGGATATATTCTTCCAAGTCTTTTCCAATGCACAAGGTGCTGGAGATACCCTCACTTCGTTACGTCGCGCTAATGTAGATGGCGAGTACGAATGGAGCGAGCGTACTACGTTCCGTGATGGCAAGCAAGTTGCGCCCGGTCAAACTGCCAGCGCACGCATTACCATCGCCCCCACGGATGATCCCGCCACCCCTGCTTATACCCAAGTAGTGGACGACCTGAATGATGGTTGTGGGGCTGCGTTATACTCTTTACAGAACAGTGATGATGCTGGCGATCCTGTCACATTAGGAAGTGGCGCAGCATTGGCTGATGGGGAGATCGCCAACCCTGACGGTGGGCTTTTGAACCCTGTCATTGAAATTACGCCTGATCCTGTGGTTGTGCTAGGTCCTCGCATTTCAAGCGAAATCACCCGTGCCCGCACCGCAAACCCAGGATTGATCTTCGCCCAGTGCGATAGCTTCTACCCAGAGGCATTGCCCGGTCTGCTGTATGATACCGATGACTTCCGCATTTACTGGTATTGGTATGCAGCAACGCCAGAACTTTTGGAAGATAACCTCAGTAAGACGGTGTACAGCGTTGGCATCAACAATGCCTCTGTACCTTCCCATGATATTACAGTTGGCTCAACACTAGAGCGTGATGGGGTGTTTTACCGCTTCTTCACCATTCATGCGGGGCATCTGCGTGAAGGGCACTACGAAGTTGAATTTAAGCAAGACTGGACAGAACCCATCAACGACGGCTTCCAAGATTATGGCATTGGAACGGATGTACCGAATATCCGCGCTAACTGTAACTTTGACGTGCGACGCAACCCACTAGGCATTAATGTCCCCGTGAGTGGGATGTACATCGGCTCACCCGGTTTGTGGCATGATTACGATGCAGCCATCCAAGAGCGCGAGCTAATCGAAAGCTATTTAGAATCGTTAGAAAATTCGACAGTGGGTCAAAGTGGGAATTAACTTTGAAGCATGCGTCATGGACTTGTTCGGCATTTCGTTGAATGCTGAACAGGTTCAACAATTTGAAACCTACTTTAGCCTTTTGAGCGAATGGAATGAACGGATTAACTTGACCTCGATTGTGGATCGAGAGGAAGTATTGATCCGTCATTTCATTGACTCGTTATCGGTGTTAAAGCTCTACAGCCCTAACGAACATGACCGTCTGTTGGATGTGGGCACGGGCGCAGGATTGCCGGGGTTTCCACTGTCGATCATCCATCCGCATTTATCCATCACCTTGATGGATGCCACCGGTAAGAAGGTACAGTTTCTGGAAGCGGTTAAAGACGCATTGGCACTTGAGCAGGTTGTCGTTGTGCAATCAAGAGCAGAAGAAGCAGGGCAAGACATCTTCTTTCGAGAAGAGTATGACGTAGTTGTGGCGCGTGCGTTGGCACGCCTTCCTGTTCTGCTGGAGTATTTACTACCGTTTGCTAAGGTGGGGGGGATATGTATCGCCATGAAGGGCGAAAACCCACACGCAGAACTTGCAGACAGTGCACTGGCATTGCAAACGTTGGGAGGTAGCTTCGAGGAGATGCTACGTTTTGACTTACCAAATAGCGAAACGCCCCATCATCTACTTCGCTTTAGGAAAGTTAGCCCCACCCCTAGCAAATATCCGCGTCGTGCGGGTGTGCCTACTCGTAAACCGCTCTAGTGATTTTCGGTATAGAATAGATTAAGTTGTGGTATAGTTTCGTTATCGCTTTCGTTTACAAGGTGCATATCAACAACGAAACATGATTGACTATCTCAATATAATCTGGCTTTCCCCGTTAGCACAAACCAGTGAGTCTTCTCAATCCTTTGTCGGAATTTTGTTTTATCTGCTAATCTCGTTGAGCATCGCCTCGCTCAGTTCGCTCTGGGAGGCGGTGATGCTTTCTAGTTCGGGGGCTTATGTAGAATCCTTATATCAAACCGGCACCCTCTCAGGACGGGTGATGAAACGATTGAAGGACAACATTGATGCCCCCATTTCTGCGATTCTCACGCTCAATACCTTCGTCAATACCATCGGCGCGGCGGGCGTGGGGGTTGAGGTGACATCAGTCTTCGGGAGTCAGTGGTTCGGCTTGGTCTCATTCATCTTGACCGTGTTGATCTTGGTCTTCTCGGAAATCATCCCCAAGTTCATCGGTGCGGTATACTGGCGACCACTGCTTCCCTTCACCGCCTACAGCGTTCAACTGCTGGTGTGGATACTCAGCCCTGTGGTATGGACATTTCAGAAACTCACCCAGTTGCTTGCCCCCACCGAAGAATCCCGCCACATCATCACCAAAAGTGAATTAGCCACAATGGCGCAGTTAAGCACCAGTGGAGGGTCTTTGCCAGAGGAAGAGCATACCATCCTCAAGAACTTGCTTCACCTAGAACAAGTGCAAATCAGCAACATCATGACCCCACGCACGGTGATGTTTGCCTCTCAACAAGATACCACCATCCATCAAGTTTTAGAGACGCACCGCGAGATACCGTATGCACGGATTCCGATTTATGGTGAGAACACGGATGATGTGGTTGGCTTCGTTTTGCGGACTGACTTACTGATTGAAGCCGCACGCAACAATCGGCAAAAAAGATTAGTGGAACTAAAACGCGATATTCAATCCTTCCCAGAGACAATCGCCGTGAGTAAATTGCTATCTGAATTCATTCGCCGTAAATTACACATCGCGCTCGTGATTGATGAGTACGGTGGGACAGCAGGCATCATCACGATGGAGGATATGATCGAATCGCTCATTGGCGCGGAAATCACCGATGAATCTGATGTGGTGACGGATCTACGGGAGTTGGCACAACAGCGTTTTCAACGGCAAAGCCTACTCTTGGATTTAGTGGGCAACCCAACCAAAGAGGTGAAATCACCATCCGACACCTAGCTAGATTGTGTTACGCTATTCCTAACCCGTATAATTTAGCTACCTCTGCAAAGTTAGTCGCCCGCTATCATGGTGTGGTGGATCATTGGCATCAAGAAACGCATTGGCGCACAGTTTGGTTAACCCCTGTTTTGCCTGCCCTCATGCAAGTGGAGCAACACGATCAAACGCTAGAGGTCAATCTTTACGTATCCACTGATTGTCACCTACCCTCAACGCTCTCGGCTAAGTTGGAACGCATGTTATGCGTCAAGCATGACCTATCCCCATTCTATGCCCTTGCTCAACCCACTCAACCAATGTACCGCATCATTGAGTCCCTGTATGGTGTCCACCACCTACAGAATGAAAGCATCTTTGAAGCCCTATGTATGGTTATCATCGAGCAACAAATCTCCCTATACGTCGCCCTAAAAGCACAGCACGCCCTTGTTCAATGGGGTGGGCACACACTGGAATATGATGGGCGTTTGTTTGGAGTATTCCCCCATGCTGGGCAAATCGCTCAAGCGGATGTCAATCAATTGCAGTCCGTCTTAAAGATCACCCACCGCCGCACACAGTTGATTGTCACGCTTGCCCAACAAATCACCAATGGCGAGCTTGATCTTGAAGCATGGCATGATGAACCCACCCCCATACTCTATGAACGTTTAATAGGCTTAAAGGGTGTGGGACATTGGACGGCGGCGTGGGTGCTTTTGCGCGGATACGGACGGCACGAGATTGGGGGATACAACGACGTGGCATTGCGCGATGCCGTTGCCCACTATTTCTATGGCATCACTGAACGTTGCACCGTTGAGACGGTTCAAGATACTTTCAAGGCATTTCAGCCTTTCAGCGGGTTGGCGGCGTTTTACACACTATCAGCATGGGCACTGGAACGTTATTGATTAGGACACACGCTTGGCAACGGGTTTCCATCCAAAAGCGGACGCAAGCATGCGTGCAATAATTCCGCCACTTTGGCATGTCCTTCATTGTTCCAATGACCATTGGGGAGCGGGACGTAATCGCTCTCAGTCAAGAGTGGGCGCGGATCAGCAAGGGTGGCACCCACCTCTTGCGCTATTGCCACCGTGGCATGATATGCCTGCGCATACGGATGGTTTGGGTCATACGCCTCCTTGACATCATCCACATAGGGAATTGCCAGAATCACCAGTGGGATACCCTGCGCTTGTGTGAGCGTGTGGATTTGCTCAACATAGGCTTGGGTCTGTTGGATGCCAGCTTCAAAATAGGTGCTTTGCCACCAATCCTCTGGAAATTGCCATGCGTCTATCATGGCAATTTGCGAAAGCCCACCCTCTTGAAAACCGTCTACCGTGCGCATCACCAATGATCCGACGCGCGTTCGCCCCATCATGAACTGCGCACGATTGGCAGGGGGAAATACGCCATAGTTTCGATAGAAGGCGGCTTCAGGAGTCAGTTCAATAATCTCTAAATCAGGAGCAACCGCATACTTACCCAACCAATCCGCATAATACGCCTCAACTGGAAGCAAGTTATCGGCGTAATCGTTAGAGTAGATTCCTAAGATCACGACATCGGGTTGCATAATCGGGATGAAACGTTGTGCTTGGATGAGCGCGTTATTGGTGCCGGTGCCGGGGATGCCGCTATTCCATACGGTGAGGGTTGTCTGTTGGGCAAGGTCAGCTTCTAGGCGTTCGGCAAACGATTGCCCCATCTCTGCTGCTGCACCAAAGGTGAACGAATCCCCCAGCAACAATACCTTGAACGTCTCCGCACTAGGAAGCGCGTCCTCGCTGAATGCGTCGGTATCGTAAAAGCCTTGCGGGTTGATCTGGGCAAAACGCCCTCCCAAGCTACGCGCATGGCTGGCATCAAACGCACAGCCAAGTATGTCATCACAGGTGATGTGCCATGCCCGATCCACTTCAACAGGGAAGGTTTGCCCACGCTTAAACACTGATGGATACTTCATCAAGCGTAACCCCACTTCCACCATCCCCAATGTGATGAGCAGGGAAAAGATCATCAGCAACAAATTAGCAAAGCGTTTCATGGCTCGGTCATCCTATACAACAATTGATCGCTAGGCGTTGTGGTTGCCTCCATTGTAGTAGACAGTGGTATACTTTGCGAGTGAATGACTAATCAAACGAGGCAATTTATGTCTAGCCAAGAACCCCAAAGAAGGCAACTGAAGTTCCATATACCGCCCAATCTGATCGCGCTGTATTCTAATGTCGCCCTCATTACGGCAACAAAATATGAAATGATTTTGGACTTCGCTCAAATTCTACCGATTGAGCCGAATGCCAAAGTGCAAGCGCGAGTGGTCATGTCGCCCGCCCATGCCAAAGTTTTGATGCAAACCCTGCAACGTCACGTTGAGCAATATGAGCTACAACATGGCAAGATTGAAGTAGAAGCACCCACTACGCTTGCCGATCAGTTATTTAAGAGTATTCAACCTGATGAAGGGGAATAGCCCATGCACGATCAATTGTTCAAGCAGATTATTGAAACCATCCGCGCAGACATGAACCAGCGTAGCGATACACGGGATATGGCAATTGCTCGCTCACGTGAACTCATCCGTCAATGTGCGGAATGTATTCGGGCGATCCACCGCCAAGAATGGGATGTGGCAACCGATAAGTTAGATCAGATTCAAACGATAGCAACCAACCTACAAAGTAACCTTGCCCCCTATCCTGATTTATATCATGCTGGATACACTCAAGACGCGCTCAAAGAAATGGTGGAGGCATACACCACTTACGCCATCATTCGTAACCAACCCCTCCCCACCCCTCAAGACTTGCACGTCCCCAGCGCAACCTATCTGAATGGACTGGCAGAGGCAGCAACTGAACTGCGCCGTTTCATTCTGGACATCATGCGCAAAGAAGTTCAGCATAGCCCAGAGGCAGAACGCCTTTTAGGGTGGATGGATGCCATCTATGATGAACTGGTTGCGGTGGATTTTCCGGATGCCATCACCAACGGACTCCGCCGACAAACCGATATTGTGCGTGGGGTGTTGGAACGCACACGAGGCGACCTCACCAATAGCCTGCGTCAACAACAACTACAAGAGGCTTTACTGCGCCTTGAGCAACGCTTACACGCTCCAAAGGAGTCGGCATGATACGGCGTTTACAAGAGATGCCCTTGTTATGGATTGCAGGGATTTTGTTCCTCTTCATTCTGGTAGCTAGTGGATTGCTTGGCAACAAAGGCTATTGGGGAGATGATTGGGCGGTTGTTAGTGCCCCGTTTTGGTGGGGTATCCCGCGTGCCATTGAGGTTGGAGCAGAGAATTTACGTCGCCCAATGGCGGCAATCTACTGGGCAATCGCGCTCAAACTTGCCCGCTTTGATGACCAAGCGACCTTCTTCATGTCGTTTAGTATCCACGCCCTCAGTAGCATCTTGATGGGTTTAGCGGTACAAATTGCCTTTCCCAAACGCCTCCCCTTGGTGTATGGGGTGACGCTCATTAGTTTCTTCTTGCCCATGCTCCCCCCCTTGAGTTACTTCTTGATCTTAGACAATAGCCGTTTGGCAGTGCTATTTTACTGGGTGAGCGTGTTGTTGTTTCAACATTGGGCAACGCGCCCACAGGCATGGTCACTCCCATTGTTGCCGATTATCGCCTTCGCGCTGTCGCTATTAAGTTATGAGTCTGCTTTCCTGATGCCCCTCATCACGCTATTGATGATCTACCCAATCTATCAACGATGCCACCCCAACGCCAGTAGACGGCAAACCGCGTGGATGATCGCCGAGTTGGTAATCGCCCATGTGGTAGCAGTGGTCATTTATTTTTTCATCCGCGATATTTATCACATCAGCGTACATGTTTCACAAGAAGGCAACCAACCCCTTACAGACTTCATCCGTTACCTGACGATTTTCCCACCTTACTTCAGTGAGCCGTTTCGGTGGTTTGGCATCCATCCCGACCCGTTGGCATGGGTAGTGGGGGTGGTCATGGTGGTATGGTGCGCTGGCATGGGATGGTATTTCGTTCAGCAATACGGTCATCAAACCAACCCTTTCAAAGAATCTGCCTATCTGATGGTGATTGCCACCTTAGCGATTGTGCTGGGCTTGTTGCCGTTTGCCGTCTATCGCATTAAAACTGATGTGAGCGGGGTGACAGTGGATGGGAAGGTTTATACGATGTCTGCTTTTGGCTTTGCGGTGTGGATCAGTTGGCTATTGAATCGCATCAATCCGCGTTTCATGACGGTAGCGGTGGCAATTTGGGCGGGGATGATGTCGGCGTATGTTTTAACCTTGCGCCATGAATGGCAGGATGCCAATATCCTACGTGATAACCTGCATCGCAGTTTATTAGAGCAAGTGCCCGATCTACCAGACGATACGGTCATCCTCTATTTGGATTACCCCCTCTTCACGGAAAACAACGCCAGCGTGATTGAGCATCAAGTGGCACACTATCACACTAAACTGATGTATCAGAACGAGTTAGTCAGTGGTGCACCTTTAACCACCCGTAGCACCAATGGGTTTGATCCTATCGTGAGTGATGATCTGTTGAGTGTGCCGGGCAAAACCGTTCCCATAGAAAACGTTGTGATTCTACGGCGCATGGGAGATCAGTTTGAGGTGGTGGATAGCATCCATCAATCGGAAGGATATGCCCTCGACTGGACAGGAGACCGAACCAGCCTTTCCACCAACCGAGAGCGCATCTTGCAGACACCACAAACCGACAACCGCTTCTTGCGTTTGATGAGTCTTGCCGAATGATTGAAACCCATCCTTGACACAAACGGTTTAGCAACTAAAATTTACAAGGCTTGTCTATCAAGCAGACCGCAGACAGCAGGCGCACCTTGTGCTTAAACGCCCTGCCGAGGTTGTTGAAGTTCGATTCAACCCCCTTGAACACTTCGTGAAGTGACCTTTCGCGCGGCTTCTGTTTGATATGGAAGGCGCGTTTTTTGTTCGTTTTGATAACACAAGGAGGCAGAACTTGGCAATCTCTCGCGGTCGCAAGGAAGAACTTGTTGCTAAATATACAGAGATTCTGTCTAGGTCTGATGGTCTCATTGTGGCTGAGTATGTAGCGATGACTGTCGCCGAGACGGAACAACTCCGTAAGCAAATGCGTGATGCAGGGGCGGTATACATGGTTGTTAAAAACAACTTGTTCCGTTTAGCATTGCGTGAACAGGGTTGGCCCGAAGCGGCAGATTTTTTCAAGAAACCCTCTGGGATTGTGTTCTCTATGGGGAACTTACCCGGTACGGCAAAAGCTGTTATGGACTCCCAAAAAGGCATCGAAGAAAAATTCGTTGTCAAAGGTGGGATCATGGGATCATCGGTCTTTAAGGCAGAAGACCTTGAAGCCGTTACCAAGCTCCCAACCCTACCAGAAGTTCAGGCGCAAATTCTTGGTCTCCTTACTCAACCAGCATCCGGGCTGCTTGGTGTTCTACACGCTGGACTCGTCGGCGTTCCGAACGTTCTTCAAGCAGCAGATTCACAAATCGTCAATGTTCTACAAGCATACGTGCAAAAATTGGAACAGGGCGATGCCGCATAAGGCAAAGCATACTATACAACAAACCAATCAATCCAATCAGGAGGTAGCCAACCATGGCGGATATTGATAAGCTCGTTCAAGAAATTGCTAGTCTAACCCTTCTCGAAGCATCTGAACTCAAGAAGAAGTTGGAAGAAACTCTCGGCGTAGAAGCAGCTGTTGGTGGCGGCATGATGATGATGCCCGGCATGATGGCAGGTGCAGCAGGCGCAGGTGCTCCAGCAGCTCCAGCAGAACCTGTAGAAGAACAAACCGAATTTGACGTAATCCTCAAGGACGCAGGTCCCAAGAAGATCAACGTTATCAAGGTTGTTCGCGCTTTGACCAATCTCGGCTTGAAAGAAGCGAAAGACCTTGTTGAAGGCGCACCCCAAAAGGTTTTGGAAGGCGTTGGCAAGGATGCAGCTGCTGATGCTAAGGCGAAACTCGAAGCCGAAAGCGCAGTTGTCGAAGTCAAGTAAGCCTAGCTTATTCCTTGATGAATATAAACAGGGTGGACAACGTTCACCCTGTTTTGTTTCGATGTACAATGGGGGTTGATCTTGCCAAGTAAGTGATGGAGAGAAGAACCCCAAGATGAAATACGTTGTTATCATGCTCATTGCGCTGGTGCTAGTTGGCTTGCCCAATGTTATCTATGCCCAAGACATCCCTGCCCTTCCCCCTCAAGTTACCTACTCCCCTGTGCCTGTTGGTGTTCCCGTACAAGATTCAATCACCGATGTTGCCCTATATGATTGGTGGACGATTGACCTTTCGTCTAATCAAGTCATTCTGATTACCATGACCGCCAGCAACGGTTTGCGCCCGTTAGTAGGTGTGCTGAACCCTGTGCGCGAATTGGTCGCACGAAGCGAACCGAGCGAGATCAATGGGGTGGCGCAGTTGCGCTTTGAAGCACCCTCAGCTGGAAGTTATACGATTGTTCCTACTCGCGTGGAAAATGAACAAGGCATCACCACTGGGGACTACACTTTAGAAGTCAGCATCCTGAGCGATGCCACCCCTATAGAGGTTGATCCCTTCCGCGAGGTGGTGATTGCGTGTGATGGTATGGACATCAAGAATGCACTCACCCTACGTATAGAAGATGATTACCCCCAAACCAATAACTTCCGCTTATCCGTTTATGGACTAGATGGCTTTGTCCCCGTGTTACGGACGATTGTCAAACCCCGTGTTGAGCCGTTCATTGATCGCTTTTGTACCGATTCTGCTGAGTATGGTGGGGCGGGATTTGGGTATGGTGACACCCTCATGCTTCCTGATGGCTATACCACGCAAATTGAAGGAGAGAGCGTTCGCATGATCTATGAGAATAGTGCTGTGGTGGGGGTGGTACAGATTAATGTAGGAATGCAGGAGACCTTAACGGGACGGTTTGTGGTGGTCATAGATGGCTTGCAACTTGGCGAAGCACAAGACCGTGACTTGATCGAAATTGGGGCGGGTGCGTTGCTCAATGAGAATGACCGCGTTTATGCGTATGCCGTCGCCAATCCAACCACTCGCTTAGATACTTTCTTACAAGAGATGGACTTGTCTGGGAACGTCCTATTCACGTGTGATGATGCGGGCACAGGGGATTGTGAAGCTATTCCCACGATAGACGGTTTTAACTTGTCGATTGTTGAGGATGGCACCACCCTTCAGGGTGGCACCAGTGATGGCGGGATTGCGCTTCATCTCGAAGACGTGGGCGCACAATTGCTTTTTGTCGAGAGTTTTAGAGGGCGCACACATGGACAGTATAGCCTCATTGTGATTGGGGAGGTTGTGCCAGATTAGCAACATCAGGCGTGAAGGCACACAAGGTAGCAGGGTTCAAGTAGAGTTCGCCACCTTCCACATCACGTAGCTTAATCCAGTTTTCCTCTGCCTGATAAAACTCCTTAGCGACTTCATCCACCAAAACATAACGCGACTTGAGCGTAGGGGTTAGCCCCCACAAAGTGGTTAACCCGTGCCCGAAGGGAATAGAATACAAGGTGATGTTGTGGTGGTCAAAGAAGGATGTAGGGAAGGCGACCGTGTTACACCATGGATCGGTTTCATCAGGCATATAGGGCATGTACGCTTCCATCTCTAGGCGTACCTGTTGTGCCTGCTCAACAATCCCAGCTTGATAATGTAGCCCGGTGATATTGGAAAAATAACCACCTGCCGCATTGATGACCACCAAATTAGCGACCGCTATCACTGCCAGCGGAATCCAACGGCGATAACTGACAAACAACAGCAAGGATAGCCACAAGGGTACAGAGAGGTTACGATAGGAGCGTTCGCCAAACAGATCGTAGATCAGAAACATGATGATGAATGGCAGACTGATGTTGAGGAAATGTACCACCCCTTCTTGATCTAGCTTCCATTCGCCCGTTTTGACCCCACGCCGAAGCGGAATCCACACCGCATGAAACCCACTCCACACCATCAACAGCAACACTTGAATATGCGTAGAAACTTTTAACATGCCTACCACATCTTCAGCGTGGAAAATCTCCACAAGGTTGATCTTGACCATATCCCAGATGGTTTGTAAACCTAGTTGGAACGAGATGCCGAAGTTAATCACAAGGGTATGAATTTTGTTGGGATCAGGGGAAGAGAGTTGTTCCACCAACGCAATGAACACCAACGCCACCGCGCCCGCCCCCACCAGAATAGGAAGATACCATCCCCATTTAGTAGGACGGAACATCACCAAGAATAACGGGATGAATAGAACTGCCCATGTCATCCGATAGAGGGTTGCCAAGCCCACCGCTAAAATCATCGCTATGCGCCAACTCCACGGGATATTCCCTTCGCGTTGCAGGATTTGATAGAACCCTAAAGCCAGCAATGTGGCAATGGCATGTTGCAACAACTCCACATAGCTGGTGTAGGCAAATAAGCGTTGTACAAAAAAGACCACCATCATGCCAGCTAAAACAAAGGCATCACGCGGTTTTAAGCGTGTGAACCAAATATAAGCAACCAACGAAGCGAGGAAAAGCGAATAGTTGATGAAGGGGATTGACCACATCTCATAGCCAATCAACTTGCCGATTGCCCCATAGGTGAGCGGGAGCATTGCCCCCCAAGCATAAAAGCGAAGCCAAGGAGCGGGTTGCTCATTGATATTGTAGTAACCACCATTCAAGCCAGCAGTCACCACTGTGCCAGCTTGATGATAGTACATAAATTCATCGCTCCAGAATGGGGCATATTCCATCGGTTGGATGTCATATCGTGTGATGAGATAAGTATGAAGCCCGATCAACACGAGGGCGATAACCCCTAATGAGATGAACCGTGATTGTAAATTAACTGACATAGGCATTCCTTAGTTGGCTTGTTTTACAGGATGATACGGTAAGGCTACACCCTACTGTATGGGAAGAACAACACGAAAAATAGTGCCTTTGCCCCTGCCCTCGCTGTGTGCCTGAATTTCTCCGCCATGTGCCAAGACAATCTCTTGGGCAATTGCCAAGCCTAAGCCTGTTCCCCGTTTGGGTCCGCGAGATTTATCCACCTGATAGAAGCGGTCAAAGATGCGCGTTAAATCTTCTTGCGGAATCCCGATTCCGTTATCACGCACCGTTAAAGAAATGTTTTGCGCGTTCACATCTTGCAACGAAACCCACACCTGCCCACCTGATGGGGTATATTTAACGGCGTTACTCAACAAGTTGTTGATGACCTGAGCAAGGCGATCTCCATCACCCATGATCTTGTGACGGGTTTGATACTCAGTATGCAGTTGAATCTGTTTCTTTTGAGCAACCACTTCAATTCCCTGAACCATAGCATCCACCATAGCAGAAATATCCAAAGACACCCGTTGCATATCCAAGCGTCCCGCACGTAAGCGTGCCAGTTCGGTCAGTTGGTTGACCATCCGCGCCAACCGCCCCGCTTCATCATAGATGATCGTCGCTGCCTTGTGAACATCTGTAGCAGTCCCATCTAAGATCGCCTGCGAAAAACCTTGTATTGAGGTCAAGGGGGTTTTCAAATCATGCGAAACATTCGCCAATAAATCGCGTTGTGCTTGTTGTGTATCCTCCACTCGCTCACTCATACTGTTGAAAGAGTTTGCTACACGGCGAATCTCTTGTGGTCCGGTGGGTGGAACTCGTTGGGTGAAGTCCCCTTCGGAAACTGCTTTCGCCGCGGTTGCCAATTTCTGGAGTGGGTTGGCGATATTACGGGCAATCAACCACGCCAACAGAGTGGCAATCATCGCCCCAGCTAAAATAGCTTGTATCACGACAATGAGTAACGTATCCCCCAGCTCCCCCAGCGTATCCAAGAAACTATTTTGTGGGCGCGGTTTAGCAAAAGCCAACAACAGATTTTGCGGAGCAATGCGGTCGTTTGGATCGTTGGGTTCTGCCAAACGATGGAAGCCAACAAAGAGCCAGTCTTGCCCTTCACCATCCTCAAATGAGCCGGTTGCATAACTTGCTTGTGGCGGTGGCGCAGAAGGGCGTGGGCGCAAATTGCGCGGGGCGGATTCATCAATGATTTGAAGCGTAGGGAGGCTATCCCCACGAGAAAACTCATTCATGCTATCGCGCAAGATTTGGTCATTGCGTACCACAATGAAGCGTATCTCTGCATTTTCTGCATAGTCTAGCGCGGTTTGATAATCCGCTTCGGTGGCAACACCTTGCTTTTGTAAGATGTTACGAATGCCTGAATTGGTGATGAATTGGGTAATCTCACGCAAAGTTGGCTCAATTGGGGCGGGGCGCGTACTCAACAGCGTGATGATCGCCACGGCAGTGACACCCAAAGAAACCAACATAACCATGAAATACGACAATAAAAGTTGATCTCTGAGTTTCACAGTTTAATACTCCAGTTTGTAACCAACCCCCCAAACGGTTTCAATGCTGGGGGTCATACGTTCTAGTTTGTTTCGTAAATGGGCAACGTGCATATCAACGGTGCGAGTTTCCCCAGCGAAGT
The DNA here is from genome assembly GCA_049318945.1 of Phototrophicaceae bacterium. Lineage (GTDB taxonomy): Bacteria > Chloroflexota > Anaerolineae > Aggregatilineales > Phototrophicaceae > CAIRDJ01. The sequence continues at coordinate 33,795 of JBMOEO010000016.1, read as the reverse complement.
CATAGCCCCACACCAGTTGAAGCAATTTCTCTCGGCTAAAGACGATGCGCGGGTTTTGAACCAGCATCAGCAACAAATCGAATTCTTTCATCCGCAAGTCAATCATCTGTTGATTGACCTGCACCGTCCGACGCTCGGCATCAATCTTCAAATTCCCTATGACTATTTCACTGGAACGTTGTTTAGAGACTGTCATGGATTTGTCAACTCTTCGTAAAATCGCTCGCACTCGTGCGGTTAACTCACGTGGGTTGAACGGCTTGGTGAGGTAATCGTCTGCCCCCAGTTCTAGCCCAACGATTTTATCAATATCGTCACTCAAGGCAGTCAGCATGATAATGGGCACATCCGACTTCATACGCACCTGCTTACACACCTCGCGCCCGTCCATCGCAGGCAACATCAAATCCAATACCACCAAGTCTGGCTTCTCTTGAAAGATGAGGTTCAAAGCACTCAATCCATCTTGAGATACCAACACTTGATGTTGCTCTTGTAGCAGATACATCTTGGCAAGTTCAACAATATTCTCATCATCATCGACTAATAAAATCTTGCTCATGTTCTCTCCAGTTTATAGGGTGCAAACCATATTGATGAGGTGACGAGTAGGCTTAAAGTGGAGAGATTCCAATTCAGCCGATGTTATCGCATCATCGTATGGGTGATTGAGTTGTAAGGTTTGAAGCGTGTGTCGGCGAACGATATTCCCCAACAACAGCGAGGCAACCTGTGGCTGTGGGGTCGTCATCAAGGTTACTTGATGGGTAGATAAAGCCAATTGGGATTCAAACTGTAGCCAACCCGATAAAGTTTGAGAAGACAAGTCTTCCAACACCAAGCGTTCAACTTGAATCATATTGAGGAAATTAGTAACTTGTTTAGTCAACGGCGTAAGAAAAGTTTGTGGGTGGCACGGGCGCAACCAATCTATCCCGCCTTGCCGTTGAGAGCGTACCTGTTGAGCAAGCTGATAAACTTGCTTCCAGTCTTTGTTGCGGTAGCGACGCAGATAGAATGCGTGTTGATGGCTGGGATAGTCTAACACTGGGGCAACCATGCCACGCCTGCGCCACTGTATCCAAGCACGCTCATCACGGAAACCCATCTTATGGTAAAGATGGTGGGCAACGTTGTTATCCATGTCCACCTGTAATAGGATGCGTCGCCCCCCGCGCTCATGGATATGTTGCAGGCTTGCCTCCATCAAACGGCTGGCGATCCCTTTGCCACGACAATCCGGATACACCGCCACATTGGCGATGATGTACGTCCTGCCCATATCCGACGGCAAGTCTGGCGCGGGGTAAATGGAAACATTTCCCACAATCTGATGATTTTCCACCCAGACAAAACCCAGGCTAATTCCTTGAGCAAGGTTGTTTAATCCACCAAACAACCGCAATCCCCCCCCAATCTTGCTGAGGTGACGCATTTCTTGGATGGCAGCTTTTCCACTAGCATCCATAGTCTGTCGAAAAGCATGCTCAATCAGGTCTGCCAATTGCCCCAAATCTGTTGAAAGGTTGATGGGACGCAAACCATCTTTGCTCTTACGTGTGGTGGAAGTTGTGATAATCACCCAAAAAACCCTTACCTGTGTGCCTTTTTATCATAACGTAATTTCAGATTTTTCGGATAGATTGGTTTCAATTTTGTGGGTGGAATATGAGCGTCAGCAAGACAGCGGTTTATTATAACGCGGTTTTCTCGTAACATGGTAGATATTTTGAATGAAGCCATTGGGTTAAGGAGTGATTTTTGACATGACAAAAGATTTTGGCACTTTAGGGCGACGACGACAAAACGCCGGCTGGCAGTGGTTCGTCTTTGGGTTGATGTTTGGCTTATTGCTGGCGGGGTGTGTTTTCACCTTTGGGTTAGGGTTGGTTGCCTTCCAAGTGGTGACGGTTCCGGGAATTGCCATCGGACCGACAAACCCACCTGAATTGCGGATCATCACGGCAACGCCCTTACCTGCCACCGCAACTCCTATTCCCACCTTCACCTTTACCCCCTCACCAACAGTTGAGGTAGTGGTTGAGGTGCCAGTGTTACCCACTGCTACCCCCGTTGTTGAATTAAGTTTGAACAATCCACCAACTGGCGATCTACAAGCAACGCTTGATCCTTCCTTGTTGATTGTTCCCACCCTTACCGTGAGTGCCCCTGTTGCGCCTTCTGCCCCCACCTCTGGCGTGCCGGCGGTGTTAGATTTGTTGAAGACGGAATTGGTTCAAGTTGCTGGCGGATCGTTTGAGATGGGCACTACCGTACAAGAAGCGGCAGAAGCAGTGCGCGAGTGTACACAGGTTTTCGGTGGGGCATGCACGCTTGCTATGGCAGAGGATTCTTCGCCCCCGCGCGTGGTACAAATTAGCCCCTTCTATATCGAACAAACCGAAGTGAGCTATCAGCAGTACATGGCATTCTTGAATCATCTGGGGGCGCGTAGCCACATCAACGGCTGTAGCGGGCAACCGTGTTTAGCCACCCGTAATGATGCAGACACCAGTAATGTCAGTTTCGATGGACAAACCTATGCTGTATTAGACATCATCAATGATCGCCCTGTCGTGAATGTAACATGGTATGGGGCATCTGCTTACTGTCAAGCACTAGGCAGACGCTTGCCCACTGAAGCGGAATGGGAATTTGCGGCACGCGGAACGGATGGGCGCGTTTATCCATGGGGCAACCCACCCTTTGATACCAACTTGGCGAAGACCAACCGCCCCGTTCCAGAACTAGAGACGGATCGCGGTACGATGCCGGTTGGGTCTTATCCTGCGGGCGCAAGTCCTTATGGCGTTTTAGACTTGGCAGGGAATGTCGCGGAGTGGGTGAATGATTGGTATGATGCCACCTATTACGCTCAACCAATTGCCGCTGGGTTAGACCCACAAGGTCCGATTGCGGGCACAGAAAAAGTGGTACGCGGTGGATCATGGGATGCCATGCCCTTCTTTGCGCGTGCAGTACATCGTCAATCGCTAGTGCCCAACGATAAGCAATCATGGTTAGGTTTCCGCTGTGCCACCAGCACCGATGAAACCGCTGCTACTACCCCCTCCACCACTGCCACAACGAATCTGGCAATTGCCACCCCTGTATCAAATGCCACCCCTGATCCTGCTACGTTGGGGTTAGGCAATCAGTTGTTGCCACAAAATAACGTTCCCACCCTAGCACCCCAACAGGGCGTTCCGATTACCGGAGCGGCTGAAGAAGTCCGCTCTACCACCACCCCGTAACAGTTGCACACATGCAAAACGGCGTACTAAATTAGTACGCCGTTGGTTTTATAGTTCAAAGAAGGATTTTTGGAACGGGAAGTTTAGCGACGGGTGGAAGCCTGTACGTATTGAATGCGCATGGTCTCGTTGGTCTCTTCTTGCTCTTGGGTTCGCTTCCCATGAGCCTGTTCCAACTGGTTGAGCAACTTAGCGGCGCGTTCTTGTTTGGCAACGCGAACGTATTCAGCTTCTTTGATTTTGAACATTTCGTAATGCAGAAGATCCATGGTGAGTTATCCTTTACCTAGCCTGCCAACGAATGCTGTGAGGGTTGATGTACCCAACACAACTTCATGTTATGCCCAACCAAAGTATAAGTCAATCACAAGTGTGGGGAATTAACAAATTTTTTATGCGCTATTCATGAGATTAAACGTTTTCTATTTGGGTATATTGCACAATAAAAAGCGAGAGAGTCACTCATTACTGTGCAATATGGGGAATTATTGACAACCTGTCCAGATAAATTCGTAAATCTTCCCTTCCCAATTAGGGGGGGTGTTGACTTGTAATTCACCGCTTGTCAAGCGATATAGCGCGAATCCACCTGCACCATCGATCAAGGTGTTGCTGGCTGGCGTAGCAGGCACTTTATTAATCTCGGCAAGGGTTGCACGGAAAACAAATGTACCATTGCCACTCCAATCTAAGCTATACACATCCACCCCTGCGCTGTTGCAATATACGGCGGCGGTAGCATGGCTATCCTTCCAGTTCATGCGCTCATCACGAATGACAGCGCACTTGCTTTGATAAACCCATTTCTTATAGGAGGTGGTGATGTCTTTCCCGGTGAAAGGATTCGCGCCCACCACTTCCGTGATGGTTTCTTCTGCCCAACAATCTGAGCCTGGCACCCGTTGCGCAAAGCCGAGTTTAGCCATACTGAGCAACATTAGCCCCAACAAAATCGCCAGCGATATTCTGTTACGTTGTTTCATCATTCTATTTGCTCCAGAGTTGTTCATGACATGTTTTACGCATGTCTTTATGAAAAGTTTCACGCCGTCATGGTATCACAAGATTCATGCAGGATTCGCAACATTAAGCTACGTTTTACGTAAAAGTGTAAAGTGTGATTCATTTGGCTTAAACCCAACAAGACGGGGTACAATACAGCCACCTAATTACCAAACTAAACAAGGAGGCTTATCATGTCCGTATGGTGGGGTACACATCAAGAAGTTTCGCCACGCTTGCGCTTAGAAGTTGAGGCGATGAAAGCCTCGTTTGGCAAAACTTTCCGCTTGAATGTGCCAACAAACAACCAGCTACTTTACTGGCAGGGCGTGGTTATCTTAAACATGACCACTATTGCACACCCTCAACACACCTTAAAAGTTGTTTACCCACAGGACTATCCCTATGCCCCTGCAGAAGCCTATGTTCTCCATCCCACGATTGAAAGCCCCATCCACCAATACAAAGATGGGCAACTGTGCCTGTTCAATCCCAAAGATGGCACAGATTATGGGTGGAATCCTAGCAAAGGGACAGCTGTCACCGTCACCAGTTGGGCGATTCAATGGTTGTATGCTTACTACACATGGCGTATCACCCATGAGTGGCCAGGCGAAGAAGAACGGATCACCTAAGCGTATGTCTAATCGGATTTTAAGGAGGCACTAACCTCATGAAACACGGCAACCCACTTCCCAAGTTAGTGATTGCCCAGCACGTGCTAGACAAAATGGTCAGTGTTTCTGCACAGTATGCAGAAGATGAAACGGGAGAAGCCATGATCGGTTTCATTGCCCAGCATGACGAAACCCCTACACTCTACATCGTCGAGACGATCGCGCCCGGTGATGATGTGGTGCGCGAGGTGACAACCTTCCAACAGGGTGGGGAGTGGCAAGATGAAATCCTGAATTGGCTTCGGGAAAACTGGAACGTATTGCGCCATAGCAACCTACAATGGAACTACCCACTCTATCATCTAGGGGATTGGCACAAACAACCGTATGACATGGTTCACCCTAGCTATGCCGATCGACAAACGGCAATGAGTTGGATTGCGGATGAGGCAAATGAGATTGGTTTCTTGATTGCCCCCATCGTCACCGTTTATCCTTCCCCTGCACGGGGTAGTAGTTCACTTGATGCGAACGCTTTGGGATTTGAAGCCAAAGATGGAACGTACACTCGCATTGACTTTTGGTATATCTCCCAAGAAACCCGTTCGTTTGTGCCCATCATCCCCAGCGTTGAGGCTGACTTGCCGCATCTCGCCCCGTATCCATGGCATCTGCTGGATACACAACGCGCGACCGATGAGCTTCATCAGCTTGAACGAATTGGGGCATTTGCGCAGATATTGCTTTGGGATGTGGATGGTAGCTTGCCCTTAGAAGTGTGCTTCTTGATTGGTCAAGTTGGCTCTGCTCATTTGTGGCTGTTGGTGACGGGGCATGATTACCCGAAGCACGCGCCCCAAGTGTATCAACTTCCCTTTGAGAAGATGAATCCCGATGAAGATTTATACGACTTTCTAGGGCGGATTTGGAAACATGCAACGAAGGTTTCACAAAGCTACACATGGGAGGCAAGCCAGCCATTAGCACACCTTGTAAAACAACTTACCCTCCCCCCACAAAGTAAGGAGACCCATACCCCATGAGTTGGGATCGCGTTGAACGACTAATCGGAACGGAAAATCTCACTCGTCTGGCAGCGTCCAGAGTGGGCATTGTCGGGCTGGGATCAGGCGGGGGATTTGTGGCGGAAAGCCTAGCGATGAGTGGGGTTGGGCATTTCGTCTTGGTAGATGATGATGTCGTGGAAGCAACCAACGTTGTACGTCACGTTGCAGGATTGCCCTATCTAGGACAACCAAAAGTGTTAGCAGTGCGTGACTTAATCCTACAGCGTAACCCACATGCGCAGGTGAACGTATATCATGGGCGGATTGAAACGCAACCTACCCTTTTAGATGACCTAGATGTGTTGGTGGTGGGGGTGGATAGCGAGCGCGTCAAGTTCCAAATCAATGACCTTGCCCGACAAAAACATCTCACCGCGATTTACGCTGGTGTCTATGAGCGTGGGGAGGGTGGAGATGTGGCGATCATTCATCCCGATCAAGACTCACCGTGCTATGCGTGTTGGGCGAGCAACCTACGCGAAGGCATTCAAATCAGCGTGAATGAGCAACAGGCTTTAGATTACGGCATGATTGGCGACAGCGGTAGCTTGGAAGCCGAGCCGGGCTTGTGGCTTCATGTCGTGCGCGTGGCAACTACCCAAGCCGACCTAACGATCAACTATCTGTTGCGCGATACCTCCCAACATATTCACATGCCAGCCAATACGGTGATCCTTGCCAATCGCTTCTTAGAGATTATGGAAGGGATGCTTACCCCCCCCTATTCAGCAATGTGGGTACAAATTGAACGCGATCCATCCTGTTTGGTGTGTGGCATGGAAGTTTCACGCTTGAACTTACGAGACCACAGCGAAGAATACCCCATCCTATCTATGGATGATCTTTTGGAAATATCCAATTTGCACCACGATTTAGAAGATGAGTAATGAGAAGGACAATCACATGGTTGATGAACCACTGAACACAACACCTACCGATAGCAACCACCCCGACGACATGAACCGCCGTTTAGAGCGGCTTGGTGGCGAACCCGCCCCTATCATCACGCCAGAAGAATTTGCCCGTTTACAAAAAGCTGGGCAAATCTCGATTGATACACAGGGGCAAGTGCGAACAGCGCGACGTAGCAACGTTGATGATGGGGGAGTTTCCCTGCGAAAACGGCGAGCATGGTATGGCATGGGTTGATTCAATCACGATCAAACCCAATCGTAAGTTGGGTTCCGTTCATGGAACCCACATGTTGATGAACTCTATCGGATCAATCCATTTTTCATTGAGGCGCATCTCAAAATGAAGGTGTGGACTGCTACTCCTGCCGGTGGTGCCGGCTAAGCCTATCACCTGCCCACGACGGATGAATTGTCCCGCTACCACATTGATGACCGATAGGTGCGCATACCCGGAATAAATGCCATAGCCATGATCTATCAGGACGTAGTTTCCGCGGATTGCCATATTTCCAGCAAAGACAACGCGCCCGCTGGCACTAGCGTTCATCGTATCCCCTAGCCCCCCGTTAAAATCCCAACCCGTATGTCGGGTTTCATACGTCTCATTGAAGAAGCGGACTGCCCCAAATGGTGAGGATAATTCAGCGGTAGTGGGTGCGCCAAACCCACTCCCCGCCCAGTGGCGTATCAGCGTAGTGGATTGGGTTAGCTCATCTAGGAGCGCGTATTCGTTATCCTCTAGGGTACGGTCAATGAGCGAAGCAATCTTGGGGTCAACTAGGGTTACGCTTTGTTGCAGAAAGTCCCCCTTCGCTATTTGTACAGGGATTGAAAACTCCACTGCAGGTTGGTTCATACGTTGCACAAGAAAATCAATCGTGTATGATCCGCTCCCCTGCTCAATCCCAACCCCAACCACAGCATAAGATTTGACCGATGGCGTGTCTATCTGATAAAACGATATAGGATTTCCTAGAAAGGTTGCTGTCACTTGTGAGATGCCCTCACCATCAAGTGCTATCACCCCTGCCTGCCCTTGAACCAATTGCTCAAAAAATAGTTCTACCCAAATTTCCTCCCCAACTTGGAATGTTTTGGGGGTGGGTTGTGCTTGAGCAAAAGCAGTAACGCTCGGTATAAACACACTCAACACGATCCATAAACCAACAGACAAAATTCTCATGAAGCCTATGTCCACTTTACATTTGAAAGGTAAAGCATTCTACCATATCGCCAAAGTGGACATTGCATGAAGATTGAATTGATATTGCATTGAGGTTTTATGAATTCATCGTATAAAAGCGTCATTTACTTTTCGCCTGTGGTAAATTATACGAACATCGCAAAAGTAAATTTTTGGCTAGGAGGAAGGTAAATTGCATTACGGGATATTGGTTTCAAGGATGCAGGAAGTCATTGATGTTTCGCATGATTTGACGGCGGACATTCAAGCTGACTTGGGCACGTCTAGCCATGTTGAGGGGTTAGAAGAGCTTGCCAGAGAAGTAGAGGTCATCCGCAATGGGGCACAAGAACACCTCAATATTTTAGAAATGTTACACAATACCCCCAACTTTGAGCATGCCCTTACCACTCGTATTCATCAAGTGCGAACTCCCCTCAATACGGTACTGGGTTATAGCCGTATCTACACGGAAGGATTGTTTCCGGATTTGAATTTCTTATCCACTAAACAGTTGAGTTACCTGACCCAAATCAGTCAACTGGGATCGGAGCAACTACAACATTTGAATACCATCATACAGGCGGTCAACCACGCTAACTAGCCATCGCTGTAGTATGGGTGACGGGTAGCGAGAAGATGAGGTTGAGGTTTGCCTTATCCGCTTCGACAATGAGTTGCCCATGTTGCGAATAAACCGCCTTCCTTGCGCTATACAAACTCAATTCTGCCAAACGGACTTCTTGTACCTTACGGGCAATCAAGGGGCGGGTGGCATTAGTTACATCAGGGTTTTGGTCAGCAGGTTGATAGTAACGGTCTTGACCACTATTGGAACGCAGTAGGCTTGATAGCGAGCTACCCTGCCCTTTAATCTTCAGGTGTACCCAAATATCTGCCCCTTGTTGATAGGCGGTCAAGTCCAATTTTGCTAAGGGGTCAAGATCAAGGGCAATGCTGAAAATCCCTTTCAAAAGTTGTTGAACTTGAAAGTCAATGCCATCAATATCCGGCAACCCCTCGTGAATCATAATATGCTGAAAGCGTTTCTGCAGAATACGATGTTCTGTATACCACTTCAGGTAGGCTTCTAGGCTCAACCTGCCTGTCGGTTCACTCTTGGCTGAACGGCTGAATTGTACCCAGATGGACTTGAGAACATCCACATACCAATGTGCATATTGCGAGAGCAGAATGATCTGGTTGATGCGTTCCTTAGCCGTCACTCCTTCAACATCCTCCACAGAAAGTTTAGAGGTTTGATATAGCAACAGAGAAATTGGCTGGCTCAAATTGCCCCGCAATTGATAAAAATCCAAGAGCGTCTTTTGGGATAGATTCAACTGTTGTAAGCGTGTCGCTAACTCATAAATATTGCTTAGTTGTGCAGATAGCAGATTCTCTTCTTTGATACCACTTAATACCTCTTCAGAGCATACCATCACACGATTAATACAAGAGTCAAACTCTATTGGCATAATTTGTCGCCTTTGTGGGATACGATAGCCAGTCAATAAACGATAACTTCATCCAATATGATACTTTATTTCGGAAAGGACATAGAACAATGAATGTAAAACGTAATGATAAATTTACGTTTCACAAAGATTGAAACATTTCACAATAAATTATTTTTGGTTAAAGTATTTATGGTTAATATAAGAATTGAGGAATCCTGTAGCGCGATTAGCGGATGATGCCCGTAGGAAGTTTAAGCAATAAGATTCGACGAGAACCATCTATATACTCTCCGATTGCCCCACCCTGTGCCACGGCGAACGCACTCGCCACATGTAACCCCAGTTGCCAGGGTTGGATGGTTTGGAGGTCTGCCCACCAGATGAGATCTAATGCGTCGGTCATGATGGGCTGGATGGGAACAAGATGGTCAACGGTGAAAGAAACGAAAACATCTTGTGTTGATTTGGCGGTTGCCTCTACCAACACTTTGTTTCCAGCGGCGGTATAGAAAACGGCTTCCCACATTGCCAAGATGGTTTGCTGTACGCGAGGCTTTTCCCCTAGAACGGGTGGCAAATCCGCCGACATGCGCATCTCATAGGGTAAGCCAGATAGCAGTAGCCACTTGGATTCTATATTCTGGAGCAACTTGGTTAGGCTAAACTCGTCCACTTCCATCCCCAAATGGAATTGATTCCCCTTCAATTTGGAATAATCCGCGGCATTGGTGACAAGGCTTAACAGATGGTGGCTGGTGTTGTAGATCATGCGGATCACATCTAGTTGCCCAACACTCAAGCGATACCCTTCGTATAAATCGGGGTGGGTGATGAATAGTTGGCTAAAGCCAATCATCGAGTTTAACGGAGTGCGGAGACCATGAATGCGCGAGCGTAGCATCTCTAATTGGGGAGGGTTGGGGTCAGTATTGTCCCCACGCAATTCTGCTCGCATGGTGATGGCGGATTGTTTGATCGTCTTGATGTCTTCGGTTTGCTCATCAGACAACTCACCATAACGATTGGCAATCAACTCATTGGTTAAATTGATGATGTCGCGTAAACTATTGGCGAGGCTTTTGTCCATCCACACAGAAAGCATGTAAATATGTTGTTGAAGATACTGCTCGGACATGCTTTACACTCCCCTAATGGCAAGTAATCCATAGATAACTTCCATCACATTATGCGTTAGATGGAACAAACTACCATACTCTATTTATAAACTATAGTCTTGCATCCTAACAACTAACCACTTTGCTAGGATGCAACTTATGCCAATGATTACGGTGACTAAAATGGGATGTCGCCCATATCGTCTGGGGGCGGAGCAAAGTCATTGTGAGGGTTATATCCCCCGCCGGCAACCGATCCACCCCCTTCTTGGTCATCCCCACGCCCACCCAGCAACCGCACATCATCGGCGGTCACTTTGAGTTGGGTACGGGATTGCCCATCACGCGCTTGGTAGGTCTCGGCTTCTACTTGGGAGGCAACCACCAAAACTTGTTTACCTTTACGAACGTATTGGGCAACAATCTCGGCGGTCTTGCGCCAACATGTCACCTTCCACCATGTGGTGGTCTCTTGTCGGTTGCCTTGTTGATCCGTCCATTTTCTGGTTACTGCTATAGAGAAATCCGTTACGGCAATGCCACTACCGACATAACGCAATTCAGGGTCTCTTCCAACATTCCCGACGATGATAACTTGTTGGTACGACATGCTCTTTCCTCTCAAGTTCTACGATTAGCTGAATAAAAACGCAGTACAATAGAACTTTTATTCTATCCTATTTGTCGCAATCGCGCTATCGTTTTTCGTCTAATTGTTCAGTCAAGATTTGCTTGATGGCGGCAGGGTCTCCCTTGCCTTGCAACGCCTTCATGCACATGCCCATCAACGCGCCGAAGAGTTTATCCTTGCCACTCAAGTAGCCTTGCACCATATCAGGCTGTTCGCTCAAGACTTTCACCACCGCTTCAACAATGAGCGATGTATCAGAAACTTGTGCCAAGCCTAGCGTAGCAATGATGTCGGCTGGCTCTCCGCCATTTGCCCACATCTCTTTTAGAACTTTATCAGCAGACCCCTTGTTAATCACTTTAGCGGTATAGCTCTTCACCAATTGGGCAAACTGTTGGGGCGTAATCTTGATCTGGTCAATCTCTTCACTAAGCAGATTATCCTTGTTCATCAAAGCGAACAAGTTGGTTATCATCCAGTTGGCGGTATCTTTAGCATCCGCACCTTCCGCAAGAGCCATCTCATAGTAATGTGAAATAGCTTTCTCGCTGGCAAGGATTTCAGCATCATACGCACTCAAGCCAAATTGCGCCATAAAGCGTTGTTGCTTGACATCGGGTAACTCTGGCAACTGCTGACGAATCGCTTCCACCTGTTCAGGGGTGTAAATCACAATGGGCAAGTCAGGATCGGAGAAGTAACGATATTCGTCTGCGCGTTCTTTATAGCGTTGTACTAACGTGCGCTGTTTATTCTCATCCCAGCCCATCGTGCAAGGGCGCACAGTTTCGCCATTCTCATACAACTTGATCTGGCGTTTTGCTTCATACTCAATGGAACGCATGAGACTACGAATACTGTTGAGGTTCTTCACTTCGGTACGCTCGCGGAAGGCGGTATCATCTTTGTGCATGACGCTCACGTTGGCTTCAAAACGCAAGATGCCCTTGCTCATGTCCCCATGGTTGACCCCCAAGTAACGGAGGATGTTCCGCAATTTGCGGGCGTATGCCTCTGCCTCTTCAGCAGAGCGAATATCAGGTTCAGATACAATCTCAAGGAGGGGCACACCAGCACGGTTGTAGTCCACCAGCGACCCCATCCCGATATGGGTGAGTTTGCCGGTATCTTCTTCCATGTGAGCGCGACGCACGCGAATGCGCTTTGTCCCCCCATCAGGCAAGTCAATATCAATGTAGCCATTGACCGCTAAGGGATGTTCATATTGGCTGATCTGATACCCCTTGGGGAGATCAGGATAGAAATAACTTTTACGGGCAAATTGGCTAAACGGGGGGATGTCACAATGGAGGGCAAGCCCCACCATCAACCCGTATTCCATCGCTCTCATGTTGACGACGGGCAAGGTGCCGGGCATCCCCAGCGATAACTCATCCACCGCGCTATTGGGGGGGGCTTCAACGCTATCCACCACTGGGCAAGCACTAAACATTTTAGAGTCGGTTAGCATTTCTGCATGCACTTCTAAGCCGACTATTGTTGTCCATTCACTCATGATTTCTTCTCTATAACCGTTTGCTGGCTCAAACGTAGGTAAGTTTACCACAAGATCAACCGCTGAATGGGTGGGGAATTTGACGACTTAGCTTGTAGTATGGTCAGGTTGAAAGCGTGACGGGAGCTGGGACGCGCCTTTCAGTTGGTCATCGGCAAGCGACAAGGTATGGGGATAGTGAGGATCGTTGAGGTGTAGCTGGGCGATCATATCCAAAGCGTCCCGTACCAATTGTAAATCCGCCACAGAAAGAACGATTGCCTCCTCAAAGTCCGCTAACGCCTGTTCCCATTGCTGAAGGTAGGCATGTGCTAGACCACGATTCCAATATGCCCGCCACAATTGATTCAATCCTAACCCGCTCAAAGCCACACCATGAGCGTGAAGCGACTCAATGACTCCCGTCCAAGCCGACTGTGCGAGGGGATAATCACCTAGTTCTAATGCCAATTCCCCCACCCATTGCCCCCAGCCCGCGTGCTGGGCAAGCCGTAGGGCATCCTCTAATTGTCCCATCCGACGATACAATTCAAGCTGATACCCTTTCAAACGCTCATGCGGATCATGGTCTAGTGCCTGTTGCACGACCGCCAACGCCTGTTGAGGATTGCCGAGCTTTTCATGCAGAACCGCCATACGCTGGATGTCTTGCCAGTTGGGCGTTTCAAGTTGTTGTAAGTCGTGTAACGCCTGTTGCAGGTCATCCTGTTGATCGGTGTGCATCAAGAGTTGTGAACGCAAGCGCAACCCATGCGGATCATGGGGGAACTGCTGGAGGTGCGTATGGATAGCTACCAGCGACTCAGCAAGATCACCCCCCTGTAGATGGGCTTCGGCAAGTTGTAAGGCGGTATAGGGCATCTAAACCTCTCCCATTAGGACAAACTATTCAAGAAGCGTTCAATGCGAACCAAGGCTTCGGCGATATGCTCTTCAGTGTTGGTGTAGCTGGCACGCACAAAGCCCGTCCCGCAACTTCCGAAAGCACTGCCGGGGATCATGGCAACGCGCTCTTGCGTGAGCAACCGCTCGCAAAATTCGTGTTCATCTAAGCCACTCGCGCTGATGTTGGGGAAGGCATAGAACGCTCCGCGCGGTTCAAAACAGGTTAACCCCAAGCGATTAAAGCCATCCACGATCAAACGCCGACGACGATCATAGCCCTGTCGCATGTGCTCTACATCGGCATCCCCATGATTCAATGCCTGCACGGCAGCAACTTGTCCCATTGTGGGCGCGGACATAATTAGGTATTGATGAATCTTGCGCATAGCACTCATGATGTCTTGTGGGGCAGTGATATAGCCGATACGCCAGCCCGTCATGGCAAAGGACTTGCTCAACCCACTCATCAAGATGGTACGCTCCATCATGTTGGGGAGCGTGGCAAAACAAATATGTTCCCATCCATAAATGAGACGCTCATAGATTTCATCAGATACCACCAGCAAATCATGGGTCTCTGCCAAGTGAGCGATCTCTAGCATATTGGCATAGGGGAGTACCGCGCCGGTGGGGTTGTTGGGATAACCAATCAAGATGACGCGCGTGCGCTCGGTGATGAAGGGTTCAAGGTCAGCACCGGTCACTTGAAAATTATTTTCAGGTGATGTTGGGATGGAAACTGCCACGCCCCCCGCCAATTCAACCGCAGCAGCATAGGCAACGAAACACGGTTCAACCACCAAGACTTCATCGCCGGGGTTCAAGATCGCCTTCATTGCCAGATACAACCCCTCGCTCACCCCAACTGTGATGAGGACTTGGTTGTCGGGTTGGTAGCGAATGTTATACAATCGGTGAATATAATCTGAAACTGCTTGACGCAATTCCAACATGCCCGAATTGGAGGTGTAGCCGGTTTGTCCAGCATGCAAAGAGGCAGTGCCTGCCTGCAAAATGTGGGATGGGGTGACGTAGCTAGGTTCGCCAATCGCCAACGTAATAACATCCTCCATCGTCGCCGCGATGTCAAAAAAACGACGGATGCCGGAGGGGCGCATGTTGGCCACACTGTTGGAAATTCTTGGGCGGTTTGCTACAGTCGGAAACATTGAGAATCAATCCTTTAAGATTTGGCACGGTTAAATGGTCAAACTGCTAAAACGATAGCATAGGGTTGGTACGAAGTTCTAGCTTATTATTGTGGAAGTTGAGCGCAATAGTTCATACACAGTGTAGGAATATCCATGCTTTACACGCTCATTTATGCCTGATTATCGCATAGTATGTAGGAAAAGAGTATACCATGACCATTCCAGAAATATCCCCGTTGTTCATTGTCTCCATGTGTGGCATCTCTACTGTTTGTTTAGTGTTGGTGGCGTTGGGCGCGTTTGTAGTTTTTGGCACGCTAACGGGTTCATTATCGAACATGTTCAAAGGGGTGTTTGAACGCAACCCAGAGGCAGAAGAAGATGAGGGAGCAACCATCCGCCCTGGTTCTCTGCGTCGTAACTTGCGTTCCAAAGCCGAACAAAGCAAGTTCAATACTGACTTTAGCCAACCCAGTTCCCCTAGTTCATCACGTCCCAGCTCCCCTAGCTCTCCACGCACCACAGATGGGCTACGCGATCGGATGCGCTCACGCGCTAACGAATGGAATCCGACAGGCGGAACAACCTCTAGCCCAGCGGAAGACTCCCCCTCTTTGCGTCGAAGCCGTTCTAGCAGTCGGTCAGCGGGTGCGAATGAGCGTGACAACGACGGAGATATGATGGGTGGGTTATTCGGTGATGATGAAGGTTGATTGTTCTGCTTGGCTTTAAGATGGGGATAAGCTACTCAATAAATCTTGCACGCTAGAACGAAGTACAGTCTCCACTTGTTGGCGCAAAGCAAGCCGATCTTGGGCAACAAACTGCATGGCTTGGGCGGTAGCAGGCGGATGATGGTCATCGCGGTAGTAGGGGTGATAGTCCTTCGGCATGATTTGGTAGTAGGCTTCGGCATTGAAGATTAGGGGAGTGTAGGTGAGGAACTTATAACCTATGTAAAGCTGTGTGGGTTGTTTGAACCACACCCCCACTAACCAAACCATTTGATGCTGTTGGAAAGCAGAACGATATAGCCAGATCAAAGTGGTCGCTCCATCGGGGATGGCGTGCGTTGCCACCCCACCCACGTGATACGCGCTAGGGATGGATCGCTTTAGCGTGGAAAGAACACCTGCCACGTTGAGTAGGTCTAGGATATGGTGTGCCTGTTGCTGTTGAGTTTGGGTTTGTCGTGCGTGTATACGACGCATGATCTCTTGATAGCGGTCTTCACTCATGATGATAACCTACTGAATCCAGCGTACCTCACCAATATTGTAGCATGAATACGCTAGAACCTTGTGCAACACTGCGTTATGATTAGGCGCGTTTTTCCGTTTAGCCTAAAAAAGAGGTTTTTTATGCAACCCAAAAGAAACCGATCAGCAACCATTATGCTGTATATTCTATCCTTCATGATGATTGCTAGTTTGTTCACCGGCTTTATTTCTAACTGGGCACAACAACGCGCCGCCCAACGCGAGATAGAAGCTGCCCAACGCCCCACCCCCGTTCCCACGTTTTTGCCCCCGCTTGATCCCGTCACCATCAGCTATAGCCGTCGGGTATTACAAGGGAATGGGTTATTCAGCATTCTTGTTCCAGAGCCACCGGACTGGGGAGAAATTTCTTCTACGTATGAAGACCCCTTCCGACGTGGACGTATCTTCATGCGTGATGACCAACACGTCATTGATGCGTTCGTTGAAGAACCCACCACCCCGATCACTGATCTGGAAGGGTTAAGCCAGTTCTTCAACAGTAGCACGCTCAATGTATCGTGGCGCAGTTACAACAACTGGAGAGAAACCAATCGCATTTTAGATACCGAACAGAATCTATTGGTCATTGACTTTGAAGTTACCGCAAACAATCGCACGTTTGTATCCCGTCAAATCTCATGGTTGAGTGAGCCGTATGTGAATACGGTGCGCGTTATCACCCCCGATAACGCTACAGATCTCCTCATCAACATGTTGGATAATCTTGTTCCCAGTGTGGTGACATATACCGACTTCGCCCAGATTCCAACCAGTTGGAAGGTATATTATGATGAGACGCATCAACACCTCATCCGCTATCCTTCCACTTGGAACGTGACCGATTCTGCTGATGGCGCACCTGCCACCATCGAGGGCGAAGACGCGCTCTTGCGGGTTGAGCTAGTTGAAGGCGCGTTCGCAGATGAAGCGGACTTCACCGCCTACGTGGAGACCCTCCCCTACTTCAGTAGCATTCAAAGCGTGCAGAACCCTGAATACCCTGATGGGGTTGCAGCTACGTCCGTCACTTACCTGACCCAAGACGCAGATGGCAATATCGGGAGTGGGAACGCGCTATTTGTGAACTATGCCGAAGGATGGCATCTGGCAAACTTGGTCATGCCCAATGTTGAGATTGACCTACACACTGAGTTAGAAGCACCTGCCAGCGATGCCCCTCAAGCTGACCAAGACCGCTATACCCAATACAGCACATGGAATCGCATGTTGGATACCTTCTCCTATTTAGCGGATGTTGACCTTGCCGCCCCAAGTAGTGGCGTAGGCAATACCCCCATCATCGAGGCGACACCCACCGCCTAAGTCAATCGTAGCCCACAGGGGGGCAGGTTCTTCCTGTGGGCTAGGTTAGGCGACGATCACCCTTTTTGCTGACCGCTGTCCGAACGGGATCGGGTTCTTCAGGCGAGGTGATGGATGGCGAACGATGGCGATTATAAAACTCCGCTTTAACCGCCTCATAAAACACTTCATCATAATTACGGGTTTTGATGACCACTGGCATAGGGACGGCATGCCCCATGATGATTGCCTGTTGCTTGGTGTCTAAGCGTGCCAACACTTGGCGCAATCCCTGTGCCCCGTTGATGCCCGTCAACACGGCGTTGATGTCGCGCTCGTTGTCTAGCAAAGCCGTGACGCGCGTTCCAATCTGGCTCATCACTTCTTCATCAATCCCACTGGGACGCTGATCCACCACCAAGAGCGTGACTTTATACTTGCGCAACTCACGGGCGATCTCACCAAAGATGGTTTGAGAAGCTATCTTGGGGTCTAAGAACTTGTGCGCTTCTTCAATCACGATCATCAATTGGGGTGGCTCCATCGCCTTATCACCCAGCGCACGCTCCACCCGTTGGATATACTCGGCGTGAATACGACGGGTGATGTAATTGGCAACCAGCATATACGCTTCCAGCGAGCTACCATATCGCCCAAATTCCAAGACCACGCTCTTACGCTCTTCAACGATCAAATGCAAGATGCGCTCTACGCTGTCAGTGACTTTCTCCTCAGTTAAAAACTCCCACCGCTCAAAGCGTTGTAAGCGTCGCTGTAGCCCGCTGAGTGTGCCCGAACCGAGAGGCGTTTCTTCACCAATGCGCTCGGCTTCGTCCCCCGTCAGGTAGATTAACCGTTTGATCCAGTTCGGCTCCCCCTGTTTGGCATACCACTTACGCAGGGTATGGGCGGCATCAATCATGGCATCGGTAAATCCCATCGTCTCGCGTAACATTGCCAAGTCCTCTGGCAAAATTTCACTGTAGGCAATCTTGACTTCGGTGTCATACTTGGCGTTACGTCTACGAGAAGACGCAGCATCAAGGGTGAGGATTTCTACTTTGGTATCAAAGAGTTGCTTTAGCCCTTGTGCGCTTCGCCCACGTTCATCAGGCACTGCCCAGCCATAATCGTTGTGCATATCAAAGATCAGGCTAACCGCCATATCACGCACCACCACACCGCTTAGCAGGACGCGCGTCAAGAAACTTTTACCCGTCCCACTCTTGCCAAACACCCCCACCGAACGCTCTACCAGACGTTTAAGGTTGAGGTTGATTTGGGTTTGTTCCAGCTCAAGGGGCGCACCGACATTAAAATGTTGGGCATCTTCCTCCCCAAAGACCGCATTTACATCCCCCACTGAAGCGTTATAAACAGGGGTGAAATGACCGGGGATGGTCTTCACGGGTTTAGGGGTGTTCCCTTCTTCAATAGAAAGTTGCGGAGAGACCATCACGGTGGCATAGCTGGCAGTGCCACTATAGACCATCTGCAAGAAGGAATCGGTGAAATCAGGGGGATCATTCTCAATCGACGGATTACTCACGTTGAGTTCAACATCTGTCACCATACAAAAGAAGCGTTGCCCTGTCGTGCTATGCACCACCACATAACGCCCCACCGCCATCTCTTCCACTAGGATGGAACTATCTAGGCGCACGCGCAAGCCCTTGCTCAGTGAGCCACCCACCACCACCCCGATACGCTGTTCATCGGGTTGGTTTGCTGCCCCAAACGATGCTGTCCAGTTGAATTGTTCATTCATACAACGTTACCCCCTTATCAAGTTGATGATGTGTTGAACGCGACGCAAGTCATTGGTGAGCAACCGCGCCACTTGTTGACCACAGCGCACCAAGAACCGCGCCTTCTCTGTTTCGCTGGTGTAAAACATCCCACAATGCCGAATGGATGCCGCCAGCAAATCATCAGACGGAACTTCCCCCGCATTCAAAACAATACGGAAAAAATCCGTGCGCTGTACAAATGCCAGCACCATATCATGCTCCAGCAAATAAACCGGAGTCAGGCTGAGGGGCGGGCGTGGTGGCATGCTATGCACAATCGTTCCGTCGGCATAGCTATAGCCAACGTTGAGCACCATCGTTTCAATGGGGATCAAGCGATTTTGGCGTTGATCCATTAGCGCGGAGGGGTCTAGTGCTTCTGCCATGACCAGCTCACGCACGAAAGGATCATCAGAAATACGGATGGCGTAGATCAGCCCGATGGCATAACACGGCACACCGTCCCCAGCCACTTGGGTGAACACAAACGAGCCGAACGAATGTTGTTCGTTGATGCGATTGCCACGTGTGCCAAAATCAAAGCCACTGGTGCTGGCACGCAAAACATGCCCTATTTGTTCGGGGGCATCGGTCATTTCATCTCTCCTCCTAAGCGGTGATCTTGGCGTGTGGTTTCACGCGCGAAGTCTTTTGAGTCCGCTTTAGCGGAACGCCCGCGCTGTTTAATACGATTGTTCTTGAGCAATTCACGCCACAATAACTGCTCCACATTCTCCCGATCAATCCCTCCCACATACGCCAATTCATCCGCGCGAGTTAGCACATAGGGATAGGGGCGGATGCCTTGAATGCGACACTGTGCGATCAATAGCGCATGGAGCGCATCAATCAGCGCAGGATGACGCGCCACCCACATGGGCACATCCACCCGCGCGATATGTGCCTGTGCCGTGCTAGAGGTGTTGATGTAAAAAGCAGCAATCTCATAATCAGGCGAAACGCGCTTGTAGTCATAATTAGTGGGGGAATTTTGCACGATGAGCGAAGTCCGTTGACCGGGCTTGAGGATTTCCTCAAACAGATCTAAATCAGTTAAGCCCTCTAAATCTCCGTTGTTATGGAGATACATATCGGTAATTTGATGGTCTTCCAAGTCCAACAAATGCAATAGGCTAATCCAATAGCTACTGCGGGGGTTGTCGATGTAGCCCGCAAAAGTTGTTTGGTTCTCTCGCAAGTCGTGTAACAACGCCATATATTCTTGAATGAGCGTGTTAGAGTCGGTTACATCACTATCGGCAAAGAACTTGAGTAGATTGCCATCGTGTAATGCGATCAGATGTTCCACCCCCTGCTGGGCGAAGCGTCGCGCTTGTTGTGCCAACAGACGGATCTCACGCATGGTACGACGCGAATTGACCGTGCGATTGCTGATGAGTTGTTTATGCTCATCCAACAAATAGGCATCGGTGTAAAACATCTCCGGCTGGGTGAAAGGCTCTGGAGTCATGTTATAACCGTGATAGTACGTTAAGGTGGCAATGTTCAATAAATAATATAAAGCGGACGCATCTTGACTGGGGTAAATTTGAGAGCCGTCGGCGGCGATGATGACGGCTTGGCTAGGCACTGTGGAAAGTTTGTGCCGCTCATTCAATACAGCATCCCCCCCTTGTGCCAACATTGCCGCCCCACGATAGCCACTCACATCGGATTCACGCACAGCGCGAATGCGTGCTTGCACAAAGTCCCTTTCCCCTGCTTTGGTCTTGAAGAGCTTCACCGCTTTAGCAAGGATTTCATCCCGATCACGATAGGCAAGATAACGCCCCATGCGTTCAATATCATGAATGATCTTGTTATATTCTAAAGACACGGCATTCTGCTTCCTATGAAAAACGGATGTAGGCATTTAGTCGAGAGATCAACACCCAGCACACGCTGGCTTGCATCAACCCACTTTCAACCAGTATAGCTTCTAGCGTAGCACTTACGTTCTATAGCGTCAAGAAGTGCGGGCAGAATGGGTAGTCATGACTATATCAGACGTGATAAAATGGCAAGACTATCCACATTGCGCGTCGGGCATGCCCACCGATCACTTAGGAAAATCGTATTGTCCTCACCTTCCATCACCGCCCATGAATCAAAACGCATTGCTCGTAATGCGGTTATCTTGGCAAGTGCCAGCTTGATTAGCAAAGGGCTATTGTTCATCTGGCAATTTGTTTTAGCACGTTGGATCGGCGGAGCCGCCTATGGCATTTATGGAACGGTGGGAGGCTTGGCGGTCATTGCTTCAATTATTGGGAGCTTTAGCATGGGGCTGATCGTCATTCGAGAAGTCTCCAGAGAGCCAAGCAAAGCAGGGGCATATTTTGCTTCCACCCTATTTCTGCAAACTTTCTTGATGGGCATTGCCTACATCGTCTTAAACGCAAGCGCGTGGGCGTTGGGCTATAGCGAGAGCATTCGCGTTTTCACCGCGTTATCCGGCGTGGCTTTGATGATGGACTTGTTCGGCAACATCTGTTCTGACCAACTCTTGGCACAAGAGAAGATGCTTTCTACCGCGCTGGTGGATACGTTTCACATCGCCTTGCGAATTGGGGGAACGGCATGGGCACTGTCACAGGGCTATGATTTATTGGGGCTGTATGGGATTGGGATCGTCGCCAGTTTTGCACGTTCGTTCGTGATGGGGGCAACGTTGATCCGCACGGGGGTTCATCCCCGCTTTCCACTAGAACGCGCGTTGACATTACAACTATTGGTCAACAGCCTTCCGTTGGCGGTGTCCGCCTTTTTCACCCTGATTTATCAACAAGCGGATAAGTTGCTCTCCACTAGATTATTGAGCGAGGCAACCACCGGCTATTTAACGGCTGCCTATGTGATCGTTCAAGCAATCATTGAGTTATTCAGCACCACCGTTCTGGTTGCCACTTACCCGATGATGTCACGCACGTATGGGCGTGGTGAGCTATTCGGCTTTGTGCTGGAGAAGTTGGCGTTCTTCACCGCCGTGATAACGCTCCCCGTCGGGCTGATCTTGGGCATCTTTGCGCCCTTCGTCACCCTCCCCCTGTTTGGCGCGGACTTTGCCCCAACCGCCAGCATCTTACAGATATTGGTTTGGTATGCCGTCGTCACCATGATTGTGAACGTGTTTGCACAGGGGATGCTGGTACAAAATCAGCAACGTCGCCTGCTCATCATCAAGATCATGGGGGTGTTGCTCAATGTGGGACTGAACTTGTTGATGGTGTTGTGGCTGGGTTGGGGGGTGTATGGGCTGGTGATCGCTTCAGTGGTTGCGGAGTTGCTCACGCTACAGGTGATGTTCTTCACCTTCCGCGAAGTGGGAACGAATATGCTTCGGCTTACTCGCAAGCTGGCTCTGTTGGCACTGGTGGGAATGGGCGTTGCAGGGGTGATGGTGGGGGTGGGGACGGTTGGCTCACCCATGCTGGGCATTGGGATAGGGGTTGGGTTATATGCCGTGTTGATGATGCGCCTCCCTATTTTGGATGCCGAAGAATGGGATTTGCTGTATCGCCTACTGGCAAGCGTCCCCGTTGGGAAGTATATTTTGCACATCTGGCATCGTCAGGTAGAGGTGAATTGGTAGATGAACAACGTCGAAATTCGGATTTTGCATGAACTTGATGAGATGGAAGCGGTACGTCAGCTTGAGATCGAGGTGTGGAATGCCCAGCCAGAACACGCGCTATCTAGCCATTTGCTCTTTGTGATCGCCAAAAATGGGGGGATCATCATTGGCGCATGGAAAGATAAATGCTTAATCGGTTTCGTTATGGGCTTCATTGCCAAACGTCAACAAGAATACTATGTTTATTCGCACATTGCCGGGGTCAAAACCGAATGGCAAGGCTATGGCATTGGCGAAAAACTCAAACAAGCACAGCGACAATGGGCACTGCAAAACGGTTACGCGCTCATCTGTTGGACGTTTGACCCTCTGCAACGCATGAATGCCAGTTTCAATATCCACAAGCTACGGGCAATTGTGCAAAGCTACCATGTGAATTTGTATGGGGATATGCCGGATGGGTTAAATCATGGGTTGGCGACGGATCGCTTTACCGCCGAGTGGTATCTCAAAGACCCGCGCATCCTCAACCGTCCCATGCTCCAACTCCCCTTGACCAAGTACAACGCCCTAGTTTATTACGACAATGACACCCTCTACACTTCTACAGAACCCTTAGACGGCGAACGCTGTACCATACAAATCCCCTATGATACGCGCTTCATGAAGATGATTGATATGCCGTTGGTGCAAGCATGGCAAGGCGCATTGCGCGAAACCTTCCAACTGGCGTTCACCTCGCGGTATCGCGTGGTGGATTTTGTCACCGATCATCACACACAAACCTGTTGGTATGTACTTTCTCAGATAGGACAATAGCCTATGTGTGGCATCGTTGGCATGATCGACCTGCATCAACGGGAGCGTGTTAGCCCATCCCTCACCCCTGCCATGTGTGATTGCATACGGCATCGAGGACCCGATGGAGAAGGACACTTCCACCATCCCAACGTAGGATTAGGCATGCGTCGCTTGAGCATCATTGATGTGAACGGGAGCGAGCAACCCCTGTATAGCCAAGATGGCAATTTGGCGATGGTCTTCAATGGGGAGATTTATAACTACCGTGAGCTACGCACGCGCCTCATCGAACAGGGATATGCGTTCCATACCGATGGCGATGGTGAAACCATCCTGCATTTGTATGAGGAATACGGGGTGAAGCTGTTTGAGCATTTGCGAGGCATGTACGCTTTCGCCTTGTGGGATGCACGACAGGAGCGGTTGCTGGTGGCGGTTGACCACATCGGCATGAAACCGCTCTATCTGTTTGAGCATGACGGGCTATTGGCTTTTGCCAGCGAGATCAAAGCGTTCTTCACCAATGAACAGCGCATGCCTGCCTGTTTGAACTTGAACGCGCTGGATACCTACTTGAGTTTTGGTTTTCAAGTGGGGCATGCCACTTTGTTTGAGGGTGTTCAACGCTTACCAGCGGGGCATTACTTGGTTGCGGAAAAGGGGGCATATCATCTTCACCCCTATTGGCAATTCGGTACTCCCCCCCTTAGCCCCCCCCAAGATGCGCAAGCATGGGTGGAACAAACGCGCCACGCCTTAGTGGAGTCGGTACAGTTACACCTGCGTAGTGATGTACCGCTCGGATTGTTTTTGAGCGGGGGCATTGATAGCGCAAGCATACTAGGCATCATGGCACAGGAGCAAACCGAAAGCATCCAGACTTTCACAGTGGGCTATCAAGCAAGCGTGCCCGACAACGAACTCCACCACGCCCAACGCATTGCCACGCATTTTCATACCCAGCATCACGAACGCATCATCACCGCACAAGATTGGTGGACGGGCTTTGAACGCTACATCTATCATGAAGATGAACCCACCGCCAATCCCTCCGCCGTCTCGCTACTGCTCCTTGCCGAAGACACGGCAAAGCATGTCAAGGTGGTTTTAACGGGCTTGGGTGGCGATGAGCTATTCGGAGGATATGCGCATCATCAGAGTGTGCCACGCCTGCTAAAAGCACAAGCACGCTATGGCGGATTGATGCGCCCATTCACACATGCCCTGCAGGGAGTGGATCGCTTCTATCCGATGCTCAAACGGTATCGAGGATTGGGGGCAATTCCCACCTATTTGCCGAATGTGCTACGGGTGGGGCTATCACACGAGGACGCGCTCTTGCGCACCTTATCCTATGATGGGATGGTCTTTAGTGACGGATTGCGCCAAAGCCTCTACGGGGCAGACCTCAAACGGATCGGGCGTGACCCCATCCAAGCGGTCTATCATCACATCATCCAAGCCAGCCAGCGCGACAACCCACACGATACCGCGCTCGCGCTCGTTGCCAATACATGGCTACACGGCAACGCGCTTCTGCATGCCGACAAGGTGACGATGGCACACTCGCTTGAAGCACGCATCCCCATGTTTGAGCCACGCCTTATCCAGTTGGCAACCGCCATTCCTTCGCCTATACGCATGCAGTCGAATAAGTGGATACTACGCGAGGCAGTCCGCCCTTACGTCCCCACGTTTGCGCTTGACCGCCCCAAGCAACCGTTCAGCACGCCCATTCGCGGATGGTTTGAGCGCGAGCTGAAGCCGAACATTCAAGCGGTCTTGCTCAATCCACATGCCAAGACAGCATCCCTATTTGAGCAAACGGCTTTAGCGCGTATTTTACAGCAGCATTTCAATGGGAATGAAAAACACGAAGAGGTGGTATTTAGATTGTTGACGCTAGAACTATGGGCACAACGTTTTGGAGTGAGTGTTTAGGGCTATGCCCGCACATACACCCATGCCGCAGTGCCATCACGGAGCGTCACCCGAATGCGACGATAGACGTTCCCCTCATACTCATCAATCTGAATGAGTTCCCAAAGGCTCACTTCCATAGTATACCCCTCCACAACTTGGTCTGGCTTAGGATCAATGACAAGATAGCTCTGTTCTACTAAGGTGGGAGTGAGGCTACTGATTTGGTAGCCTTTGAGGGTGTTGGGGGTAAGTTCAACGGCACGCCCAATTAGGCGCGTTTGAACTGCTTCATCCTTCAGTGTACCGTACACAAACAGTCGTTCCATAGGATTCACTTCCGTGTGTAAACGAGGCGGATCTAATCTAATGATAGCGTGCAAAAGCATAATCCGCTATTTGATCTTTGTTGACTTGACGAGAAACGGCATGAACGGTAATGTTCTGGCTATTGAACGGGTTACTATGAAAGCTAGGTTATTGTGCGCATCTTGTTTGTTGCCTCGTTGCATCATCCCCAAGAATTGCAAACGGCATGGGAGCAAACGCCACCCAACGAAATCAAACCCCTCTTCCCGCCCAGCATGGGGCAACATCACTGGGAACAGGCATTGCGTCAGCGTGGGCATGAACTGAGCGTGTTTTATCGCAACCTCCCTGGATGGGGTGGAGACATCACCCAGCTAGGGGAACAAACTTACACACAGGGCATAACCCCTCAACGCGCTTATCTCGCCCTGATGAACCGCATGCCCCCACGCTACAACTTGGATAAACGCGCTCGTAACCAACGCCTGATTGAACACGCCCACCAATTCAAGCCAGATGTGGTTTGGCTAGTGGGAGATAACACAGTAATCTATTCAGAAACCCTATCCCACCTCAAGCACACGTTGGGCTGTAAGATCGTGTATGCGTCTGGTACATCACCAATTGTGTTCTCGCATGCGATTGAACGTGAAGCCGCCCGTTTGTATGATTTAGTCTTGGTCAATGATTTTTATCATGGGGTACAATGGGAGGAGCTAGGGGCAACACATGTTGTCACCTTGCCGATTGCCACCATTGATCCTGCGTTCCACCATCCCTACTCTGTCACGGAAGCAGAACGACAACGCTTCAGTTGTGATATTGCCTTTGTGGGAACACTCTTACCCGTCAATTTATATTCGCGTCGCATTCAAGCATTAGAGGCATTGCGCGAGTTTGACTTAGGGATATGGAGCGTGCATGCCGTGCCCGATAGCCTCAAGCCGTATGTGCGCGGGCGAGCATTGGGCGCAGAGATGCTCAAGATCATGAGTTGCGCTAAAGTGGTCATCAATGTGCATGGGGACTTCATGCGCTATGGGGGCAACATGCGCTTGTTTGAAGTGGCAAGTTTGGGGGTTTGTCAAATCGCCGATGACCTAGCAGGGGTGCGTCGGTGGTTCACGCCTGATGAAAATATTCTGGTCTATGCGTCAGTGGATGACCTAAAGGCACAAGTCCGTGCTATACTAGCGGACAATACACGACGAATGCAGATTGCCCAGAACGGGCAACAACATGTTTATGCACATCATACCTATACACAACGCGCACGCGCATTTGAGGAGGCACTCGGTTTATGAGCCATGATCGCTACGATAGCACCCGTCAAGCATGGGAAAACATCTGGCAAGAAGCGGATGTTCTCGTCGAGTTAGAAGCCGTACAATCCGCCCGCTCATTAGAAACGATGGCTTTGTATGAGGCACACCTTCCGAAGGATGATCTCATCTTAGAAGCCGGGAGTGGCTTAAGCGCGGTCGTCATGACCTTGCGCAATAAAGGCTATCGTATCATGGGCATTGATTATGCCATCAACGCTTTGTACACCTCTAAGCAGTATCAGCCTGATTTAGGGTTGGGAGGGGCGGATGTCCATCATCTCCCATTTGGCAATGATACCTTCGGCGCGTATCTCTCTTTTGGGGTACTAGAACACTTTGAACAGGGGATGCTCCCTGCACTAAAAGAAGCACACCGCATCCTCAAACCCAATGGCGTGATCGTGCTGACCATTCCCTACCCCAACGCCATCCATCAAGCGGTACGCCTAAAACGCACGCTCTTGGGGCAACCGCTCCTGACGGATGAGACCTTCTTTGAGAGTACCTACACCCGTGATGATTTGATCGCCAACGTGCGCATGATGGGCTTTGAAGAAGTGGTCGTTGCTCCCACCAGCCACGCCTTCACCCTATGGGGCTTGGGCTTTCCGTTTCGTGGGGAGGGTTACTATCAAACGTCCCCCCTTGCTGATCGGCTTGGTGTTTGGGCAAAGAACGCGCTTCCGTGGTGGTTAAACTTCATGACCTTGATTGTGGCGCGTAAGGTTGTTTAGTACATGGAGTTGAGCATTGTCATTGTCAACTACAATACCCGTGAGTTTCTTCGGGCGTGTTTGGCTTCGTTGCAGGCTTGCACGCTGGAGCATGAGGTTATTGTGGTGGACAACGCCTCACAAGATGGAAGCGTGGAGATGGTACAAAGCAACTTCCCTATGGTGAAGTTGCTCGCACAAGCGGCGAACACGTGGTTTTGTGGAGGGAATAACTTGGGCATTCAAGCAGCGCGTGGAGAATACGTTCTGCTATTGAACCCCGATACCGCCATAGAAACGGGCGCGTTAGAGCAATTGGTCGCCTTCTTGCGCCATCACCCTCATTATGCTGGGGCAACCGCGCAACTCATTTATCCCAACGGGCAAACTCAACAAACCTGCTCACGGCTCATCCCTTTTCGCTATCTGCTGTATACCCTCACCCCGTGGGGAATGATGCGCCCTCACGCAAGGCAACGCCTCCAACAGCATATTTGGTATCAGGATGAAGGCTTTGACCGCACCGCTGACCGCGATGTTGAAACGTTGCCCGGCTCCTGTTTGCTGATGCGACGGGCAGAGATTCAACTAGACGCAGACTTGTTGCTGTATTTTCCAGAGGATATGCTGGCGTGGCAACATGCCCACCGCCCATTCCGTTTTGTGGCGGGGGCACGCATCCAACATTTTGAAAAGTCTAGCACGCGCAACTGGAACGCCAGTCGCATCTTCTTCCGCGATGCCCTCATCTTCACCCATAAGCGATTTGGCTATGGGGCAAGGCTCATGTTGTGGGGGCTAACGCGCCCCTTGTGGCTGGCAATGTGGGCAAGACATCACCTATTCCGCCAAACTAGCTTGAAACGTTAACTCACCTAGTGGCTCTTCCCCCAACACATAACCCGCATCTAAAGCGTCAATCATAGTCGCCAGCAGGAGGTACGTCCCTGTTGTGGGAAGCACTATCCCCTCAAGCGCAGCATCCGTAACATGGGGCAATTCAAGTGATTCAGCATCATCATTGACCGCCAAGCGATTGCCCTCTCCATCAAACAGCATGAGTACCATATCTGTGGTGGCGTTCGAGGCAGTGATGTTCACCGATTGATTTTCTACCCCTGCAAAGCGCATCAGTAGCATAGGGGTCTGCATAGGCAGGGTGGTTTCAAAAGGCACGCTTCCCAAATCCAACAGGGTAGAGGAAGCATCTTCAGGTTGGGGCATCAGTGATCCCTGCACGTTCAGGTTATAGCTCACCACTTCTTCACCAAAATCAGGAACGTAGCCGTCAATGTGCAGGTACGAAGTCGCCAACAAGAAATGCTCACCGCTTTCTGTTGTGTCCACCATCAAGCGCGAGGCGTAATCGGTAGCATCGGGGGCATCGTCGTTCACGCCCAAAATTTGACCGCTTGCACTAAAGACCATCTGGTATGGGTCTAACGCACTTTCGGCGAGCGGACTCATGTCGCTGGTGATGGTTGCTCCCGATTCAGCATAAAAGCGATATAACCGCGCGGTGGATTGTGGGGCGAATGTATCCGAGCGTTGCGGTACGGTGATTAAATCAATCAAGGTTAGGTCTTGTGCCTGTGCGATCCACGGCAGAAGCGCAACCATAAACCATATCAGGGCGAAACGTTTCATCTTTGGTGTCTCCTCATTCAACAATGTAGCTATCTCAAATTATCCCACGAATTGCCCGCCATCAACATGAATTGCCTGCCCATTCATGAAACTTGCCCCTTCCGAGCATAGAAACAATGCCACCTGTGCCACTTCATCGACATTGCCCAAGCGGTGCAACGTGTTGGCATGGGGGTTCAACTCATAACCAAACGGAACATCCACATTTCCATGACACAGCGCATGAACGCGCACCCCGTTTGCACCCAATTCATGCGCCAGTTGACGGGTGAGTGCCACCACGCCCCCTTTACTAGCAAGATAGCTCACGCCATCACCTGCCACGCCAAAGCCTGCCAAGTGTGAAGCCAAGTTGATGATGACCCCACCTCCCTGTTCCACCATCACGCGCCCCAATAATTGCGACATGAAGAACGTCCCAGTGAGGTTGACCTCAATCACCCGTCGCCAATCCCATTCGTCCAGTTTGAGCGCGTCGCCCCGCTTCAAAACAGCGGCGGCATTCACCAAAATATCCACCTTGCCCAGTTGGTCGCGTGCTTCCTCAATCAAGGCGGAGGCTTGGTAACGATTGGAAATATCCATCTGATAACCAAACGCCCGTCCCCCTGCCGCGCAAATCTCCTGTGCAACTTCATCGCACGTATCTGGATTGATGTCATTCACACAGACATGAATCCCCACCCGCCCCAATGCCAACGCAATGGCGCGTCCTATTCCTTCTCCGCCGCCTGTCACCAGAGCGGTTTGATGTCTTAAGGCGAATTGTACCTGTGTCATAATTGGACTACTCATTTACTCCTAGATCAATCTTCTCACACCACGCCTCATCACTTTATCTGGGGCAACCCCAAAGTTTAAGCTCTAAAGTCATCCCGTGCTTAACCATAAAATAACACTAGCAACTTATGCAAGGTTGCTATACTTAACCCTTAGTAAGTTAAAATGAGGAAAAATGATGACTATACTTGGTACGCCAACCCACCCATTCCGTGTTGCCGTGATTGGCTCTGGTCCATCCGGCTTTTATGCAACAGATGCTTTGCTGAATAATGCTTTAGGCTTAACCGTTGATGTAGATATGTTTGAACGTTTAGTCACCCCGTATGGGTTGGTGCGCGGGGGCGTTGCGCCTGACCACGCCAAGATTAAAACCGTCACCAAAGTCTATGACAAGATCGCCCAGCACGAACGCTTTCGCTATTTTGGCAACGTCACCTTTGGAAAAGATATACTCCATGCTGACCTTGCCCAACACTATCACCAAGTGCTATATGCAGTGGGGGCATCGGTCTCGCGCGGATTAGGCATCGCTGGCGAAACCTTGAGCGGATGCTATGGGGCGGCGGAATTTGTTGCGTGGTACAACGGGCATCCCGATTACCGTGATCTACAATTTGATCTTTCGCACCACACGGTAGCGGTGGTAGGAAATGGCAATGTGGCAATGGATGTCACACGCATTCTGACCAGCACCATTGCCGAGTTGAGCAAGACAGATATAGCCGATTACGCCTTAGAGGCATTGCGCCATAGCAACGTGCAACGGGTGGTGATGTTGGGGCGACGTGGCTCGGCAGAGGCAGCATTCACCCATCCTGAGTTAAAGGAGTTCGGGGAGCTAGAACAAGCACAAGTGATGGTCTCGCTTGAGGAAGCAACCCCCAGTGAGGTCAGCCTCAAATACCTAACCGACAAGAGCAAGCAGAAGAATGTTGAAATGCTCAAAGATTATGCGTCTCGCCCACGTGATCCCAACAAACATAAAGAGATCGTGATGCGCTTTTTGGTCTCCCCTGTTGAAGCGCACGGCACAGACCGTTTAGCGCAATTGACGCTGGTACAAAATGAGTTGATCGAAACAGCAGACGGGCAAGTCCGCCCACGTGCCACTGACCGCACCGAAACGCTTGAACTGGGAGCGTTATTCAGTTCCATTGGCTATAAGGGCGTGGCGTTGCCTGATGTTCCCTTTGACGAACGAGGAGGCGTGTTCCCCAATCAAAGCGGACGCTTGCTGACCGCCCCCAACGGGCAAGTGGTGACTGGGGAATATGTCGCCGGCTGGATCAAGCGGGGTCCTTCGGGCATCATCGGCACGAACAAACCCGACTCAGTAGAGACGGTTAAACTGATGTTGGCGGATGCTCAAGCAGGGCAACACTTCCAACCCGTTCACACCGCTTCAGAAGCAATCCCAACCCTGTTGAACACGCGCGAAGTACGGTTTGTTTCGTTTGCCGAGTGGCAACGGGTGGATGCGGAAGAGGTGCATCGTGGGCAAGCAGACGGGCGACCCCGCGTTAAATTCACCGACACCGCAAGCATGCTCGCCCTGCTTGAGCAATAGGGGGTTCGTACATGAGCGTTTCAATTTGGCAGGCAGGGGGAGATGCTCCCATCATGGAAGTGGATTTCCTCGTGGTAGGGGCAGGCATTGTAGGCTGTAGTGCCGCCTACTTTGCCAATCAACACGGGCGCGAAGTCGTGCTAACGGATGTACGCGATGTGGCAATGGGGGCAAGCGGGCGTAACGCCGGCTTCATGATTACCGGGTTGGATAGTTACTATCACCGCTCCATTGAACATTATGGGCACGCCGTCACACAAGAGATGTGGCAACTCTCCAAGACCACACATGGGCATCTGCACCACTTCATTGCTAATGGCGACGTTCCCATCCAACCGACAGGCTCGCTCTTGTTGGCAGAGGATGAAACCGAAGCGCACGAGCTAGAGCTTGCCGCGCGTGCAATGGAAGCAGATGGGCTAGAGTTTGAATACACCTCATACGACCCCTTAGGGCGTGGGTATCATGCTGCCATTCGGCAAGCGCATGATGCGGCGGTACAGCCCTATCGGTTGGTGCATGCGGTCTTTGAACAATCCAAGTCACAACTCATCCCCAATAACGAGGTCTATCATTTAGAACAACATGGGCATGACGTGATCGTCCATAGCCACCGCTACACCTTCAAAGCGCGGACGGTGCTACTGTGTACCAACGCCTATTCCGCACGCATGCACCCCTACTTCGTTGGCAAGGTCATTCCCCAACGGGCGCAATGTTTGGTGACTGCGCCATTACAAGAGACAGTGTTAGATGTATGTGGCTATAGCGACTACGGGTATATGTACTATCGGCAAACGTTTGATGGGCGACTCTTGATTGGCGGAGCAAGACATTTACACCTTGAAGCAGAACACGACACCACCGATGACCGCGTAACGGACGCGCTACAGGCATCCCTAGAGGCATACCTGCGCAAGCGTTTTGCTGATGTCACCGCGCCAATTGAGCGACGTTGGGCGGGCATCATGGGCTTCAGCGTGGATGGCTTGCCCCTAGTGGGCACGCTGCCGAATATGCCTCAAGTAGGTTTTGCGGTTGGTTTTACGGGACATGGTTTGGCAATGGGAGCAGGGAGCGCAGAACGCGCCGTTGACTTATTGTTGAAGGGCACTCATCCCGGCGCGATCAGTGCCACACGCCTTTAACTTCGTGGGTACACCTACAAGATAATCATAGGTGTACCCATTAAAATGCCAACAATCCCCAGCCATTGATAACGCGCTAACCGTTCTTTCAAGAAGATCATCCCCAAGATAGGGGTAATGCCACTATAGATAGAGGACAACACACTCACGATGGCGACATTCCCCAGCGCGTATCCGCGATAGGTGGTATACCATGCCACGCCCAACGATACCCCACCCCAGAACATGCTATATAGGGTTTGGCGTGAGGGAACAACCCACTGAATGCGTGTACGGGTTATCACCAAATACAGCACCCCAACCAACAAAGTGGTGATGCGCCCCACCCATGAGATGGTAACGGTGGGCAATGTTGAGGCAACATACTCCCCAGTCATCCAATACCCCACGCCGTAAGCTATAGCAGAAACAAAGGCGAGTAAAGCAGCCGACACCGCTTGTTGGCGTGTGACGGCGTGTTCATGTTCAGGCTTGGGAGGAATAGATGCCAACGCCACCCCCGCCAGTGTTACAGCAATCCCAAGATACTGTACACCCGTGAGGGTATTGCCACGTAGCCATTCAATCAACACCGAGTAAGCGGCATACGTCGAAGAGATGGGGGTGACGATGGCAAACACCCCTATCTCTAATGCCTTGTAAAGCAGGAGATTTGCCACCGCCACAATCAAACCCGCGTAAAGATTCATCATCCACACGGATTGATAACGCGGATCAATGAAGGTGAGAATGTTGGGGTCAATCAAGGGCATCAAGCTCAAGGGGATGAGCAAGCTAAGTTCAGTGTAGAACAAAGCACGAATCGCCCCCAACTCCTGGGTTGGGCGCAACACAAAGAAAAGGGAGCATGCCCACGCAA
>JBMOEO010000015.1:0-53737 GCA_049318945.1 Phototrophicaceae bacterium | reverse complement strand
GGTAGTGTTCTAGCGGTTGGGTGTAGTCGTCAGGGTAGATGAAGTCATTGCCCGTGTTATAAGGGGGATCAATGTAGATGAGCTTCACACGTCCAAAGTAGGATTTGTACAACAGCTTGAGTACCTCTAAATTATCCCCCTCGATGAAGGCGTGTTGGGTGGTGTCCCACTGGATGGATTCGGCAGGGACGGGGGTTAAGGTGGCGGTGCTAGGTTGGTGTAAACTTAAGATAGCTTCTTGCTTGCCCGCCCAATGGAAGCGGTAGCGATCTGGTTGGGGCGAAGGCTTCCCTAGCAAATTCTGCAGGGTGTTCATATCCAATTCCCCCTCTTGAACCGCTTCGGGGAAGAGTTGCTTGAGTTGCTCAATGCGAGATTGTAAGGGATGCGCCGAATGTTGGGTAATGCGCCCAAGTGGGTCATTTGGGGTTGGAATGGATGCCATGCTAATTCTCCTTAAACATAGAGTATCATTATAATGACAATGCGTAATCTTTGGCTATGGAGGGTTGTAGGTTTTGGTGCGGGCGTGTAATGGGTTAACAATCCAAGGGGTGGGTTGCCCACCCCCCAGACTGAAGCGGTTACATATTTTGGATGATGTGGGTTGCAAATTCGCTGGTCTTGACCTCGGTTGCGCCTTCCATTTGGCGGGCGAAATCATAGGTGACAACCTTCTGTGAGATGGTCTTTTGGTAGGCTTCTTCAATCAAGCGTGCTGCTTCAAACCATCCCATGTGTTCAAGCATCATCACCCCACTGAAGAGGAGCGAGCCGGGGTTCACCACGTCTAAATTGGTGTACTTGGGCGCGGTGCCGTGGGTTGCCTCAAACAAGGCGATCTCATCCCCAACGTTTGCCCCTGGTGCAATGCCCACGCCGCCCACTTCAGCAGCAAGCGCATCACTGAGGTAGTCCCCGTTGAGGTTGGTCGTAGCGATCACATCATGCTCACGGGGGCGCAAGAGCATCTTTTGGAACATGATGTCAGCGATGGTATCTTGAATGAGGATTTTCCCTTCGGGCACTCTTCCACCGTGGTTGGCGGCAACTTCATCCCAGCTGATAACCTCATCCGCAAATTCTTCCTTCGCCAGTTCATAGCCCCAACGTTGGAACGCGCCTTCGGTATACTTCTGGATATTGCCCTTGTGAACCAAGGTGACGGACTTGCGCTTGCGTTCGATGGCAAACTTGATGGCAGCGCGGATGAGACGCTTAGAACCGAACTCGCTCACGGGTTTGATGCCCAAGCCTGCGCCCTCAAAGAAGCCGGTTACACCCAGCTCTTCGCGTAGGAACTTCGCCAGTTTTTCGTTTTCAGGGGAGCCTGCTTCAAATTCGATGCCGGCGTAAATGTCTTCGGTGTTCTCACGGTAGATCACCACGTCAACATCTTCGGGGTGATGCAGTGGGCTAGGTACCCCGGCATACCACTTGACGGGACGGATACAGCTGTAGAGGTCAAGCACTTGGCGCAGGGTGACGTTCAAGCTACGGAAGCCCCCACCAACGGGCGTGGTCAACGGACCCTTGATGCCCACCAGATATTCGCGCAGGGCTTGGAAAGTTTCATCAGGCATGTAGTTGCCGTCGTAAACTTGTGCCGCTTTTTCGCCGGTGTAAATTTCCATCCAGCTAATCTTACGATTGCCGTTGTAGGCTTTTTCTACCGCCGCATCCCAAACGCGCTTGCTTGCAGTCATGATGTCATAGCCGATGCCGTCCCCTTCAATGAAGGTGACAATCGGACAATCCGGTACGACTAACTTACCATTTTGTACGGTAATCTTTTCGCCAATTTCAGGAACTACGATTTTTTCAAAAGCCATGTGAACTCCTCAGATATGGATAGGGTTGAAAGGTGTTGTGTGCAATGAACGTGAGATTATATCAGACAATCATCCCCATACAAAAAGGGTACATTCATACGCAACAAAAAATAAACTGATGATAGAATGGGGTTTGTATTCAAATAGAACAGACCGCCACAGTTGAGAAGGAAACTCGTTGATGAACTCCGCCATTATACAGGTGATGATTGGGGTATTGTTTGTGTACATCCTCTTAAGCCTGCTTGTTTCACAGATTAATCAGGTGATCGCCTATGTCTTGAACATCCGCGCTGAACAGCTACGCAAGCGCATTGGGGAGATCGTGGTAGATCCATCCGTACAAAAGCAAATCCTAAGCCACCCCCTTGTTGGGTTGGTCTCGGATTCTACAAAGGGGGGCAACCGCCGAACTTTCATCAGCAATCGCACCGCCCAAATTAGCCAAGTCGCTTCTTCCTCGTTTGCCAAAGCGATGGTGAATATCTTCACTGACCCCTATTTAGAACTGTATAGCGCGATTGCGTTGGTGCGCAACGAAGAAGAGCGCGACACCCTTGAGGAGATTGTCACCCAGCTTCGGGCGAATGCCAACGATCCCACGCGCTCGGTGGCGGTGTTGAACCATCTACACGAAAAGATCAACCAACTTACCCCCGCAGACCGCAAAGACCGCAAAGCCCTGTTGCGTTCGTTAGGCTCGGTCTCTGCTTCTTTACGTAGCCTGCAGTCCGGCAATAGCCGTTTGTACTTGTTGTTAGAAGGGGTGAACCGCGTAGAGAATCGCGCCTTTCAACAGGCGATGGATTCCATCCTGACACGGGTACAAGATGTACATGAGGCAGAAGCAGCGATTGAGGAATGGTTCACCAACAAGATGGATCAGACCAAGAGCGTCTACGCCATGACCATGCAGGCACTTTCGTTAGGCGTGGGAATCTTCTTGGCAATCGCGCTGAATGTTGATTCGTTGCAACTGGCAAAGTCCCTGTGGACAGACCCCATTCTGCGCAACAGCCTTAGCACGCTGGCACAAACTACCGATCTTGCCAGTGCGATTGAGTCAAGCAGCACGCTGGATATTCCCCTAGATGGCTCAACAACGGATCAAATTGTACAAAGCTACGCCACTGCACAGGGAACAGTTGACCAACTCCTTGCGCTCAACTTGCCGATTGGTTGGACGTTCCGTATTCCCACCGAAGCGGACGCAACCACAGGCTATCAGGCGGTGAACGACCCCCGTAACTTGTATGCGTTGGTCAATCCGTTTTCTGGGGGGAATTGGCTTTTCCGCATGGTGAGCAAAATCTTTGGCTTGCTTCTGACGGCGTTTGCGGTGGCACAAGGTGCGCCCTTCTGGTTTGATATTCTGCGCCGTTTGACCAATCCACAAGGAAGCGGCTCAAGTAGCCCGAATGTGGTCATTCACACCACCAACGGGCAATCCGCTTAAAGCTGTTGCTCCTCCCGAATGTCATCCAAGAGTGCCACGCACCCCAACTTGATGAGGTCAAACACTGCCTCAAAACGTCCATCATAGTAGGGGTCTGGCACTTCTTGCAGGGGAGTTAGCCCACGCTTATGGGCGGCATCCAAGAAGAGTTGGACTTTATGCGGTGAGATATTAAACTGTTTGAGGTCGGTTAGGTTGTGGGTATCCATCGCCAGAATGTACTGAAAGTGTTCAAAATCGCTGGGGGTAATCTGGCGTGACCGCCCATAGTGGGGGATGTTATGTTCCTTCAAAACTTTGAGCGTGCCTTTATGGGCAGGCTTGCCTAAGTGCCAATTGCCGATCCCAGCGGAATCCACTTGAAACCGATCTTGTAAGCCTTGCTCCCGTAAGGTTTGGCGAAAAACCCCTTCCGCCATTGGCGAGCGACAAATGTTACCCAAGCAAACAAATAGAACTCCGATCATGCTTTCCCTCCCGATTGATGAACGAACCACGAATGAATCATAAACTGCCTAACGATCAAGGGCGATAGCGTCTTCTTAACCCTGCAGGGATCACCACAAGGCGCGGTGAATATCCAGACTCACGTTCAACAAGTGCCCTAGCTTGGGGCTTTCATGATGACGACGTGCTTGTTCATCATGGTTGTCTTGTGCCAAAGCTAACAAGAGCCACAACCATAATTCTGCCAACAACAATAGTTTATCAGGATAGCTTGAGATGAACCCGTGTACAAGCGTATCAACGTGTGGGTGGGCTTCATGCAGAAGCGTATACACTAACTGCGCGGCATAGTGATGCCCGTTGCCCAATAGGGGTTTCACGGCATGAATCCCCACGCCCATTTGAGCAGGCGAGAATACTTGTGGGAATACACTGCCCCCGTCTCCATTCACCAGTATCACCGCTTCTTCTACCGAGCGTAAGGGGAGGATGACTTCTAAGGTTTGGGACAGTAGGGTTTTGTGGTGGGGGTAAGCGGATAGGATGATCTCCAGTGCTTGGTCATACGGGGTGCGGTCGATCAGGCGTAGATTGACCAGTGAGTCCACCCCAAACAATTTCGCCCCATTCCAACTCAGCGTTCCCATCCCCTTGAGGTGTGCTGATTTTTGATTCATCTGCCCGATGAACGTGCCCAGCATGTGCCCCATTTGATGCCAGTCCTTCGCGCTCATGTGATGCTGGGGGACTGCTACCAATTCGGATTCAATGCTACAAGCCATATCGCTGTTCACATAGTAATGATAGATGGAGGGACAAACGGCATCATGCACGTGGTGGGCAAGGCGATAGTATAGGCTTTGTGCCATGTAATGGGCATGCAAAGCAGTTTTGTCAGGAAGGGGGGAGGGATGCAACCGCACGATGAAACCGCGTTTATTGGCAACGGGGCGCACGGCATAGGTGTAACCCTGTGTGTCTTGCTGAAGGGGGCGGATCTGTTCGGGTGTGACGCTAATCGGCAATCCACACGCTTTGAGCGCGTACTCTAGTTGGTTGCGGAGGGCGTGGGAGGATTGCAAGAAATCATTCACGGGGGATATACGCGAGGATGTCTAACCCTAACTGGGCGATTTGGTCGGGACGGCGCAAGGTGCGATCCGTCACTTCCAGCGTGAATGCCAAGACAAACCCCAAGAACAACGCAACCCCAATTTGCAACACACTGCCGAAACGGTCGGTGATGGGTGGGAAGACGGGCGTAATGCGGATGTCGTCTAAAACGGTGACACGCGCCGGCTGGTCGCCAAATTGTGGGAAGTAGTCTTGGCTTTGGTCTTGCAAGACCACCAAAGCGGATTCTGCAATCTTGACCAATTCGTCGGGGTTGTTCCATGAGATGAATAACTGCCCCACGCTTCGCTCATGGTCGGCTGCAATACCCAGTAATTGGGGATCAATGGTGAGGTTGTGTTGTGTTTGCACGGTGGAAGCAACCTCACGGGCAAAGCTACTGGTTCTTGCCCAAGTGATTAACGCCTTGACCGTTAGTTCTGATGACAACCAAATATCTTGGAAATCTCCATCACGGTTGGGGATGGCATCCAGTGCTTGCGTTGCACTAAAGCGCACCACAGTATTGTAACCGCTTGCGCTTTGATTAAGCGGAGTTGGGCTGAACGCACCACGTACCAACATCACCGCCAACAAGACCACCAACGGCAATAGAATTAACCACCAACGTCGCCGAATGGTTGCCCACACAAGGATGAATTCAAGCGGAACAATCACGGTCATTCTGGCTTTGCCCCTTCACTTTGCCCCCACACAAAGGGTTGTTGGGCGCGGTGTGCTTGATGTGCCTGTTCAATGTAGCGAGTGATCTCACGCTCAAAGACGCTTTGGTCAAAGCGTTCGGCATTGGCGCGTAAATCCGACACGGCATAGCGTGATGCGTCAAATTCCAGCATTGCCTGCGCCAAGGTTTCCACAGTTTGCTGATAGAATAATTCCCCAGTTTTACCCGGTATGACCGTATCTAACGCGCCCCCCTGACCGAAAGCAATCACGGGTCTGCCGGCGGCTTGTGCTTGTACCGGGGCAATGCCGAAGTCTTCTAGTCCAGGGAAGATGAACGCCTTGGCGCGTGCCATCAAGTCATTCAATTGGTGATCCGGCACATAGCCCAAAAATTCAACGGTTGGACCTGCCAGCTCTTTCAAGCGGTTGAGTGCCCGCCCCGCCCCTGCAATCTTGAGCGGTGCGCCAATGCGTGTGGCGGCTTGTACTGCAAGATCAATGCGCTTGTAGGGGATCAACCGTGAGACACACAAGAAGTAATCCTCATGGGTGGAAGCTGGCTCAAAGCGCGACGTATCCACTGGAGGGAAGATAATGTCGGAGTCACGGTGGTAGTAGCGTTTGATGCGCTTTTGTACCGCCGTAGAGATGGCGATGAAATGATTAACCCGTTGTGCCCCACGATAATCAATCGCACGCAACAGGCGCATGATTGGGCGCACGGCAAAGCCCAATGCCGAGCCAAACCCTTCGCGCTCCAGATAAGATTCAATTTGCCAGACATAGCGCGTGGGGGTCAAACAGTAGCAAATGTGCACAGCTTCTTCAGGATGTTGGATGATATGGCAAAACCCGCTCTTGTTGCTGACGATCACGTCATAATCATCTAGCTTGGTGGTTCCCCAAATCAGCGGATACAAT
Source organism: Phototrophicaceae bacterium (assembly GCA_049318945.1). Taxonomy (GTDB): domain Bacteria; phylum Chloroflexota; class Anaerolineae; order Aggregatilineales; family Phototrophicaceae; genus CAIRDJ01. The sequence goes on along the minus strand of JBMOEO010000015.1, from coordinate 47,281 downwards.
GCCAAGTAGAGCTGATGGTGGCTATAGATGAAAGGGAGTTTATCCGTCAGTAGCGTTTGGATATTCCAAGCGCGATATGCTTCAGGCATTTCTGCCTTGTCATACATGCTGGTGTAGATGGGGCTATCGGGGTAAAGATCAACCAGCACTTCCAATACGTCTTCCGCGCCACCCCGTTGGTTGAGCCAGTCATGTACGATTGCCAGTTTCATTTGCGATACCAAACGTTGTTAGGTGGGTTGAATGGGTTGACCTATATAACGTTAGTATCCCCGACAGGCTTATCAATTGTCAACGGGTAGTGTGAAACCACCCTTGTGAATCGCTAAAGCGCGTAAAAAAAGCGGGTGGTCTATTGTCAGTCTTGCCCCACACTTTTATGATAGGAACAAATCAAGCGTAGGTGGTGAATGTGTTGTTCATGAATCGTCGTAAGTTCATTCGACTGTGGGGAAGCGCATCGGTGGCGTTGCCGATGGAGCGCGTAGCAGGGGTGCTATTGGCGAATCGTCACCTGTTGCAACCCATACCCATGCGTGATCCCATGTTTCATGCGGTCTCGCGCTTGAGTTATGGCATGACCCCAGCGTTATATCAACAGCTACAATCCACCGACATAGATGCCTACTTACAAGAACAACTCACTCCACAAGCGATTGATGATAGCGCGTTAGAGCGTCAGCTACTTGCCTTTCCCCTGCTAGATGCCCCTCCCTATCAACTGTTGGATAGCGCGACCAGTCGTCGGGATATGGTGGTGAACTTATTCGGCGGGGTGGTGAACCGCGCTTGGTTTAGCAAGCGTCAGCTTTATGAGCGGATGGTGCAATTTTGGGGAGATCACTTTTCCATCTTTGCCAGCGATAAACGTCTCCTTGCCCTTAAAATAGTGGATGACCGCGAGACGATCCGCCCCTATGCTTTTAGCACCTTCATTGAATTGTTGAGGGCAACTGCCCATAGCCCGGCAATGCTGGTCTATTTAGACAACGCCACCAGTTCAAAAGAAGCCCCCAACGAAAACTACGCCCGTGAATTGCTAGAGCTACATACGCTGGGCATCAACGGGGGCTACACCGAAGCGGACATCAAAGAGATTGCTAAAGCGTTCACGGGGTGGTCATTGCATGGGCAAGACGGGGACGCGACTTTATGGGGGACGTTCTACTTTCGAGAAGGACGATACGCACCCGGCACAAAGAATGTGCTAGGCTATCAGATCAATGTGGGTGGGGAACAAGATGGAGAGGCGGTCTTGGATATTGTTGCCACACACCCGTCTACCGCGCGATTCATCTGCCACAAGCTGGCGCGGCATTTCGTTGCTGATGTCCCACCCGATAGCCTCATTACCAAGTTGACCGCCAACTTTTGGGCAAACAACGGGAGCATCCCCCAACTGATGCAAACGCTCATCACTGCCGATGAGTTTTGGACAGCACCCCCCAAGTTCAAACGTCCGTTTGAGTTTGTCATTGGGATGTTGCGGACTTTGGATTACTACGTCAAGCAACCCATCGCCTTACAGAATGCCCTCTATCAAACCCTCAGCGAGATGGGACATGTGCCCTTTCAGTGGGCAACCCCGGACGGCTACCCTGATGAGGGCGCGTATTGGATCAATAACCTGCTTCCACGCTGGAACGCCACCCTCAAACTGCTACAGGCAACGGATGTGGGCGAGCCACGCTGGGAAACCCTGTACACGCTGGGGGAAGGGCAGTCGTTGGGGTTGCCCGTTCCCTACTTGCTTGGGCGTAGCCTGACGACGGACGAAACCACGCTCATCAGCGACTTCATGAAGAGCGTGGGGGGGAGTGCTGACCGACAATTTCAAGCGGCGGTGGCATTATTGTTGGCTTCGCCCGCCTATCAGTATCAATGATGAGGAGGATTGAGGATGCCTTTTTCACGCCGTAAGCTGCTCACTCGCGCTGGCATTGTATCGGGCTTGATGGCGGCAACCGCCATGTTACCCCGTTGGTTTCCGCGCTTGGCATTTGCGCCTGACCAACAAGAAGACGCAACGCGCGATGTTTTGGTAGTGGTATTCTTGCGCGGTGGGGCGGATGCCCTCAGCATGATTGTGCCCCATGCTGACGAACACTACTATCAAATGCGCCCACGCCTCGCCATTCCGCGTCCGGATGCCCCACAAGTGGATGCTCGCGTTCTGGATTTAGACGGCTATTTTGGGTTGCATCCCGCCCTTGCCAGCTTGCACCCCATCTTCCAACAGAAGCGCATGACCGCCATTCATGCGGTTGGCTCTCCTCATGAAACGCGCTCTCACTTTGAGGCGATGGACTATATGGAACGGGGAACGGATGGCACGGGGGGCTTGTCCAGTGGATGGGTGGCGCGTCACCTTGCCACACTATCGCGCGATAGTGATACGCCCTTGCGTGGGGTGGGATGGGGGGTATCGGTACAACAAGGCTTATTAGGTATTCCCTCAGTGGTAGCGATGAAGTCCATCACCGACTTTCATCTACAAGGGAATGAGAAGCTGGCGCAAACCTTGATGGGTTCGTTATCTGATATATATAAGCTAGAGGGGGAGCAACACCCGCTCTATCATTCCGCCAATTCCACGCTAGAAGCAATCCAATTGATTGATCGCATTCGTGCCACCCCATACCGCCCTAGTGCGGGGGTGGTTTATCCGTCTACCGATTTTGCCTCTGCTTTGCAACAAACCGCCATGCTGATTAAGGCGCAAGTTGGCTTAGAAGCATCGTACATGGACTTAGGGGGGTGGGACACTCACGCTGAACAAGGGGCAACTGAAGGGCGACAGGCGGACTTGATGCGTGAATTGGCAGGAGGGCTTGTCGCTTTCCATGCTGATATGGGTAACTTGATGGAGCGTGTGACGGTGGTGGTCATGTCAGAATTTGGGCGGCGCGTGGCGGAAAACGAAAGCCTAGGCACCGATCACGGACACGGGGGGATGATGCTGGTCATGAACGATAAACTCGTCACCCCGATGGTGACGGCACGTTGGGCGGGGCTTGCCCCAGAAGTCTTGTATCGTGGGGAGGACTTGCCCACTACCACCGATTACCGCGATGTGTTGAGTGAGGTCTTGCAAAAGCGGTTGAACAATCAATTTACTGAGGAAGTCTTCATGGGCTATCAAGCGCAACCGTTGGGTATCTTCGGCTAAAAACTGGGTGGATAGAGCAATTGCCGAATCGGCTTGTAGCTTAGGCGGTGCAACCCTAGCTTTGCCCCATGTTGCAACAGTGCCTGCCGATGTTTTGCCGTGCCATAGCCCTTATGATCCTCAAACTGGTATTCAGGATAATGGGCGACTAAGCTACACATGTGGCGGTCACGCCAGACTTTTGCCAAGACGCTGGCGCACGCAATGGATAAGCTGTGGCGTTCTCCTTGTATGATGCGTCGCACACGACTTGCCTCAAACGGGACATCCTTCCACGTTTTGTTTCCATCCAGCAACAACATATCCGGGACGGGACAGTCTAGCTGGCGCAAACATCCGCGCACCGCTTGCTCCATAGCGTGGGCGTGGGCACGTGCTAACCCAAGTTCGTCAATCTTTTGTGCCTCAACTTGGGCAACTTCCCAAGCCAACGCCACCTGTTGAATGGGTTCATACGCCGCCTCGCGCTGGCGAGGGGTCATCTGTTTGCTGTCTTTGATGCCCTTGAGGGTTGCCAGTAGATCGGGTTGCCCCATCGGGAGGCACACTGCCCCCACCACCAACGGACCCGCCCACGCCCCATATCCTACCTCATCCACCCCAATGATGATTTGTTTGCCTTGTGCCTGATACTCTTGCTCAAGGGTGAATGGGGTCGTACATTCGCTACGACGTGGGGGCATCGTATACCCCTTGTTGCCAGTTACGCCGAATTTCCCAAATCTCTTGGAGGATGTGCAGGGTATCTTTGAAAAGTTTCATGCGAGAGTCCGCATCAAAATACCACGTGATGGGCATCTCATAGATTTTGTAACCGCGCTTGACCGCCAAGAACACCAACTCTACATCAAAGCCAATCCCATTCATGCGCTGGATACGGAACAGGTCTTCGGCTGCTTTGCGTGAGAATAGCTTGAAGCCACATTGGGTATCTTCAAATTGCTTGACTGCCGTCAGCTTCACGATGGTATTCAGCACGCGCCCCATGATGTGGCGGTATTCTGGCTCATCCACACGGCGTGCGCCTTTTGCCTCTCGGCTTCCTAAAATGACATCGTAGGCTTGCATGTCTGGGGTGATGAATTTATCCAACTCATCAATCGGCATGGAAAGATCAGCATCACACATGAAGCGATAATCCCCTTGTGCAACCAACATGCCGGCTTTCACTGCTAAACCCTTTCCGCGTGTTTTCACCACCAGCAACTTGACGTAAGGATGGGTTTCGCTGTATTGCTCGGTGACGGTGGCGGTGCGGTCAGAGCTACCATTTTCAACGACAATGACCTCTGCAACAAGCGAGCGAGTGCGTAAGTATTGGTCGATCTTTTCCAGAGTGGGGGGCAAGCGATGCTCCTCATTGTGTGCTGGAATCACAATTGATAGGAAGGGTGTATTCTCAACGTTCAAGAAGTAGTCTCCTGATGAAGGGCAGTTTTATTGAGGTGGAATGAGCATTTGGTCAATCGTTTCTGCATTCACTTGGATAGTCGCTTGGATGCTTCGCCGTTTTTGTAGCAACTTAGGAAGCTCAATCATCCCATGTACCATCCCACGCAAACGCGCACGAGCGGCTTTGCCACGCCACGCACGCAATGCTTCTAGGGCGATGCTCACTTGTTTGCGAATGATCTTCCCACCGTGTGCTTGCCAAACGCTACGGGGAACATCCTTAACGAGTAGGTAGATGCTGTTGCGCCCATCATGGAAACTGGCAGTCACCCCGCCTCCCGTAGCAGAGAGATGATGGTACACGATGGCATGGGGTGTGTAAAGACACCGCCACCCCGCAAGTTGTGCCCGCCAGCCTAAATCGACATCCTCCAGCAAAAAGAAGAAGTCATCATCCAACAAACCAATTTGATCTAGCATGGTGCGCCGATAGGTTGAAGACCCCCCACACGCGCTGAACACATACGCCAATTCATCAAACTGCCCCTCATCTTTTTGCCACACTCCCCGATTAATGGCGCGTCCATCTTGGGTGAATTGATCCCCTGTGGTGTGAATGGTGTCGCGCCGATCAAACAGGAGCATCTTGCTGGCAACACTCCCCACTTGAGGATCATGTGCGAAGGCATCCACCACCGCTTGCGCCCAGTGCGCATCAACGGCGGTATCATTGTTCAGCAGGCAAATGTATTCCCCTTGTGCGCGTGTCATCCCAGCGTTGCACGCCCCTGTAAAGCCTTGATTGTGTGGGAGCTGTACCCAGATGACCTCGCTAAAAGTGGACTCGGTGAACTCGCGTGAGCCATCGTGTGAGGCGTTATCGGCGATGATAACCTCAATGTGGGGATAGGTTTGTTGACGGAGCGAAGTCAGGCAATCATGCAAGAATTGCTTTCCGTTCCAGTTTGGAATGACCACCGAGAGCAAACCGCTAATCATGGGGCAACGTTCCTTCCGTGTGCAAGAATGCGTCTACCGCGCTTTGCCAACTGCGTAGGGTGATCCCCAAGTGGCTGGCACTCACGTTCATTAGCCCACCATGTGCGGGTGGACGTGAGGCGCGTTGCCATTCGTCGCTGGTGATGGGTGTGATGGGGGTTTGGGAGTAGCCAGCTTGATCGAGAATGTATCGGGCAAATTCCCAGCGCGAAGCCTGCCCCTCATTGACAAGGTGGTAGGTGCCGTAACGTTTTGTGTTCAGCAACTGTAAGACTGCCTCAGCTAGGTCGTTGGTGTAGGTGGGATTGGCAATCTCATCCGTCACCACGCGCAAATCTTTTCCGTTTTGTACGGCGCGTAAGATCGAGTGGACGAAGTTCTTGCCCCCATGAGCAAATAGCCACGACGTGCGAACGATGTAATGGCGAGGCAACAGACGCACCAGCTCTTGCTCCCCAACATATTTGCTATAGCCGTAGGGATTGATGGGGTTGGGGGTGTCATATTCCCAATAGGGGCGGTCGGTGCGCGTTCCATCAAAGACCTCATTGGTGCTGATGTAAAGCATCTCTGCTCCAACGGTTGCACATGCTACGGCAAGGTTGCCTGTGCCCAGCCCATTCATGCGTACCGCCCGTTGTGGGTCGGTTGCGCAACCGTCTACATCCGTCCACGCCGCACAGTGAATCACGGTGCTGGGACGATGCACAGCGAAATAGGTTTGTACTGCGTTAAAGTCGCTGATGTCCAGTTCGGGTAAGTCCACCAATCGGAGCGTCGCATCTGAAATCTGTTGTGCGATCTGGCTACCCAGTCGCCCGTTTGCCCCAGTGATGAGTATGGTCATGGTTGCGGTTCTCCTGCCCAATACGCCCAACAATGTTGAACGCAGGTTTGCCAGTAATCGTGTGCATCATGATAGCCTGTTGCCATGCCAACGAAAAACCCGATGCCGGGAATCCCACTGGATTTGCGAACCACTAAGGCACACAAGTTCGGTCGGTTTGCTTGTGCTTCATCATAACAAATGTCTTGCAAGAGTTCATAGAGTAAGCGGTTGCGATGATGCAAAGGGGGGGACATTGCCACGCCCAATTCCCGATAGGTGATGAGGTGGCGGTTTTGGGCAACGTTGACCAAGATTGCCAGCATCTGTGCCTTGCTTGCCTGATAATCCGTCACCCCGCCCGTTTTCATCGTAGGCTAATCCGCATGATGCCGTCGCTCAAGTCGATCTGGCTCACGGTGTAATTGCCCCCGTTTGCCGATACCGTTACCGAGTCTACAATCTGGTTGAGTTGTGCCTCAAGCGAGAGGACAAAATCCCCCAGTTCGTTGTTGGGCGTGCCGAATAGTTGCCCGTTGACATCCAGCCCCAATGCCTCAAAGCGTTGGGTGGTGGGTTGCACCCGTAACACCACGCCCAGCGATTGAGATAACCCGGAGATTTCGCTGGCAACATCAAAGCGGGCAATCACCCCACTTAGGCGCAAATCAAATTGCCCGTTGCGGATGATGAACCCATTTAGTGCGAGTCCTTCGGCGGAACAGGCGGGGGTATATTGTTGGCACAAGGCGGGCAGATCCGCTTCCGTGAGCGTGACAACCGCGCCACTTTGTCCGCTGTCGGTGATGCCCACCTCTGCTTGAACAGCAGCGTTCTCAAGCGTTTGGCTTCCGAAAGCGTCTGCATAGAGGGTCAGCGATTGGGCAGCGACTGCGCTTTGTAGTGGGGCAATGGTGGGCACAGCATCTTGATAGCCCACAAACGCTTCGGCGGTGTCACCCAACGGGCGAAACCCCGCAATCTGTAACCCCATCGCGGTTAGGAGTGATGGGCTAAAGATGGCAACTGCCACCACCGTACTGACCATGACCAACGGGCAAACCAATAAGAATAGTAAACACCCGATCAATGGGTTAGGGGTGCGCTGTGTGCGGATAGGTTGATTCATCAGGCTGAACGCTTCCGATTGTTGCTTCAAGTAGGCATCATTCTAACCTGAAGTTGACTACCTGTTGAGAACAAATTTGGTCTATGTTACCCTGAAAGCCACATGTAGATGAGGAGAAAAACGATGAAAACCTTGATAACGATTTGGCTAGGGGTTTTCTGTATGACCATCGGGTTGCCGTTGGGGTTGGCACAAGATGCCCAACCCGGCTCCTTCGGTGTGGGAGATGTGTATTATCCCGACTTGGGCAATGGTGGCTATGATGTCCAGCACTACACCCTTGATTTGATGATAGATGTTGAAACGAATTTACTGGCTGGCACGGCGACGCTTCAGGCAGTTGCCACCCAAAACTTAAGCGCGTTCAACCTAGACTTCCTGAATCTAAAGATTGCATCCTTGCTGGTGGATGGGCAAGCCACTCCCTATGTGCATGAAGGGCGTGAACTGACCATTCAACTGCTTGAACCGCTGGCAACCGATCAGGCGTTTGAGGTCATTGTGAAATACTACGGTTTTCCCCAACCCATCCGCCCAGAGGCGATCCCGTTTGAAATGGGCTGGAGCCACTTTGGGACGGGGATTTATGTCGCCAGTGAGCCGTCTGGCGCGGCAACATGGTATCCAGTCAATGACCATCCTACCGACAAAGCGACCTACACCTTCAACCTTTCTGTACCCAAAGGCTATGTCGCTGTTGCCAATGGCGTGCTTGAGCAGACCGTTCCCAATGGCGAGCGCATGACCTACGTTTGGGAAGCCCGTGACCCAATGGCAAGCTACTTGTCTACTGTCCATGTTGATCGCTTTTTGCTGGATGAAACGCGCACGGAGGATGGACTCACCATTCGCAACTACTACCCCGAACGATACTTGCAACAGGGCATCGTGGCATTTAGTCGGCAGGCGGAGATGATCGCGTTCTTTGAAACGGTGTTCGGTGAATATCCGTTTGAGGTGTATGGGGCGGTGGTGGTGGATGCCTCCTTTGGCTTTGCCCTAGAAACCCAAACGCTTTCGATGTTCGGGCGTGAAGTCTTGTTTGGGATGGGCGGAGATGCCGAGTGGATCATTGCGCATGAATTGGCGCATCAATGGTTTGGCAACTATGTTAGCCCTGCTCAATGGCGCGACATCTGGCTTAATGAGGGATTCGCTTCTTACGCTGAATGGCTGTGGTATGAACACAACTACGGAAGCGATGAACTAGAGACATTGGTTGCCCAAGAATATGAAACCGCCACCAACGTCTTTTGGGTGCCGGGGCGCATCGGTGAACCGTCGCGGACGAATCTCTTCAATGCAGGAGTGTATCAACGGGGTGCGCTCACCTTGCATGCCTTGCGCTTAGAAGTGGGGGATGATGTCTTTTTTGACATCCTGCAAACATGGTTACAACGCTACGCAGATAGCACCGCCACCACTGCCGATTTCATCGCGTTGTCAAACGAATTGAGCAACCGCGACTTACAGGGCTTCTTTGATGGCTGGCTTTATGAGGATGCCTTGCCCCCGATTGAACAATTGGGATTGGGTTCAACAAACTGACCCATCGCCAAAAGTGAACAGGGGCAAGGCTGTGAAGCTACTCGCCTTGTCCCTTGCTCGCTTTCAGGCGTTCGGCATATTGGCGTTGATAGTATTCCAGATAGGCACCCGTTTTGATCTTGCGCCACCAATCGGGATGTGCCAAGTACCAATCTACGGTTGCCTTTAATCCTGCTTCAAACGTGTATTGCCGCTCCCAACCCAACGCCTTCAGCTTTTGGGCGGTCATGGCGTAACGGGCATCATGCCCCTCACGGTCAGGCACATAGCGAATGAGGGATTCGGGCTTGCCCAAAAGTGACAACAGCATGCGCACTACATCAATATTGTGCTGGCGGTTTTCACCTGCCACGTTGTACGCCTCTCCGCTTTGACCGTGCAAGAGCGCGGTTTCAATGCCGGTGACGTGATCGTGAACGTGAAGCCAATCGCGCACTTGTCGCCCATCTCCATACAAGGGGAGTGGCTTGTCTTCCAGTGCTTCGGTGATGAAGAACGGAATGAGCTTTTCGGGATATTGATAGTTTCCGTAGGTGTTGCTTCCGCGCGTAATCACGGTGTCCATGCCGTGCGTAACATGATAGGCACGCACCAACAATTCACCCCCGGCTTTGCTGGCGGCATAGGGGCTATTGGGCATGAAGGGGTCACTCTCAACCGAAAGATGATCCCCTTCAATATCCCCATACACCTCATCGGTGGAAACATGCAGGAAACGCGCTACCCCGTGTTGACGGGCGGCATCTAACAAGATGTTCACCCCAACGGTGTTGCTAATCACAAACGCATCCGGATCTAAGATGCTACGGTCAACATGGCTTTCCGCCGCAAAGTTCACCACCGTATCAATCTGATGCTCCTCAAAGGTGTAGCGCACGACTTCACGGTCGGCGATGTCCCCTTGTACGAAAGCATAGTTGGGCAACCCATGTACAGGGGTGAGGTTGTCTAGGTTGCCGGCGTAGGTCAACTTATCGAAGCATACGATTTTCCAATCAGGATGGGTGCTTGCCATGTGACGCACAAATTCACTCCCGATGAACCCTGCCCCACCCGTTACGAGAAGGTGCTTCATGCTTCCCCTCCTGTTTCAGGCGCAAGCGGTTTGCTTTCGGCTGGGGGGGTAGATGGGCTGGTATCTTCTGGCGCGGGAGATTCTGCTGGGGGCGTGACTGTCTCGCTAACAGGGGTATCGCTTGTTGGGGGGGGAACGGGTTCAGGTGCAGGGGCAGGCTTGACCAAGTATTTGTAGATGACTTGGGCAATCGCGTCCTCGTCGTTGCTCACGGTGATTTCCTTCGCCACTGCCTTGAGGGAGGCGGTGGCATTCCCAACGGCAATCCCTAAGCCTGCTAACTGGAGCATCTCCGTATCGTTTTCAGCATCCCCAACGGCAATCACATCTTGCGGATCAACATTCATCTCCTTGAGCAAAGCACGGAGCGCGTTTCCTTTTGATGCACCATTCGGAAGGATTTCCAGCATGTGGGAGATACCTGCGCTCAACAAGCGGGCACTGCTCGCCAGCTGCGTCGCCAGTTGCCAACGCAATGCTTTCATCTTGCGTTCGTCCCCCGCACTTATCAAAACCAGTTTATTGAACTGGGTTGTGTCAAGTAGGTTTTGTAAAGTGCCCACATATTGCGGCTTGGTATCATGCCAGCGAGTGTGTAGCTCCTCAATGTAGGGGTTGCTACTACGCGCTAGGATGCGCCCTTGCGCGTATGCCACCACAGCAAACCCACGATCTTCTGCGAAGGTAATCACCCGTCGCACAACTTCGGCATCTAGCGTCTGTTGATGGCGCAAATTGCCGTTGCTGTCGTATACGGTTAAACCTTGTGTATAGATGCCGGGGGTGTTCAACTTAAGGGTATCGCGCAGGGTTTGGCTAGAGCTATAAGTTTTGCCGGTGGCAATGATGATCTGGATGCCCGCTTCTTTGGCGGCTTGTAACGCTTTTTGGTTTGCTTCAGAAACCTCATGCTTGCTATTCAACAGCGTTCCATCCAGATCAACCGCCAAGACTTTATAAGCGCGTTGATTTTTGGTTGGGGAGGGGGTTTGTTCAGTCATGATGCAAATACATTGCTCCAATGGAATGTGAAAACTAAATGACTTGAATATTACTATGATCGCCCAAGTTCATCTTGAGGGCGCGGGGCTTTTCTGTGCCACGTTTAACGGTTGCCTTACGCCCAATCAAGCTATCTTGTAGGCGCGTGGGCAAGTCTTCAAGCGTGCTTTCCTCAAGGATGATGCTCCGCTCAACTTCACAGTTGCGGATGGTGACGTTCTTGTCAATGCTGGTGTAAGGACCCACGTAGCTATTTTCAATGCGGGCGTGTGCGCCAATGGTGGCAGGACCACGGATGATGCTGTCGGTGATGATCGCGCCTTCGCTCACAATCACGCGGTGGTCAATGATTGAGTTTGTGTTGATGACCGCGCTGGGCGAAACCCGCTCTGCATCCGCTGTCTCGCTCAGGATTTCTTCCATGACCAAGCTATTCGCTTCTAACATATCGGTTGGCTTGCCCGTGTCCACCCACCACCCATGATGAATGTGTGGATAAACCATGTAGCCATTTTCCGCTAACCATTGAATGGCATCGGTGATTTCTAGTTCGCCCCGTTTAGAAGGCTTGATGGCATGTACCGCTTCAAAGATGTGATGGTCAAACATGTAGATGCCCACCAATGCCAGCTTGCTGGGGGGTTCGCTGGGTTTTTCCACCAAGTATTCTACGCTTCCATCTTCGCGTAGCTTTGCCACGCCATAGGCGCGAGGGTCAGAAACTTCCTTCAGGACGATTTGGCTATTCCAAGGATGTTGGGTGAACTCTTCCACCAATCGGTTGATCCCGCCTTGAATGACGTTATCCCCTAAGAACATCACAAAGTCATCATCCTGTAAGAAGTCTTGTGAAATCTTGACGGCGTGCGCCAACCCATCCGGGCTTTCTTGCGGAATGTAGGTGATCTTGACATCACCGAACTGTTCCCCATTGCCCACCGCGCTACGGATTTCTTCCCCTGTACTGCCGATTACAATCCCGATTTCGCTGATGCCAGCGTTGCGAATGCTTTCAATCACACGGAATAGAATGGGTTTATTTGCCACTGGAATGAGTTGTTTGGCGCGGGTATAAGTGAGTGGGTATAGACGAGTTCCCTTGCCACCGCTCAAAATCAAGCCCTTCATCAGTCATCTTCTCCTGAGGATCATCGTCATGGTCAATTTGATTTGTAAGAGGATAGGGGACTTCTTGCGTTCTAACAATGATTAATCCGCATTTTGGGCATCCCCAATTTGCGTACCATGAAAGAGGCAACGCAAGTTCCAACTCTCATGGTCAATAGCGCAAACCGATTTAATTTGACTGTGAGGCAACCTCCACCATAGTGGTTATGATGGATTGATATAGTGCTGTCCATGCCTCGCGCATGATCTCGGTAAATTCGTCCCCCAATGTTACGGCTATGGCATCTATGAAGTCGACACCCAGCACCTCATAATGTTGGTACTGTAAATGATGGTGGGTATGTTTTTGCGCTATATCCACCACAATCTTGTTGAAGCGTTCGGGATTATCCAGCGCGTTGATCGAAACAATCAGTGTCTGGGTGAACCGCTGGTGTTGAATGGGGACGGCGGACTTGAACATTGCACGTGCCGCAGGCATCTCTTCAAAAATGCGCTTATAAAAATATTCACCAAATTCACGTTGATGCAGGACAATCTTGGGGAGGCTACGGTAAATAGCCAGCTTTTGCGTGTGGCTGAGTGGCATAACATGATCCCTTTGCAATGATTAATTGACCATGAATTAAATTATTCAAACCACTATACAACGTAATTCAAAGAATGAAATTAGAATGAAGATAAATTTACTTTTGTTTATTAGATTCAACCCTTCCCCAATCAAACATGGCGAAGGGTCAAACGAGGTGAATCAATAGGTGGCGATGGTGCGTTCTTTGGGGGCGTTGGTCAATGCCGTGCCCAGTATGCGCACATGAACGCGCTCTAGTGCTTGGCGTGCTTTAGCGGTGTGGTCACGGCGGGTTTTGCCCGCGCGAATGACCAACAATATCCCATCCAACTTGCTACCCAAAACAGGGGCATCGGTTGCTGCCAACACGGGGGGAGCATCAAACAGAATGTAGTTGGCGCGTGCCTTCAACAACCCGATGATGTCATTCATCCGTTGGCTAGAGAGTAAGTCCGCTGGATTGGGTGGAGGAGTGCCAGCTGGCAAAACCTGTAACCCCTCTACGGCTTCGATCTTGACCAAGGGTGGGTTAGCCAATTGTGCATCGTCTAGCATCATCGTGCTTAAGCCGTTTTGATTGGGGATGTTCCAAAGCGTGTGTTGTTGTGGCTTGCGTAAGTCCGCATCCACTAGAATAGTCTTGTTGCCACTTTGGGCAAACGTCACCGCTAAATTGGCGATCAACTCGCTTTTACCATCTTCGCTGGCGGTGGAGGTGATGAGCAACGTTTGGAGCGGTTTTTCTACACTGCTGAACATCAGGTTGGTACGCAGAGTACGCATCGCCTCTGCTGTAGCAGAACGTGGGTCGGTGAGTGTAATCAAGTTGAGCATGCTTCGTTCCCCTTCTTAAGCGTTAGCATCTGGGATGGCACCCAGCACGGTTAGATTTAAGCTACGTTCAAGATCATCGCGTGAGCGCACCACGCTACTTTCTAGCACTTCCAGCGCAAACACCAACACGCTCCCCACTAAAAACCCTAACACCGCGCCGGCGATGGCGTTGATGGGTGGGCGTGGGCGAAGCAAGGTGTAGCTTGGGTTGTCTTGTAGCACAGCATTCACACGGTCTTCTTGGCGGGCAACTTGGTTCTGCTCATTGCGGAACTCAATCAGTAGATTGCCCCACTCTCTGGCGATGTCGTTTGCCAATTCCCCACTGTACAAATCTACATCAATTTGCACGGTCAGGTCATTTTGGTTGCCCACTAGGGTGGTAATCCCTTTGAGTTGTTGTGGGGTCATGTCCAGCCGTAAGCGGTCGATAATTTCTTGGGCGCGTAAGGTGCTACCCAAGTATTGCACATTGCTTTGAAGCAAGCGGTTGGTTGCTTCTGCTAAGCCTAAATCTGCACGGGAAGGTAAAATGAGTACCGTTTGTGTGGCACGGTAAACGGGGATTTGTCTTGCGCTTAAGTAGTACGCAACCCCCGCGGCAATCACAACCAGCAGTACAATGATCCAACCCCGTTTGAGAATGATTCTAAAATATTCTGCGAGGTTCATACGTCGTCTCCGATTTTGGCGGTTTACCAAGTGGAAGGGGGACTGCACGGCAACCACCCCTTAAGGCGCGGTTATTGTGCATCACGCACTATCCCACTGACTAGGGTAAAGGTTAGGTTGTGGTTGGAGTTTAGAAAGCGTGGCTAACTTATCAGGGTGAAACCCCTGTAGCAAGTGTGCCAGCGTGCGTTGCTCAAGTGGATGAAGATAATCGGGGGCGATTTCTGCTAGGGGCACCAACACAAACGCTTGCTCTAAAATAGCAGGGTCGGGGATGGTGCGCCCCAAATACGTCATCACGCGCTCATCAATCAACACGATGTCCACATCCGCCACCACGTCCGCCGAGCCTTTCACACGCCCCAAGTCGCGCTCAAGCGTTTGAAGCACCTCGCCCTTGAAGGCTTCGGGGGTGTGCTGGCTCATCACCATGACCGCCATATTGTGATAGAGACGGCTTCCCCCTTTGGCATCTGCGCTGACATAAACCGAAGAGACCGCATGCAATGTCCATGCAGGGGGGTGATGTAACCGCTCTAAGATACGCTGCAAGTGATAGAGCGGTTGGGTATTGCTACCGATAGAAAGGTAGTAGCGCGTCATTGGGTTGTCGCTCATCGTGGTTTAGATAGGATGATTTGACGGGTGGGGGGCGTTTGATGGGGGTGCAAGGGGACAATCCAACCCTCCCGATATAGCTTCATCATCGCCTCAAAACTTAGCTCAACTTGTTGGGCGCGTTCAGCGGTGAACACCGTATCAAAGATCAGCTCAAACGGTTGAACATCTTTGAGATACTCGCTTGTGAATTCATTATAGAAGGTGTAGCGATCAGTGGCATGAGCATCCCGAATGGCGAAGCACCACGGAGCCATAGCAAAGCGCGTGTGACGATCAATGCTCATCGTGTCATAGCGCAAGGGGGCGCGTTTGTGGGCATTCTCAATCACGTGTGCGTAAGCCTCCAACATGGTGTGTTGGTCAAAAACTGAGCGCAAATAAGCCATTGCGTTTTCCGTCACCGTCAGGCGGTTCTTAAGGATGTGCGCGGCTTCGCTGGCAATGGTTTCGTGATCTCCATAATTCACCTTGACGATCAAATCCTCCGGCAACAACTCCCGCCCAGGTCCAACGCGCGAGATGATGGCAGGCGTGCCACATGCCAAAGATTCATACGCGACATTGCCAAATGTTTCTACATAGCTTCCAATGGAAAAGGTGACATCTCCTAAAGAGTAATACTCCGGCATCAAGTTCTGGTCTACCCAGTCATGAAAGATGAAGTATTGCGTTAGGTTCAAACGGTCTAAGCGTGAAAGCAGCTCGGCATAAAACGCGCGGACTTCTGCGGATAGTCCCACATCCACCCACTTAGGCACGAGGACGCGCAGGTTATGGAGGTGGTGCGTGTGTACTAATTTATTCACTACCTCGATTACATCCAAGATGCCCTTCGATTGTTCGGGACGGTGCGGATACAAGGCGATGACATGTTCATTGGGGTTGACATCACGGATGAGTTCTAAGATGCGTTGTGGTGGGGTGGGCTTAAACTTATCGAAGTCCAACCCGTTGTAAATCACATCAACGCGCTCAGACAGTTCCGAGAAGAAGCGTCCTACCGTATGTTGAATGACTTCCTTTTGATGCTGGCTAATCAGAATCAGCTGATCCCCATTGAATAAGAACGCGCTTTGCAAGGTTTCTGAAAATAAGATGCTGCGTAAGGAAATCACGGTCGGGATATTCTGATAAGTGTAGGGAAAGATGAACCCCCCGTCATGGCTGTAATACACATCTGCTTGCGCCAGATATTCACTAAGGTCTTGGATGGCATTGGCGAGATGGTAGATCGGGGTGGCGTAGGGTTCGGGATAGGGTTGCTTAAAGCGAAAAGTGGGGATCACTTCGATATTGGGGTGCCACTTGAAAGCAGCAACCGCATCAGGTTCACGTCGGGTACAAAGGATGGTTAAGTGATGTCCGCGTTGTGCTAGATGGTGGGCGATGGCATGGAGTTGTTTTTGCGCCCCTCCCATCACTTTGTTGACGAACAAGGGTGTCATGGAAAAAATAACAATCTTCATGGGTTGTGCTTCTCAGTCATTACTCATCCATCAAGAGCCTAAGTTAATGTGAATATGGCGTGCTAATCATGTTAGCCTCATCTTTCACAACTATCATTATGTCTGTTAGAGGGGCAATAAAGAAGGTTATCTTCAATTTTCGTTGGTTGCACATTCAAGATCAATCCAGTTGATGATCGTGTTGCCACCGATGTTGAACAACCGAAAGGTGTTCCAAAGAACGAATACCCTGATATACAACTTCATTGGTGAGGATAAACATGAAAGAAAAAAACGGAAACGGAAATGGTTACAAGAATGGTTCATCAAATGGGAACGCCCAAATGATGTTTTCCCCCCTTCATTCTCATGACATTGAATTAGATGTCGAAGAAGAATTGAGCCACCCAACAGTTGTTGCTGGGGCAATGACTCTACAAGAGAACTGGCTAGAACACATCCACACCCAAACCAACACGCCCGAAGTGCACGAACAGACGGAAGTGTTGACGGGGGATGCAGTGCAATTTGAGAAGATTGAACGCGCCATCCATGATTTGTTGGATGCGTTCAATGTGAACTGGCAAGACCCCAACTATACCGAAACCCCCGAACGGGTGGCGAAGGCATACCTGAAGTATTGGGCGAATGGATATGGGCGTTTGCCTGAGAATGAAATCACGGTTTTCCCAAATTCTAGCGGAAGCGGTGATCTGGTCATGGTGAAGGATATGCAGTTCTACAGCACGTGTAGCCACCACCTTGCCCCCTTCAAGGGTATGGGCGCGATAGCGTATTTGCCGGGAGATAGCCTGTTGGGGTTGTCTAAGCTAGGGCGTATCTTAGATATTTACGCACGACGCTTCCAGTTGCAAGAACGCATTGGGGCACAAGTTGCTGATAAGATCATGGAACTCATTCGCCCACAAGGCGTGATGGTCGTCTTATATGATGTTGAACACATGTGCATGTCTTCGCGTGGGGTACAAATGCACGCCGCCAATACCACCACTATGGCAACACGTGGTGCATTCAAGCACTCAGCAGAATTACGGTCAGAAGTTTTGTCCCTGTTGAAGTAGCGACAAAGGGGGGCGGATGCACATCAACCCCGTGCATCCGCTCAAATTTACCCTTCGTGTGACCAATGCACGCTTGCGGTAGTCAATGCAGAAAGAATCACCAAGACGCTCCCCACGATCCCAAATTCTCCACTTTGTAAATACGCTTCCAACATGAGCGCAAGCCCCCCCACCATGATAAAAATGCTAGGGATGCGCAGGGCATCGGCAATGCGCCACAGCCGACGATCTGCCAACTGTGTGATGCCCCACCCTAAAAAGAACATGCCTGCTAGTGCGACGCTTGATTGAAACAAATATGACATCTCATCATCCTATAAAAAAGATAGCCTTGATCTCATGGGAAACTCTGTTATCATCTCTTCTCACAATCGAATAAGTGCTATTTGCACTCATCAAGAGCGAGGGAGGGAACGGCCCAAAGAACTCGCGGCAACCCCCTAAAAGCTGGGGAAGGTGCCAACTCCGTCAACCCTGCGTTGACAGATGAGTCGTGTTTAGGTCAGTTTTCTACACGCCTCACATCCTATCCGTGAGGCGTTTTTTGTTTTAACGACAAGTTCAGAAAGGAAGAACTGTTCAGCATGTCACACTCTAACACCACTTTTATGACCTCTCCACAATACTTCTTCACATCCGAATCCGTGTCTGAAGGACATCCTGATAAAATGTGCGATCAGATATCTGATGCTATTCTGGATGCGATTTTAGAACAAGACCCAATGGCGCGGGTGGCATGTGAGACCTCTACCACCACTGGGCTGGTGGTGGTCTTTGGCGAAATTACCACCACTGCCTATGTGGATGTGGAATCCATCGTCCGCAAAACCGTATCCGAGATCGGTTATACCAACGCTTCGTATGGGTTTGATGCCGCCACTTGTGGGGTATTGGTTGCCATTCATGGGCAATCCCCCGATATTGCACAAGGGGTTGACCGCGCCTTAGAAGCACGTGAGGGCGGGATGTCTGATGAGCAAATTGAGGCAACCGGCGCAGGGGATCAAGGGATGATGATTGGCTTTGCCTGCAACGAAACGCCCGAATACATGCCCCTCACCATTTCACTGGCACACCACCTAACCCGTCGTCTTGCTGAAGCGCGTAAAAGTGGTGAGATCGCTTGGCTACGCCCAGACGCAAAAAGCCAAGTCACCGTAGAATATGTGCAAGGGAAGCCTAAGCGGATTGACACGGTGGTTATCTCTACCCAGCACGCTCCTGAAGTTGAGCAAGATGAAATCCGTGCAACCGTGATTGAGAAGATCATCAAGCCCACGTTGCCTGCGGAATTGGTGGATGAAAACATTCGCATTTTCGTTAACCCTACCGGGCGTTTCGTAACTGGGGGTCCGTTGGGAGATGCAGGGCTAACCGGTCGTAAGATCATTGTTGATACCTACGGTGGCGTTGCCCGTCATGGTGGCGGTGCTTTCAGTGGGAAGGATGTCACGAAGGTGGATCGTTCTGCGGCTTACATGGCACGCTACATTGCCAAGAACGTGGTTGCCGCAGGCTTGGCAGATCGCTTTGAGTTGCAAGTTTCCTATGCTATTGGCGTGGCACAGCCTACCTCCCTTGCTGTAGAAACGTATGGCACGGGCAAGATTGCTGATAGCCAAATTGAAGACCTCATCCGCAAGCACTTCGATATGCGCCCCGCCGCCATCATCCGTGATTTGAACTTGCGCCGTCCGATCTATCGCCAATCTGCCGCGTATGGGCACTTTGGGCGGACGGACATTGATTTGCCATGGGAAAAAACCGATAAGGCAGATCAACTCCGCGCGGATGCTGGGTTATAACCCCCAAGTGACGACAGCATGGCAACCCCAAACGGTTGCCATTTTTGTTGTATTTACATCTTGTGCCTTTAAGGGCGGTTACAAATTTGTCAGAATAGAGTTTGCGCTCGGTTGTGCCTTTGGGTATAGTCGGATGCAAGGCATATTCAATCAGCGGTCAACGAGGTGTCACTCATGAAGGTGGTTAAAGGGTTCTTCAAGGCAATTGGCAAATTGCTGGGGGCGATCGGGCTAGTATTCTGGCGTTTTATGGTCATTTTCTCCTTCGTCGTCAATATCATTCTTGTTTTGGTGTTGGCAGTTTTGTTATTGCTGATCTTTCAAATCAAGAACCAAGTTGCCTCTCCCTTGTTGACAGGGCTACACAGTAGCTTTGTGGGCTTAAACGAAGCAACCATCGACTGGACAATCCCCGTGCGCGATACCGTGCCGGTGGTATTTAATCTCCCACTCGAACAGAATACGGTGGTTGTCCTCACCGATAATGTGCCGTTGGTGGTGAGCGCAAACATTGAGCTACCCGGCATTGGGAACTTGAACAATGCCCAAGTGAACCTCACCCTCCCGAAGGGGTTGCCCCTCCCGGTTGCCCTTGACCTAGATGTACCCGTCAACACTGACCTAGACATTGCCTTAGATGTTCGGGCAGTCATTCCGCTTTCCGAAACGCAATTGCAAGACCCGTTTGAAAACTTGCGCCTGCTTTTTGAACCACTCATCATTCCCCTCGAAAACTTACCCAATGACTTCAGTGAGGCGTGGGTGATGGGCAATACGATCTTGAGTGGGCAAACAGTTGATTTATATGACACCGCCAACAGCGATTATTTAGCTGAACCATGGGGTGGCTTCTCACGCACTGCTGGGCTGGGGTATGAGCTGCTGGATGTATCGCGTGGCTTGAATGTCTCTTCTGATGGTACGACGAACGCCAATATTGTCTTGACGGGTATCCAAGCCATCGGGGGGATTCCGTTCTTGGATGCAATTGTACGTCCCGAACTTTATGCTAACGATAGCACCCCGTCTGAAGTGAACCTTCAAACCCAAGCCGAGTTAACCGCTAAGGGGATTCCTGCCGCATCGTATGCAGGGGATTTTGAAACGTTGCCAGCGGATGCAGGCGCGGTTTCGCAAAGTGCAAGCGGAGGGGCAACCGCCCCCGTCGAAGGGGTCATCTTGCCGGACAATCCCCCTCAGCCCGTTTTTACTCCCATGCCGAATAACTAGATAACGAAAGCGTGTGCGCACAAGATGACCTCACCACAAATTTGTGACTATGAAAATTCAACCTACCGCACTGATTTTTGGGAGGGGCGCGGTCGTGAGTATGAAGACCGCGCCGAGCGGATTGCCCTACAGAAGTTACTGCCTACGCACGGAACGCGCCTGTTAGAAATTGGGGCGGGGTTCGGGCGGTTAAGCAACATGTACACCATGTATGAGCAAGTCATCATCTTGGATTATTCCTTGTCCCAATTGCAATTTGCGCAGGAAACTTATGGGCGTGGGGGGCGTTTCATCTATGTTGCTGCTGATGCGTATCAGCTTCCGTTCCGTGCGGGCATCGTTGATGGTGTCTCGATGATTCGCGTGATTCATCACATGCGTGAAGCGGATCGCGTGTTGGGGGAAGTTCGGCGCGTCATTGTGGATGGGGGGCGGTTCATCTTGGAACATGCCAACAAGCGCAACCTCAAGGCAATCTTGCGCCATGCGGTGGGGCAACAAGACTGGAATCCGTATGACCTGAAACCGCATGAGTTTGTCGCGCTCAATATAGATTTTCATCCGCAGTATATGCAGCAACAGCTGACCGAACACGCTTTCCAAATTGAACAACGCATCCCTGTATCGTTCTTGCGCTTGCGTAGCCTCAAGCAACGCCTGCCTATAGAAGCGTTGCTCAACATGGAGCGCGTCCTTCAGCAAAGCCAATGGATGGTGTCGCCCAGTATTTTCATCCAGTCTCGCGCGGTTGGCGAGTCTGCGCCCCTGCCAGCCATTCACCATCCTGATGAATTGTTCGTTGCTCCTCAAACTCATCTACCCTTACAACGTGAGGGGGAGACGCTGGTGGAAGTGACAAGCGGACAACGCTGGGCAATCCGCGACGGCATTTATGACTTCAAAGCACCGCTAGACTAGATAGTCTCAAGATGGTCGCTTGCCCATTCTAACAACCGTTGGCGGAGTTTCTGGGTGAATTCGCCGGGCTTGCCGTCGTTGACGGCAACATGGTCAATGCCTATCACCGGGACAATCAGACGGCTACTGCTGGTGATGAACGCCTCCGTGATGTGTACCATCTCAAATTGGTGAATTGGGTAGGGATGCACGGGGAGGATGCTGGGGGCAAGTTGCAACACAATCTGTTGGATGCTCCCCTTCAATACCCCTGCGGTTGCCGTGTATAGCTCCCCACCGCGAATGGCATAGAAGTTGGAGCTAGTGCCCTCCAACAGAAACCCGCGCTCATCCAACAAAATCACCTCATAGATATGGGCAGGCAGGTTCGCTAACAGTTTCTGACGCTCCATCATCCATGCTGTATCTTTGGTGGTGGGGTTATGGCGTGCACTATCTTTGGCGGTGATAACTTGAATCCCGTTCTGAATCAACTGCTCTGGGATGCCCTGAAAGGGTTCTACCGAGAGATAGGGCATATTGGGCGTGGCGCGTGGGATGGTAATCCGAAAGCGCACCTCACCAAATTGCGCCGTCTCAATGACTTCACGTAGCGCGTGGCGCAAGGTTGCCATGTCCAACGTTAGACCGATCTCGGCATGCTGTGCCGAGTTATACAAACGTTGGAGGTGATAGCTCAAGTTGAGTACCTTATCCCCCCCTTGCGTATTGGCAATGGTGTAAACACCATCACTAGGCTCATACTGGGTTGCCTCTTGTAGCGAAGTGGCGGGCGCGTCAACGCGCTTTAGCCCCTCTGTGGTGTATTGCATCATCAAACACGGGGACAAAACATTCATCCTCTCTTTGGGCTTTGATAAACTATGCACACTGTATCATGGGTTGGGCAAGAGTTTTATGCTGGATTGGTTAATCATTGGGGGTGGCATTCAAGGCACAACGCTTGCCAACTACCTCATTCATCGCTATGGGGCACATGCCGAGCATGTGCGCATCCTTGATCCGCACCCTCATTTATTGGCGCAGTGGAATCAGCGCACGCACAATATTGGGATGCAACACCTGCGTTCTCCGTGGGTGCATCATCTGGATATTGAGCCGATGTCGCTCGATCAATTCCGACAGGCGAACCCGTCCGCCACGTATCCCCCCTACATCCCACCCTACAACCGCCCTGCTTATCGGTTGTTTCAAGATCATTGTCAACACATCGTGGAACAGCGCGGATTGCAAGCGTTGCACCTTCAAGGGGAAGCACGCGGGATGGTGTCTACGAAGGGGGGCTATGTGATAGAAACCGATCAAGGAGCATTACGCGCCCGACGGGTGATCTTGGCATTGGGGCGCACTCACTTGCGTTATCCGTCTTGGTGGGTACAAGCCGAGCGGGTTGCCCACATCTTCGATCCGTCTTTCACGCTCGACGTGGCAACCCTTCCCGATCACGTGACAGTGTTGGGGGCGGGCATCACCGCCGGTCAGGTGGCGTTAACCTTATTGGGGGCGAACAAGCGCGTCACCTTGCTTTCGCGTGGGGCAATCCGTGTGCATGATCTCGACAGTAGCCCGTGCTGGGTGGGGGTGGAATGTTCTAAGCAATTCAAACGGGAGAAATCCTACCTAAAGCGTCGCACCATGATTCAACAAGCACGCCATGTCGGGAGCATGTCCGCTGATATTGCCAAGCGCGTGCAAACGCTCATTGCCGAAGGTCGCCTACAGCACCTACAAAGCGAGGTGCTGGATGTTGAGTCATACACCGATGGGGTACGGCTTGCCCTACAGGATGGCTCTAGCCACACCAGTTCCTTCTTGATCGTGGCAACCGGCTTTGAGTCCCAACGCCCCGGCGGAGAATGGCTAGAGGCATTGATCGACTGGTTCGGGTTGACGGTTGCGCCCTGTGGCTATCCCATTGTGAATGCCCAGTTAGAATGGGCGAAGGGGTTACATGTGGCGGGGGCACTTGCCGAACTAGAGATAGGTCCTCCGTCGGCAAACATCGTCGGGGCGCGGTTGATCGCCGAACGGTTGCGCTCCTTAGTATAGGGCT
Source organism: Phototrophicaceae bacterium (assembly GCA_049318945.1). Lineage (GTDB taxonomy): Bacteria > Chloroflexota > Anaerolineae > Aggregatilineales > Phototrophicaceae > CAIRDJ01. The sequence continues at coordinate 23,782 of JBMOEO010000015.1, read as the reverse complement.
TGATTCTCCATCGGGAAAAAGTTATCCTTAGTGCCACTTGGCAGAACGATTTAAGACTGTGTAGATGATGTTGCATTCACATACGTTCACTAGCACTTCCACTTCTAGTTCCATGATGACTACCAACGACATAGTTGGGTGGAGTTGCTTCTGCACGTAATGCCAAGCAAGGTTATGGTTACGTTATGAAAAGCGTGTTGAGGACTCCTTAACACGCTTTTTTTATTGGGATTGAACACGGAGAATACACACATGAGATCGCTCACAATGAAATTCGGGGGCACGTCGGTTGGCAGTGCTGAAGCCATTCGCAACGTCGTGCATATTGTGCAAGGGGCATTAGCGCAGGGGGATCGGGTAACAGTAGTGGTATCCGCCATGAGTGGGGTGACGGATTTGTTGTTGCAATCCCTGCGTGCTGCAGAACAATCGGATCGCTGGGACTATGAATCCATCATTCGCAAAATTCGTGATAAGCACGAAACCGCCATTAACCTCTTGCTCACCCGCGAAGATGCACGGGAAGAGTTGCTTCAAAAACTCGCGGTGCTTCAAAACATCCACCTTGAGCTATGCCACGCGGTCAGCATTTTGGGCGAGGCAACCCCACGCATTAAAGATGCGGTGGTTAGTTTAGGGGAGCGCATGAGTAGCCGTTTGGTGACAGCCGCCCTCAAGGAAGAAGGCGTGTCTGCCCATCAATTTGATGCCAGCGACCTCATCCGCACGGATGCCACCTTTCAGGATGCCAACCCCAACTGGGACATCACCCGCCAGCAAATCATCGCTAGGCTGATGCCGTCGCTTGGGCAAGGCGAAACGCCTGTTATCACCGGCTTCATTGGTGCCACGCAAGACGGGCACGTCACCACGTTGGGGCGTGGCGGAAGCGACTACAGCGCGGCGATCATTGCGGCATACAACGGGAGTGATGAACTGGTCATCTGGACGGATGTAGACGGGGTGATGACCACTGATCCACGCATTGATAAACGGGCGCGAGTGTTGGATCAAATCTCCTATCAAGAAGTGGGAGAGCTTGCTTTTTACGGGGCAAAGGTGCTACACCCCAAAACGGTACAGCCCATCGTCTCGCGTGATATTCCCATCCGCGTTGCCAACACCTTCAACTATAGCCACCCCGGCACGGTGATTAGCTCGGTGGTCAATCCCATTGAAACCGTGATTAAAGCGGTAACGGTTGTTAAGAATGTGGCAATGCTCACCGTGAAAGGGAGCGGTATGCTGGGCGTGCCGGGCATTGCAGGGCGTACCTTTGTGGCAACCGCTCAAGCAGGCGCAAGCATCTTGATGATTTCGCAGTCCTCTTCTGAACAGAGTTTTTGTTTCTTGGTGACTTCTAACGCCGTTGCCAATGTTAAGCGACAGGTGGAGAAGGAACTGGCAAATGAAATCCGCGACAAGGATATTGACGAGGTGCAGATTCAAGATGATGTGGTGATCGTCACTGCGGTTGGGGCGGGCATGCGTGGCACGCCGGGCGTGGCAGGGCGCGTGTTCTCCAAGATGGGCAACACTGGCGTGAACGTGCTGATGATTGCGCAAGGGTCTTCGGAATGTAGCATCTCGTTTGTGGTGCAGTCCGCTGATACGCAAGTGGCGGTGGTCAACTTGCACGACCTAGCACTCGGCATGGAGTAGGGAAGTTATAGGGATGGCATTCGTGCCAGTCATACCCCCCTTCACTTGTTGGAAGGGGGGCATCGTTACTGATGCGTTATACTTGCTGGAGTGCTCTCCACACCCGTTCGGGCGTGAAGGGAATTTCTCGAATGCGAACGCCTACCGCATCATAGATCGCGGAGGCTAAAGCGGGTGCCACCCCATCCTTGGGGATTTCTGCCACCGCTTTTGCTCCGAAGGGTCCGCTGGGTTCATAGGTTTCAACGAAGATCACCTCTAACTGGGGCATCTCGTCAGCGCGATAAATGTGATAGTCGCCGAATTGTGTCGCTTGTGGAACGCCCTGTTCGTCGTAGGTCATCTCTTCACAATGGGCATAGCCCAACGCCTGCACCATTCCCCCTTCGACTTGTCCGCTGGCGGTGATGGGATTGAGCGCGATGCCACAATCTACCGCCATCAACAAGCGTTCTACTGTCACTTGCCCCGTTTCTGTATCCACAATGATCTCTACGAATTGGGCAGCAAACGGGGGCGGGCTAACCTCGCTCATGTGCGAGGCAGTCGCCATGATTTGGCGTTGATCCCCTTGATGCAGGCTATGCAATGCAACGGTGGTGAGTGGGACAGCGCGTCCGTCACGGTGGATCACCTGCCGATCTTCCAAGTCGAGCGCGTCTAATGGGCAACCCTCAAAAAAGAATTTGGAAGCGTGCTCAAGAATTTGTTGCTTGACCAGTTCAGATGCCTTTAGCACCGCGCCCCCACTGATGTAGGTGGTAGAACTGGCATACGCGCCCGTGTCAAAGGGGGTCAGGTCAGTATCAGAAGCGTAGACCAGAATATCTTCCAACGGCACGCCCAGCGTTTCGGCGGCGATTTGTGCCAATACGGTATCTGCACCCGTGCCCAAATCGGTTGCGCCAAAGAGCAAGTTGAAAGAGCCATCATCGTTCAGTTTGATAGAGGCAGCACCCATATCCAAGCCGGCGATACCGCTTCCGTGCATGGCAACCGCCATCCCGATCCCACGCTTGAGGTGAGGTTTGCCTTCGACATGGCGCGATTTCCCACGCTTCTCATACCACTGTACCGCGCGTGCGCCAATGTCTACGCATTCTGCTAACGCGCTGGTGGTGACGATCTGGGGCTTGCCTTCGCGCCCTTCACCCAGTGCCACCGCCATGACCAATTCATCCCCCTCTTTGATCCAGTTCTTGCGCTTGAACTCGATTACATCTTCACCCAAAGCAAGGGCGATTTCTTCCATGTGTTGTTCCACCGCGAACAAGGATTGGGGCGCACCGTACCCACGATACGCGCCCGGCGTGGGAATGGTGGTGTAAGCGACATCGCACAAGAAACGACTATAGGGGGCGTTGTAGGTACTCAAGCCACGAAAACCGCTCACCATCAAGACGGTCAAGCCGTGTGTACCATACGCCCCTGTGTTGCCGACGGTGTGCATCTCACTGGCAACCACGCGCCCGTTCGCATCCACCCCACTCTTGAAGCGGATGATTTCAGGATGGCGAGAGCGGGCACTGGTGAACTCTTGCGCACGGGTGTATTCAAAGCGCACCGGTCTGCCGGTGGCGATGGTCAAATGAGCGCACAAATCTTCAAGGAGCATCTCTTGCTTGCCCCCAAACCCACCCCCAATGCGTGGCTTAATCACACGAATCTTTTTCATGGGCAAGCCCAACAATGGGGCAACCATCCGCCGAACGTGGAAGGGCACTTGTGTGCTGGTACGAATGACCAAGCGGTCATCCTCATCCCACCATGTCACCACGATATGCGGTTCAATGCTTGCCTGCTGGACTTGATGCACGCGATACTCATGCTCGAAGATGTGTACCGCTTGCCCCCATTGTTGCGCTTCATCCCCCACGTGCGCATCAATATGATGAACAATATTGTGCTGGACGTTGTGCCCGCCGATGATGTCCGCTTCGTCGTGAATGACGGGGGCGTTCCCACTGATGGCATAGAGTGGGTCTAAGACGGGTTCTAGTACCTCGTAATCCACCTCAATGAGATCAAGCGCGGCGTAGGCAATCTCTGGGGATTCAGCAGCAACCACCGCCACCCGATCCCCCACATGACGCACCTTGTTATCCAGTGACACTTGGTCATACGGCAGGGGGTTGGGGTAGCTCTGTCCGCCGGAGGCGTATAGCACGCGGGGGACATCTAGGTAAGTGAGGACGGCATGCACGCCCGGCAACGCCTTCGCTTTGTGCGTGTCAATATGACGGATGCGAGCGTGAGCGTGGGGGCTGGTCAGCAACGCACCGTGCAACATTCCGCGCATTTCAAGATCATCAGCATAAACACCCTTGCCCATCGCTAACTTGACGGCATCCACTTTAGGCTCAGATTTACCAATCACCTTCGTTTGTAAGAGGGCTTGGGGGGCAAGTACCAAAGCAGGAGGCTTGGTTAGCGTTCGGATTGGTGAGGTGGCATCGTCATGCCAGCCTGCTCCTTCATCATCTAGTGGCGTGCCTAGCACCGCATCAAACAACCCAGACGAATCGGGAATGGCGCGTTCTAGTGGCTCATACGGCGCAAGCGATTCCCCACGCAAAACAGCTGCCGCACGCAAGATCGCATGAATCGGCTTGATATAGCCTGTCTCGCGGTCAAGCACCCCAGCGATTGCCTCGCGGATTTCAGATTCAGTGGGGTTAGGATTCTTTTCTAAGAGGGCAAACGCGGCTAGGATTTGCGCAGGGGTATTGTAACCGCTTTGGATGGCACCGGTTTCAATGAAGGCGTGTTGCAACGGATGTAACGCGCCACTTCGCCCCAGTCCCTCCACCGTGAGAATGTCCATGCCATCCGCTTGTACTGCCAACATGGTCTGGCTATTCACCAGTTCGCCATTGAGCAATACCGCATCACATCCGCTTTTGCCGTGTTCGTCCCCAAACTTCACGCTCCAAATGCCTTCACTGCGCAAGACGCGCAAGAGCCGTTCATGAGGGGCAACCTCTAAAGTACGTTTTTCACCATTCAGGGTGAGGGTAATAACCATCATGCACCTTCCTTTTATAGGGATAAGAACTCAAGTTGTGCGCGAGCGTCCGCCACTGCGCGACGCAATAGAACGGGATACATTGCCAACCGATAGTTAGCTGTTCCTAGATAGTTTGAGGTGATGCTCATCGTATCAGTGGGCAGATCAGTCTCCTCAATCCATAGCCCATCCACCAAGCCCCATGTCACGCTTCTTTGGTGAATGATTTGCCCTGCATCGTCAAGGGTCAAGCGTACTGCTACGCATAGGATGGGGTCAGAGGAGGGGGTACGGGCAATGTGTGCTAACCCTAGACAGCTATCAGCAGGAAGGGTGTGCAGATGTAACATGGTGGGTAGCCCGCGCCGTTGGTTGAACCAATCGCTGAAGGGCATCTCAACATCCGTATCTCCCATGAAGACCGAGAGCATGGGATTGTGTGCCATCAACGTACACACCCATTCAGCAGGGTATCGCTCCACTAGCCACGCTTCTAAAAGGGAGGTGTTGTTGCGAATGTTGGTGGGAAGCGTGCGACGAATGGCTTGTTGATGGGAGGGGGCAATGGGTAGATTGATGAGTTGTGTGAGCGTTAAGCCACTCCCTAATGAAAGCATCTCATCGGTGGATTCAATGGTATAAAGTTCTTCAATCGCTTGTAAATCAATGATGTTCTCATAGGGGAGTCTAAGCTGCCCCAACGCCAAGGCACCCCCTAACAAGGGAAAGCTGTTCGGTTGTTGAAGTGCTTCCCATGCTTCGGCTAGGCTCATCGGTTTAAGATAATTTTTAGGGTGAATCATAGTTGTATCCTCATCAATTGTTTATGAGTAATGTACCGCAAAACCGCGCATTAGGGTACATCCTTCCGATAGACCCCCATCACGGCTGGTACAGGATCAAACGATAACAACGCGGTGGGTGGCGTTTCAACATATTGCCCCAACAGCGTGGAGCCTCCGCCATCCAAATTGAGCGCGTTGACCAATGCTAAATCAGATTCTGCTAACCAGACGGCAAGATCAAGGAGGGTGATGCCCCCGAACGTCGTCACCAAGACCAACACGTTCCCCGCGCTATCCATGCCAATGACCGTGCGACGGGTGGGGCGGTCAGGACGGGTATCGAAGTAGGAGCGTGCCCCGTTGGTGATGAGCATCGGAAACGCTTGGATGACCTGTTCATAACCCTGATCGGTGTAATCCGTCACCAAGTGGCTGAACATTGCGGGCTGTCCCTCACGCACCACGAAACTTCCCCCACGTTGTCGATAGGTGTTTCCATAGGGGATGCCATCTGCCACCAACAACCCGGTGATGTTGTTGGCAGTATCAAAGAAATTGGTATTGAAGATCAACACAGCTTCTGGATAGTTGGTGTGCCAATCGGTTAGAAGCAAGGGCGCGTTGGGGCGATAATGGGCGATGAACTCAAATTGTTGGGGGTCAATCCGATAAGCCGTGATGCTTAACAAGAAGCTACCACGCGGACGATACACGCGCCGCTCAATGCCCTGTGTTATGGTTTCCCAACCCTCGTAGGTGGGGGTTGGCAGGGGGGTGGATGAAGGGGGGACGGTGGCAAGTGGCTGACACCCCACGCTGGACAACAGCACACTTGCTATCCACAACGGATTAAACACGCGGTGCTTGAGCCGTTCCAATAAACGCAACAGGCTCACGGTGCGCAACCGCCATAAGAATTTGTGTACGCGGAATAGATGCGGATGATCGGGCGGATGTTGCATGGTATCCTATCTATTGAACTGAACGGTTTTTGTGACACAATCCTAGCGACAAACTACCCTGAATGTATAGAGCATTTCATCTTTTGTGAGAGAACCACATTCCTTACAATAAGGCTGAACAGACGAGAAGAGAATCCATGAATTTGGTTGAATCCCTAAATACCCAGCGCAAACGGTCTGCCCCACCTTTAGATAAACAGTGGGTTCTTTTCGCTTTGCGTTGGTTTTACCTCTTGTTCTTGCCCATCTTGGTGGTGATGTCCAACATGGATGAAGTAGAAATCACCGTGTCCACTTGGGTGATCGTGCTGGGGATTGCTATCCTTGCCAACATTTTGTTGTTGATGTTCATTCTGGTGGGGATGTCCAACTACTTGAGCCATATCGTGGTTTTGACGGATGGCATCATTGTTGCCGCCTTGTCAATGTTGATGATGAAGAATCCCGTGCTGTTAATGGGGATGTTGTGTGCCGTACTGTTTACTTCGATGTCGGTTTTAGCCACTCGTTGGATGGTGATTAACACCCTTAGCTTGTTGTGCGTCACCATCTTTAGTAGCTTATTCGCCCATCAGTTCAATCTGTTGTCCACGTTCACCCTGTTATGGGTGCCCATTCTTTCCACCCTATCATTGGTTTTACTGGTGGGGGTGGTACAACTCATCCGCGATATTCGCTGGGAAGAACAACTCCACCATCCAGCTCCCGTATCCGTTCGGCATGTCCCCTTGGATGAACAACGCATCGAAAGCCTGTTGGCACGCGCCAGTGGTATTTCTGAAATGGCGGAGGTATTGGGCGCGACCATGAACCATAACCTTGTATTGGATAAAGGCTTACAACTGGGGCGTATGTCGGTTAAGAACCAAGCACGGGTAGCCGATGTTGGGAATTATATCGGCGTGGTCATGCTCTATCAGGAAGAGGATCATAGCCTCTACATCACCACTGGCATAGGCATGTCGCTGGGCGACCAAAACCGCACCACGCTCGGCACCAGTGGGGTGATTGGCGCGTCGCTTCGTAAGGGGGAAGTGGTCTTTTCGCAGGGCGTGGTGAATGATCCTGAGCTAAAACGTTTCCGCACGTTTCATCACATTCAATCTGTTGTGTGTGTTCCCTTGCGAGCAGGCTTCGATAACTACGGGGCGATGATTTTGGCAAGCAAAGAAGTGGATGCCTTTGATGAGGATTTCCGTCTGTTCTTAGAGGCGGTTGGCGTACAGATGACTGTCGCCCTACAGAACGTTGCCCTCTATCAACGACTGGTGGCGGAGAAGGAACGCATCATCGAAGTGCAAGAAGAAGCTCGCAAAAAGTTGGCGCGTGACTTACACGATGGACCCATTCAAACCATCTCCGCCATTGGCTTGCGGATGGGCATCATTCGTAAGATGCTCACTAAAATGCCGGAGAAAGTGCCCGATGAATTGCAACAAGTGGAAAGCATGACCGCGCAGGTTTCAGCAGAGATCCGCCACATGATGTTCACCCAGCGTCCGTTGGCATTGGAGAATCGAGGCTTGGGGCACGCCTTAGAAGAGCTGTCAGAAAAGATGAACAAGCTCTATACCCAAAATATTCAGCTTCAAATTGCCACCGATGCCGAGCAAACCCTAACCGCCCATCAGGCAGGCACATTGTTCTACATTGTCGAAGAAGCGGTTAACAACGCGCGGAAGCATGCCCAAGCCAGCCTTATCACGGTGCGCCTAAGTCGCACTAAGGATGTGATTCACTTGGTGATACAAGATAATGGGGTGGGGTTTGACAAGAACGCGGTGTTCACGGGCTATGAGAAGCGCGGTAGTTTGGGCATGGTGAACCTACGTGAGCGGGCGGAGATGGTCGATGGTGAATTAAGTTTAGAGACTGCTCCCGGCGAGGGGACGAAAGTAACCGTCATCATCCCCATTGATGCACACGGTGTAAGCCACATTCAACAACTACAGCCAGAAACCATCCTACTCAAAAAAGATGCGCGGTTTACCCTATCCGCCATGCGTTCTAACAGGAGTTAAGCCATGTCACATTCACAAAAAGCCGCCCTACGTGGCGAACCTAGTTACGTTTGGCGTGAGGGGCAAGATCGCCGTTTAGCCATGATTGCCCAATGGGGCAACCTCACCGCGCAATCAGTCGCTTTGGTGGATGGGTGTGGCAATGGGATGTATGCTACCAAGATCAGCGAGGCGTTTGGTGCACGGGTGGAAGCCTTCGATATTGAAACCGAGCGTGTTGCCCTTGCTATTGCCCATAGCCCCCATGCTGTGGTGGCTGCCGCTGAGGCAATCCCCTATCCAAATGCGACCTTCGATTTCATTCTATCGCATGAGGTTATTGAGCATGTCCAAGATGACCGCATGGCGGTACAAGAGATGTGGCGAGTCTTGAAGGTGGGGGGGCGCGTCATCATGTTTGCACCCAATCGGTGGTATCCGTTTGAAACGCACGGGCATTATTGGCGTGGGGAATATCACTTTGGCAATACCCCTCTAATTAATTACTTGCCTGACGCGCTACGCAATCGGCTTGCCCCCCATGTACGGGCGTATACACGGCGGGGATTGTTGGCATTATTCGCCGAGTTGCCCTATCGCGTGGTGCATCACCGCCGTATCTATGGGGGCTATGACAACCTCATCAACCGCTTTGGACAACCCGCCCAGCACGTGCGAGACGGGTTATACCACTTAGAAGGCACTCCACTTGACACAGTAGGGCTTTCTCATTTATTGGTGATTGAAAAGACATCCGCCTAAACCGATGCCACCATATAGGCGTTTTAACTTGCGTCGCCAATCCAAACGGGCAGATTACCCAGCGCGACAATATCTTCCCACTTGTCGGGTTCATTCCCCTCTGTGAAGATTGCCGCGCGGGCAACGATATGGGCGTTGGTTTGCTTGATGATCGTTTCCATCCCTTCCAACGTGCTACCGGTTGAGATCACATCATCGACCAAAACAACGCGCTTGCCATCTAACAAGGCGCGATCCTTCTCATCCAGATAGAGCGTTTGGGTGCTACCGGTGGTGATGCTCACCGTTTCGCTATGGATGGTTTCCCCCATATAGGTCTTGTAGGACTTGCGCAAGACGATATAGGGAATGCCCGTATCAACCGATAGTTGATAGATGAGGGGAATGCTCTTGGCTTCTGCCGTGACGAACACCTGCGGTTGAAACCCTTCTAGTCGTGTGGCAAGTTCTTTGCTACATGCCAAGACCAATTCGGTATCCCCCAGGATATTCAAGATGGCAATCGTCACACCAGGGGCAACTTCAAACTTCTCTAGCGAACGGGAGACACCAGCAACGGTGACATCATAATGAGGACGTTGGGTCATGTTTGGGTCAGGTCATCCTTTCTGACTGATTGGGTGGTTTAGCCCTTGAACTCGAAACGTAGGCATTGGTTACAAATATAAATTTCGTCGCCATGTTGCAAGCGATAAGGTGCTTCAATCATTTTACCATGTGCATACGTTCCGTTCGTACTGGCTAAATCTTCAATCATCCACACCATCCCAATCCGCTTCAGCTGGCAATGAAAGCGGCTGATTCCCGCCACATCAATGACGATCTCATTTTGCGGTGCCCGTCCTATTCGCATCAAGTCTCCCTTCATGTTGAAGGTTTGATCCCCCCAAATCAGATGCGTCACGACGGGGTGGGTTTCCGCATTGAGCGATTGCTCTTCGGGTAGGGTGGGGGGCTTGGGGATGGTTTCTCCTATGCGGTCGGTATCACCATGTAGCTGACCAAATTGTTGCCGTTGAGATTCACGTGAGCGCAAGGATTGGGCGTGTACTTGTCTGCTACGTTCACTGAAGTAGGCTTGTGTGGACATGGTTTTACGGTCATACCGATCATATATATTGCGCCCTAAGTTGTCGCTTTGCATGCGCAGGGAGACTTGTTCTTCCGCTAGGCTGCTGTCTTGAAATGGAGACTGTGCGATTTGATCTGCTGCTTCTCGTAGGATGCGCGATGCCTCAGCAAGTTTGCCGATGTCGCTCAATTCAATCGCTTTGCGTCGTGCTTCTGCAGAACGCAAGATCAGCACATTGCGCCAAACAGTTTCATTGGGGTGGGTGTGGGTGGGTTGGTTGTGGAATGTGGCAGAAACCAACTGGGTGATTTTGTGGTGAGTCACCTGATTTTCCCCCACTTCATCAAACTCAATCGTCAGGTGAAGCAAGGGGTGGGTGCTGGGTTCAGGCTGATGGCGGAGCTTCACTTCAAAGGTGATGGAGCGTTCTTCTTCGGCATACAAGTCCCCTAGTCGGTAGGTGGTATGCGGTCTGGGCACAGGTTGCATGGGGTACTTGGTTAACTGTTGCACCTGTTGCACCAAGTCGGTTGGCTCAAGCGTGACAGTCAGGTTTTGTGCGCTCAAGTTCAACAGGTCGGTTAACTCTTCCTTGAGGATCGTAGGCGTAACTTCAGGACTCTCAATGAAGTAGAACGCCCCACCCGCTGCATCGGCGAGGGCAATCAACAAGTCTTCGTTGAAATCATCCCCCAAGCCCATCGCCGTGGTGACAACCCCCTCATTGAACTTTTGACGGGCAATGCTGACTAGCGTTGCCGAATCTGTAATTCCACGATTGGCATGCCCATCGCTCAACAGAATGACCCGCGTGATGTGGTCTGAAGCAATATGCTGTTGAGCATAGTTGATGCCCTCTAACCAACCACCGCTTAAGTTGGTTGTTCCGCCGGCATGAATCGAGCGAATCTTTTCGGCAAGTTGGTTTTTATCCTTCACAGGGCTGGGAGGGAGAATGGTCTCCACCCCCTCATTGAATGTCACCACTGAAAGCATATCGTTTGAGGTGAGGTTTTGTAACACGAGCAAGGCGGCTTGGCGCGTGTAGTCAATTTTTTGCCCAGACATCGAGCCACTCTTGTCAATCACCAGACTGATATTGAGTGGGCGACGTTGGTGATGGGTGGTTGCTGGGGGTTTTGGATGAAAGTTCACCATCACAAAAAGGGTTGGCGCACCCATCATCCCATATTCTTGGGCATCCAGAAAGACATCAATTTGCATGGTTATTGTCCGTTTCAGTTTGTAGGACGAGTCACCTGCATTTTATCATTCTTAACGAAATACGGCAAAAACTAGCGAATGGCTTCTTGGAAGTAAACTTGCCCATCCACCAACTGAAGCACGCGGTCGGTCTGGTTTGCCAATTGGTTGTCATGCGTGACAATCACAATCGTGGTGTTGTATTCATCCCGAATCTTACGCAGGTTATCCAAGACGATCCGCCCCGATTCTTTATCAAGGTTGCCGGTGGGTTCATCGGCTAAGATGAGAGGGGGATTGTTGGCAAGCGCACGGGCAATCGCCACCCGTTGTTGTTGCCCCCCTGATAGCTGGCTCGGTACATGGTGCATGCGGTCTTTTAAGCCGAACAAGGTGAGCAACTCTTTGGCGCGTTGGGTGGGGGGGAATTGCGGTTTACGCGCGAACTGAATGGGTAGCGCGACGTTTTCTAGCGCGGTGAGAGTGGGCACTAAGTTGAAGAATTGGAAGATGAAACCAATCTTTTCATTGCGAATTTCCGTCAGTTGGTTCTCATTCATCTTGCTAATCTCTACCCCGTCAATTTGCACGCTTCCGCTGCTTGGTTGGTCTAATCCCCCTAGCAAGGTGAGCAAGGTACTTTTGCCACTCCCCGACGGACCCACAATGCTGACGATTTCACCATTGTAGATGTCGATGTCAACGGCATTGAGGGCATCCACTTTGTGACCCCCCATCTTGAACTGCTTGCTTAAGGCTTTGGTTTGTATGACGATACGACGTTCCAACAGGATGAACTCCTTTGAATAGGTTGACTGTCCCGTATACGTATTGTCCCCTGTATGAGTTGCAAAGCGGGGGAACGTACTATGTCCAGTAATCTTTGAGCGTGAGTGCTAGGCGTGGGTGACGTAATTGGTTGAGTGCTTCACGCTCTAGCTGACGGATGCGCTCACGACTTAGCCCAAACAGATCGGCGATTTCTTCTAGGGTGTGTGCCTCCCCGTTGTTTAGCCCATAGCGCAGGCGGATGATGTGGCTTTGACGAGGCGTTAATTCTTGGAGCGCGGTCTCAATGGTCTCTTGTAGTAGGTGATGTGTCGCCGTATCCACTGGATTGGGTGACTCTTCATCTTCTAAAAACTCCCCAAACTCGCTATCCCCATCTTCGCCAATCGGCTTCTCTAGGGCGATGGCATGTTGGCTGGCATCCAACATGGCGCGGATAGCATCAACGGGTAAGTTCATTGCTTCGGCAATTTCCTGCACGGAAGGGCGATGCCCCAGTTGTTGCTCCATGCTTTGTGTCACCCGATACATCTGGCGGATGCGTTCCGTCATGTGAAGCGGAATGCGGATGGTGCGGGTCTTTTGCGCCAGCGCACGGGTGATGGCTTGGCGAATCCACCATGTGGCATACGTGCTAAAGCGATTGCCACGCTCATGATCGTATTTGTCTACCGCACGCATTAGCCCAACATTCCCCTCTTGAATCAAATCGGGAAATGGCAACCCCTGCCCCATGTAACGCTTGGCAATGCTCACCACAAGGCGCGTGTTGGCGCGGCTAAGGTGTTGGCGTGCTTCAATAGCATCAGCGATCTGCTTTTGTAGCAAGGCAACCGCGCTTGGATCGGTATTGTCAGAAAGGGTGGCGTGGGCAAGGATGCCAACCTGTATGCGTCGCGCCAGTTCAATTTCTTCTTCAGCACTGAGCAACGCTTCTTGGGACATCTGCCGAAAGTATAGCCCAACCGGATCTTCTGAAGAGACCTGCATGAGATCGGGCATTTGATGGTAGGCATCCTCTACATTCAACTCATCATCCGCAACAGCGAAATCTGTCATGCCATCATCGTCATCTTCGGTTGGCACATTCCGTATCTCAATGCCTAATTCATCTAACTCATACAAAATACTTTCTAAAGAAGGGTACTCTTCTTTATCGTCATCCTCGTCGGTCAGTTCAAGGATGTCATTCAAGGTGATATAACCCTGTTGTTCGGCACGATTCACTAATTCTTTTATCATGATTCTTCTACTCCTAAATTATCGTGCAACACAAACATGGCGCAACGCATGGGGACGTTTAACCTGTAAATATATTTTATACAGTATTTTAACATAGAAGCGATTATCAGGAACAAGAGGTTGCCTCAATTGTGCCAATCCGATCACTCGGTAGCATTTGCCCACAGTTGATGGAACAGTTCCCACTCGCTTTCATCCGTTGTCCACTCAGCATAAATCGTTACGCCACTGATGCTAGAAGCCAGCGTGTCCGCTTCTGCTAACCCTTGCTTGATGCCGATTAAAGCCGTCTCCACATTCTCTACCGCTGGGTCATGGGCGGGTAGCTCGGCGGGGTAGGTTGGTATCCCAACCTTGACCGTAGTTTCAATGCCCAACTCCGCAACTGCTTCTGCATACGCGCGGACTTGATAAGCAACCCAAGTGCTATAATCGGTTGAGGAGACCAATCCGCTATGATATGCCATGACCAACATTTCATCCACCAACAAGGCGACTGTTTGCTTGTAGGATTTTGTCCACTCAAAGGTGGCGGTGATATTGGGGCTATACGGGATGGGATCGCCACTGGGTCGCCAATCGGGGGGGATTGCTAGGGCAATCGGAATTTCCGTCCCAATGCTTTGCCGTACTGTGCGAAGCAAGGCAAGCAGGTTTTGGTCGTTATCGGTGATCGGCTCAATGTTAAGGTAGATACCATCAAACCCGTAGCTTGTCACCAAGAGCGTTGCCAGTTCGGCTATGCGTGTGTGTAGCGTGGTGTTGTCAAGCGTGTAACCGTCTTCATCAAGGTTAGTGGGATAGCTAATCCATCCGTACAACTTGCCTTCGGGATAGAAGGTTTTATATTGTTGGACGAAGCGCAAAATGTTCGGCTCCATCTCTGCTAGGGTATTGGTGTAGGGTTGTTCGGTGATGGCGTTGATGTTATTCCATGCCTCGTTGGTGAGCGGATCGCGGTCTGCCACCTTGCCCGACCACGCCAAATCATCCTTGAGATACGTCACCCACACATACGCTGTTCCAATCTTGTTGCGCCGTAAGCGTTCCACCAACCCTAACACTTGTTCATCACTGGGTAGGTCGTATGACCAATTCGTTCCAAGCCAGATGGCGTTGGGGCGTGGGCTTGCTTCGGGTGGGTTAATGCTTCGTAACCCATAAAAAATCCCAATGATGAGGAGGATACTCAACAACAATAAACCCAATGGGCGCAAGATGCCCAACGGTATCCGAAGGTTAGCGACTTTGAATCCTTCCATAGGGGACAATTGCGCAGAGGTTTGGCGCGGTGAAGCGGTGGTGTGTTGTTTGATGTGGCGTTCTTTACGTTTACGTTGGCGTTCGCGTGCAAGCCCTTGTCGTGTTGAACGTTCGGTTTCTTCGGTCATATCGTTCGTACTCCTTATAACAAAGTAAACCAACCCTGCAAGCGTTGCCATAACGGGGGAGCAAGCACCAACAACCCAATCAAGACCGACGCAATCACCCCCAACAACACGGCAGCAGAGGCAACATCCTTACCAACTTTTGCCATCGGATGATATTCGGATGTACTCAAGTCAATGGACGCTTCTACTGATGCATTGACGAATTCCGTCAACCACACCAGCGTAATTGCCACAATCAATAATGCCCAGCTGATGCGATCCACCCCTAACCACAGGGCAACCGCGCCAATCAACGGGGTGACAATCGCCATGATCCACGTATTGCGTTGGTGGCGGAGCATGTATAGCCAACCTGCCAGAGCATATCCCAAACTGTCTAAGCGGTTGGCACTGGTTTTGAGCGCGTATTCACTTGGCTCAATTTGCATGGTGGAAGTGACATCTTCTAACCAGCGTGACCAAACCGAGCCAGACTTGCTGAACTCCTCTAGGGCAGGCACGATGTCCAACCGCACCCCCAACGCGCTGAGGGCGCGGTCTTGCGCCGTCCACATTTCCGCCCGATTGCTGGGGGTATCGTGGTCATAGCCCAGCAGGTGTAGCGTGCCGTGAATTGCCAACAGTGCAAGGTTATCATCAATGCTACAACCCAATTGCTCCGCTTGGTGGGTGGCATACGGATAGGCTATTGCCAAGTCACCCAAGTAGACTGTTTCCATTTGTTGCTGAATGACATCGGGCAAGTCTTCTGCTTCTGCAGGGAAGGATAAAACATCGGTGGGCTTATTGACCTGTCGAAAGTTGCGGTTTAGCTCTTGGATGCGCTGATTGTTCACCACCTCTACCCCGACCTCGCGGTTATGGGGAATATCATGTTGGGTTAAGACGGTCAGGATTGCCTGCTGTAAACGTTGCAAATCGAACGCATAGCTTGCTTCGTTGTTAATCTCAATATGGTAGGGCATTACACATCATCCGATTCATCGACGGGAATAGGTTCTAAACGGGGCAGGGGAGGAACTTCTTTCATTGGCGTGTTGTCCTCATCCGCATCATGAGCAGGCTCGGCGCGTTGGACAGTGGTTCGCGCAGGGTGAGCAATCACTTTATGGGTATCGTTTGCTTCGCCATTCGTCACCACGCCCACTAGGGTAGTAGAGCGTATGGGGGCGGGGGAAGTTTCAGGAATGACATTGATGCCAGGGGGATAGTTGATGCGCGGGTGAAAGGTGGCATGCAACATATCCACAAACACTTGACGGATGATCTTAAGCTGATTAGAGGTTAAGTGCGATTCATCCAGCTGGTTATCACGGATTTTGCTATCCACGATATTTTGCACAATCTCCCCAATCTCTTGGCGGTTTCTTGGGCGACGCGCCCGCACCGTGCTTTCACAACTGTCTGCCAACATCATGATAGCCGTCTCGCGTGTTTGCGGAACAGGACCCGGATAGCGGAAGTCATCTTCATTGATGGTGTCGGGGTCATCTGCTTGGGCAACCGCCTGACGATAGAAGTATTCTACCCGTGTTGTGCCGTGATGCTCACGGATGAAATCCCGAATGCGTGCAGGCAAGCGATGCTGGCGGGCAAGTTTTTCTCCCTCATGCACATGACCGATGATGAGGTCAGCACTACGGTAGGGGTCTGCCATCGTGTCATGTGGGTTACTTTCTTCCACTTGGTTCTCAATGAAAAAGTATGGCGTAACGCTCTTGCCAATATCGTGATAGAGCGCGGCAACACGCACTAACTCTGCGTTGCCCCCAATCGCACTGGTTGCTTGTTCTGCTAAGTTGGCGACCTGCAAAGAATGCTGATAGGTGCCGGGTGCTTCACGCAGGAGCTTTTGAAGGAGGGGATGATTGGGCTGGCTAAGTTCGATCATGCGCATGCCAGTGGGTAGGTTGAACAGCACCGTGATGATATACAAACCGGTGATGGCAACCGCTGCCGAAAGCACCCCGTTGATGATGCTATAAGACAGGAGCAAGAGCAATTGGTCATAGCCTTGTCGATCTTGTTGTATCCCAAAGTGAAAAATCGCGCTCACTAAAATATAGCCGATGGCGATGATCGCACCAGAGAAGAAATATTGATTCAAGCGTTCTTGCCGCCGTAGGGATAAAATCCCTAAGATTCCCCCCACCCCAACCAAGACACTATGTTCTAGCTGTTGCGACTGCATGAACCCAATCATGATGGAAAAGCCGAAGGTCAACATGATGCTCACCTCCCCTCCCACGACAGACACCAACAGAAGCGACATGGCAGCGGTGGGCAATACATAGAACAACTCAGTGGGGATGATGCTAGATCCAAACAAGAAGACCAGATAAATCACCGCGCCCAATAAAACCATGCGTGGGCGTTGGTATAATCCATCGTCATAGCGACTGATGAATAAGCCAATCATGCTGATAATGACGATGCTCAACAAGAAAGACTGAATCATTGCTACCAGTTGATTGCGTGATTGTTCTTCTGCAGACACTTCTAATAAACCGAACTGTTGCAATGCCTCTAAGTCTGCCGCTGTGATGGGTTCGCCAGCACGCACGATGGTTTGTCCGCGCGTGAACCGTCGCACGATGGGCGGAAATTCGGCGGCAACTCGTTGCTTGGCGAGCGTGGTTTCATCGGGATTAACGAACCAGTTCGGGCGGATCAGATCTTTGACGATGGAGGCAATGACCAATGCGTCTTCTTCTGAAAAGCGAAAACTAACCTGCGTTTGAAGGCGAGATTGAATGCTCACCACGTCTGTTTCACGGATGGGTTGTTGCATCACTCGCGTTAACAAGGTGATGATTTCCTCATCCACTAACCGCCACGTTTCATCATTCGTGTTTAGAATTTGTTCAAACTGGCTAGGTTCTAAGCGAAGGGTGGTGATTCCCTGTAGGTCGGTCAACTTCTCTTCGGGGGTGCCGTAGGGGTCGCGTTTGATGTTTTGGATGTAATCCAGAATCAAGCGCGTAAACTCTGCCTGTGTTCGCACAACGCCGCCGTCTGGTGCATCATACACATCGGGGGTATTGGTGATGGCGCGTTCACGCTCCAATGCGGTTAAAACTTCGCTAACAAACTCTGCAGAGCGGGGCGCAAAGATATTGCGCGGGGCAACGGCACCAACCTGTAACCCCACCAACGAGCGATCCACAAACGCAATTTTGGATGCAAGAATGAAGGTGGTAAAAACAGAGAAGATGACCGCTGCCGCAATAATCCCTAGTAGGTGTACCACGCTAACGGTGCGTTGTGAGGGGATATGAAGGCGTTGCTCTAAATATCCCGCGACCCACTCGGACATAATTAGCCCTGTAACAACTCGCGTACCACTTCGTTAACGAGTTTGCCGTCTGCCTTCCCCTTCGTTTGGGGGGTCAAAATACCCATGACCTTACCCATCTCTTTAGAGGAGGTTGCGCCACTTTCTTCGATTGCCTTCTTCACCAGATCAACAATCTCTTCGCGGGAAAGTTGCTTGGGCAAGAAGCGTTCTACGATTTCTAATTCTACCTTCTCTGCTTCAGCAGCATCTTCGCGTCCGTTGGTAATCAATTCTTGTATGGTATCACGACGCTTCTTGGCTTCTTTCATGACGATGCTGGCGGCATCTTCCGCTGAAACTTCTTTCTGCGTATCAATTTCCACCTGCTTAATCGCATTCATGGTCATGCGGATCACGTCACGGGTGAGGGTATCCTTGTTCTTCATCGCTTCTTTGAGCTTTTCCGACATTGCTACTCTTGGGTCTTCCATAGAAATTCTATCCTTTCTGAATAGAGATGTAATGACAGTGAGACCGAACAGGATTATAAAACAAAACTTGCTCGATTGTGGCTATCAATTTGTTGGGGTTTGGGCTGGAGTTTGGATTAAAACATCATCAAACGCCACTGATACACCGGATTCACTGACCGTTTCAATGAATACGCCGATCTGTCCATAGAGGGGTTCTGGCAAGCGATAGCTTTCTTGAAGTGCCCCACCCTGACATTCTCCAGCATAGTAGGTGCTTTGCGCGGTGGCATCATTGGGGATGCACAATGGCAACAATTGATCGTTTACATAGAATGAAAACACGTTTGCCCTACTAACCACCCGTAACTTATTTTGTGCTGTGCCAACGCCTTGAGCGATAGCAGGGCTATCAATCCATGTGCTGATGATGCGGTTGCCGTCAAGGGTTTGTGCGGTCAGTTGGTAGTAACCATCGCTACTGATATAGAAGCGGTGATAGTGTTGGGGATCAATATAGCGGAATACCACCCCGAACGCATTGTTCAGCGGACCCTCAAGCACTTGCGCCTTCACGGTGTAATCAAAATCGCGGAAGCGGTGGCGCATCACCGATTGGATGGAAAGTGGCGCGGGCGCGTTTTGATCCAACGTTAGCCACAGTGCATCCGCTTGAGGGGAGATCGTTCCCCCACGTCGATCTTGTTGTAGCCATTGTTCCGCAAACATCCCCCCATCAAAGGTGGTGGCATAGAGGATCGTTTGGGGGGTGTCACTGGAGACAACATAAACAAGACGGTTGGATTGGGTAGCAAGCCCATAGGTGAGGGCGAACCCCACCAACAACGCTAAACTCACAAAGTAACGTGGCATCATCCTCTATCCGAAACAGTTAACCATCACCGATATTGTAGCATCTAGCGACGAAAGATGTACTGATGGGTGACGTGCGTGCGCCAAAGGGTTAACCTGTTCTGCAAATTCCGCACCGCAAAAATCATCAGGAAGGGGGGGATGCTGGCAAACAATAGCGATGGGATTTCGATGAACGGGTTGCTATAACTGGTGGCTTCGCTGAGTGCAAGCGAGTATCCCCTAAAGAGGATACTTTCCATGATGCTATAGAATCGGATAGAGAGGTAGGTAATCCCTGCTGCCAGCGATCCCTGCAGGAACAGACAAAGCACATACGTGCTGCTCACGGCTAACCATACCATCAAGCTATTTTGTATGCGCACGGATAGCGACCCTGCCAACGCAATTAGCATCTTGACGCGCCAGAATGGCTCAAATAAAAGCATGATGCTATAGATCACCCCATAGGTTAACACCAAGATCAACAAGTAAGTGAGTGAATCGTCTCCATAAGATGGGGAATAAAAACTATCATTCATCGATAGCCAACGTTCCCATACCAGCTGAACAATGAAACGCCCCGCCACCACCACGCCATATAGCCACCCATACCAACGCATCCACCACAACACGCCGACTCCACGCCATGCCCGCAACTCCGCCAGTTTGAAGCGCATACGGGTATAGTGCATGGGCGAAACCAAAGACACCTGTATCAGATCGTAATGGGTGCGGTCTTTGAGGGGGTGACGTAGGGTGCTGACGGTGAAGAACAACGTCACCGCGTCCGCAATTACAAAGAAGAAGATGCTCACCAACGCGCCGCCCCATGCCAGCAATACCATCACCGTATCGGTATCATTCGGTTCAAGTGCGAAGCCAATCACATTGGCAACCAACAACAGCCCAAGCAAGATGGATTGTATGAGGCGTGTATAACGTGTGAAGCCTGATGCGGTGCGTCCTGCTTTCATGGGAAGGAGCATGTAGCGCATGATGGGGTCTTGTAAGAGGGGGTCATGATGTGGGGAGCGAAGTTGGTTAAACCAAGCCCAAAAGCGACGGAGCATAGTCACGGAATCCAAATTCAAGTTAGCGAGAAGGTTATTGCATGTGATTGACGGTTGATTGTAAGAGCCACTCACGCAGGGCATGGGCGATCAATATCGAGACGATCATCAAGATGAGCGCGGAAAACGGCACGATGAATCCGAGCGCGATGATGAAAATCGGGGGAATACTAAACACGCCCTCTTCCATGAAACCCGTCGCAAAACTTAGCATGTTAAAGGGTATTTGCAGGATTTGCGTCCCAAATGATGTGACGGTGTTGAGGATGAACAACCCCACTAACCCGTATACAATGGCGGTGGTGCGGTTGTTGGTGCGCTCAGAGATATACAAGCCTAATGCACTAAGCAAGCGCACACGCCAAATCGGCTCAATGACTGCTTGCCAATAGGTGAAGATGAACCCTATCGGAATCCATAGCACGCCGAACCAAGTATAGATGCGGTAATCTGGTTGTGCGATCCATATAATCAACCATGCGATCAACCCCACTAGCGTGCCGATGCCACCCCAAATGATGCGCACACTCACAATCCAAGTCACCACTCGCCACGTTCGGCTAACGGATAGGGATTGCAACGCATCAAGCAAGCCACGTTCACTCATCGACAGGCGCATCAAATCTAAGCGTCCGCTTTCGCGCTCGCGCCGTACCAATCCCACCGCGTTGAACACACTATAGAAGTCAACGGAAATCGACAAGAAGATGAAGAACAAGCCGAACGCAAAGGCGGAGAACAGTAAGACTCCCGCCATGATGGCAACGCTGTTTGGGTTCACAATGTTTTGAAGCCATAGCATCATCCCCATGGCAACCATCGCTAAACTAACGAGGGCGGTTGCCCACACGGTCATCCAGAAATATCGCCGAATCCCACCTGCGTGGCGAATCCAGCGCACCTCACGCACCTGCATACTATACCATTGATCGCTACTAAGTCCTAAAATGCCTGCTTTACGAATTTGTTCAATGAATTTCTGCATAAGATTCATCCACTATGGCGACAATAGATTTTCCAGAATGCGCAACGCATCGGCGCGATAGTCGCTTTCAGAATTGGCGACTTGTTCTAACAGGGGGATAATTTGGGCGTTGGTGGGGTCGCTTTCCAACAGGATGATCCCCTTGTAAAAATGAGCGAGGGTATCATCCTCCACGCGCTGAATGACCAAATCGAGCGTATCGAGCGCGAGGGTGGTTTCTCCCATGCGATGATAAGTGAGTGCCAAACTCACCAATAGGGCGGGGTCTTCTGGGGTGATGTTCAAGCGTTCGTTCAGGGTTTGCAATCCATCAATCCCCAATTGCCACGCCTCTTGGGCATAGAACTCCTCTAGGATGGCGGCGAATTGTGGATCATTGCCACTGTATGCCAATGCCGTCTGTAACCATGATTCCGCTTCTTTCATTTCCCCCACCAAACGGTACGCCGTTCCCAACTCTGCATACAGGGTTGGATTGTCAGAATCTAAGGCGACGGCTTGGATGATGGCATTCAGACTGTTGCTATAATCTTTTTGATGGCGATAGTAAACCGCTTGCAGATAGCGCACTTCGGCATGATCGGGCGCAAGTTGCACAGCATCACGGATGGCATCTCCGCCATCCTTTCCTTGTCGCGTTCTGGCAAGGCTGGAATAGGCAAGCGCGAGGGGGTGCGCCTGTTGGTGGGTGGCAAGGTTGAGCGTGTTCACTTGATTAAAGGCAAATTCGGCGTATGTCCACATCTCAAAGTTCAAGTACAACAGCCCAATTTGAAACCGACTGAAAACAGGATCATAGCTGGTTGCTTCCCCCTGTTCCAACAACAACACCCGTACTGCCCGTGCCACATCAGAATAGAGCGGATCATCGGTTGCCACTTGTAGATAGGGGTGGGCTTGGCTGGGGGTGAGGATGGCGGTCATCAAGCCGAGATGGAAATTGGCGAACGGATCAGCAGGGGCAACCGCTAGAATGCTTTGCAGTGTTTTCTGAAACGCGAACCATTCCCCACGCTCAAAATATCCGCTTGCCAAATCTCGCAACACGGCTAAATCATCCTGTGTTTTCAACGCGACAAAGGCACGCAAGGCATGGGCAAGATCAGCATTCCCTCCTTGTTCTGCTAGGGGAATCCACGCTTCAAGGTCGTGTGTGTGCGTGGCAAGCAATTGTGCGTGATAGTAATGTGTCGCCCCCCCCCATGTAGAAGAGGGGTGAGGTTGCATCGCCGTTCCAAGCGATTCAACTTGTAGCGTGCAACCCACCAACCCCAACATAAGAAAGACAAGCGGACGCTTCACTCCGTTTGCAGAACCTTTTGAACGACTGCCTCCACTTCTTGTGTGGTGAAGGGTTTAATCAGGTAACTGTTGACCCCTTGTAACTTGCCCACCAAGCGATTGGCTGGATCACTAAATGCGGAAATCACAACGATCTTGGGGAGGGCAATGTCTAACTGTTCTAGCGTTTCTAGCACCTTCCAGCCGCTCATATCGGGTAAACCGATGTCCAGCAGAATCAAATCGGGGCGGTGCGTTTGGATGAAATCAATGGCTTTTCTGCCATGAAAAGCAGTGAAAGTTTCAATACCCATATTGGTCATGGTGATTCGCAAAATCTCGGCGAGTTCTGCGGTATCCTCAATAATGAGAGCTTTATGTTGTGTGTTCAATTTGATAGTCATTGATTAACCAACAGATTCAATATGCCGTCGCAATTGCAAAAATGCTCTTTAGCAAGCATTATACCATAATCATTGTAATTGCATCCAAATAAATCACATGAACCAAACAATTACAGAACTAATATTGACACATACGGTAGTTTTGCCTTATGGCGGTCTTTGCGAATTGATCGCTTATACAACCGAAGGGGCGGGCTACTTTGAGCTATTCTACGATGAGGAATGGGTGGCTTATTTTCGAGTGGGGCAAGATGGCACTTTGGAGACTTTGGCGGATGAGCAAGGGGGGAAACGGCATGTCACCTATCCCAACCTGCCCCCCAACGCACGCCCTCCGCTTTCGCCTGCCTTTCCGTTGGCTCATTTTCGATTGTGCTTAAGCGGGGGCAACCGTTTGGATGAGCGCGTGGATGAAGCAAGCCTTCCCCTCAGCTTGCCACAAAAGCAGTGGTTAGCACAACGCTTGCCCAGTGTTGGCTCGCCTTGGGGGATCATCGGTTTGACGGAGAATAGCATCCTCTCCGCTTGTGAGTTTGGGGGGGTGGCATGGGGCGTTCGTCGCCTG
>JBMOEO010000014.1:0-54694 GCA_049318945.1 Phototrophicaceae bacterium | reverse complement strand
CGCGGTTTAGGGGAAGGAACGACTCTGCGCCAACCACGCCCAGCATCTTCCACCACAGGAAGCCCCTGCTCTTTGAGTTTCATTGCCTCCTCTTGGCTCATGAATCCGCCAATCGGTTTAGTGGGGTTTTGAAAAGCAGGATCATTCGGATCAACTTCAACTTGTGTAACCATGGTAATGACCGTGCGAGCAATCCCCAACCGACGAATAGAATTATCCAACGCCTGCTGAATCATATAACCAATACTCCCTTGTGTATCAGCTACCACCAGATCCAAGGGCACAGGGTGAATACCGCTATGCTTGGTGGCGATTTCGCTTCGTTGCAAGATATAGCCAACTTGAGGTCCATTGCCGTGCGTCACGATCACACGATACCCAGCGGCAACTAATTTAGCGATCTCATCTGTTGTAGAACGCACGGCATCCCATTGGCGATTAACGGTGGGTTCTTTAGGGTTTTGAATCAATGAGTTGCCCCCAATGGCAACGACTATTACTTTTCCATCCATGTCTGTTCAAATCCTATTTCATCGTGGGAAGGTGATTATTCATAAAAAGGCATTCAGGTTACTTTTGGTTTAACAAGCAAGGTTCGGCAACTCACCAAAGATGCCCCCTCATCTGGATGAAATATGTCCATGATGCGAGGGCAACAACTTGTCTGGATTTAGTTCATGGTCAAAGCCATAGCTGCTTTTTGAACATGTAGACGGTTTTCAGCTTCGTCATAGACTATGCTTTGAGGTCCATCAATGACTGAATCGGTCACTTCGATATTGCGGTCTGCGGGCAAGCAGTGCATATAAACAGCATGTTCATTTGCCAACGCCATACGCCGATCATCGGTGATCCAATCGGTATATTTACGCCCAATCTCAGCGGATTCCGCATTGTTGGTGGTGGTCAACAACGCGCCCCAGCTCTTGGGATACACGATGTCTGCACCTTTGAAACCTTCATCAAAGTTATCGCCGATCTCAAATGACCCACCGCTACGACGAGCATTTTCGCGTGCTTGTTCTTCGATGTCCGGCATGAGTTTATACTCAGCAGGGCGTGTTAAGCGGACATTCATCCCAAAGCGCGTCATCAACAGAATTAAACTTTGGGGTACAGAAATCGGTTTTTGATAGCTAGACGCATACGCCCAAGAAACATTGATGGTCTTGCCACGCAAATCACGACCGAACTTTTCAACGATGGTCATATAATCCGCAAGGATTTGGAAGGGATGATAAACATCGCACTGCATGTTCAATACGGGGACGCGGCTTGCTTCTGCCACTTCACGAATGTATTGATTGCCAAATTGCCAATCACATTGGCGAATAGCAATGCCATCAGCGTAACGCCCGATGATTTGACCAATCTCTTTGGAGGTGTCACCATGGCTAATCTGGGTGGTTTCGCTATCAATGAACATAGCATGACCGCCCAGTTGTGCCATCCCCGCCTCAAAACTCGCACGGGTACGGGTGCTGGTGAAAAAGAATAACATTGCCAATACTTTATCACGCAAGATGGGATGGGCTTCACCAAGAGCGCGCTTACGCTTGAGGTCAAAAGCAACATCAATGAGGGTTTCGATTTCTTCTTTTGTCCACTCTTGAGTGGTGATAAGGTCACGACCGCGTAAATGGGTTTGCATGAAAGAGGTGCTCCTGAAAGTAGAAATTATAAATTTATGCTATGCTCCATGATACTCTCATCAGGTGCAAACAGCAACATCATCTTAACTTTCAGGAGTCCCTACGACACGCGCTTACAGATTATCCAACATCTGTTGAAGCGCACCTAGTTCATCAGGATGGACAATATGCCCCATCTGCGGATAGATGCGCTCATCCACAGATGCCCCTAGCTTTTGTAGAATAGTTGTAGTTGCTTGAACACGTTCTAGGGGAATATGGAAATCTTGATCCCCACAGCCGTTGAGAATCGGTGTAGCGGATAAGTCACCCTGATAGTTAGCCTCTGTGATGCTCTCCCCTATCAATCCACCGCTGAGGATCGCCACCCCACCATAGCGTCTAGGATGACGCGCCACATATTCCGCGCTCAAACAGGCACCTTGCGAGAATCCCATCAAGAGGATTTTCTCATGGGGCATTCCTTGTGCCACCAAGTGGGCAATCACTTGGTCGATGGTGTCTAATGCAGAAGAGAGATATGGTTCATTCTCTTTGATGGGGGAAATGAACCGTTGTGGATACCAAGTGTTACCAGCAGCGGTTGGAGCGTAGAAGCTGATATGGGGTACGTTCAGGGTACGTGTCAACATTTGCATATCAACAGAACTAGCTCCTCGCCCGTGCAAGGCAATGACCACCCCCTGTGCTTGCTCAAGGGGTGCCCCCCATTGGTGAATGGGTTGGTTTTGGTGAATCTGGGTTTTCATGATCCGCGTTCTCCTTCATAGTAATCTTGCCAATGAGGCACAACAAGTGGCGTTAGTATTGCCTCTATCTTAGAGCGAAGTCGCTCGTGCATAGCAGGAAGTTGAAGCCTTTGACCAAGCGTTTCAACGGGTTCATCCACTGCGAAGCCGGGTTCTCGCGTAGCCAACTCCACAATATGACCGAATGGGTCGCGCGTGTAAATGGACTTGAAGTAATCCCGATCCATCACAGGAGAAACCGGCAACCCCGATTGAATCAATCGCTCGCGCCAATATTGTTGTGTTTGCTCATCTTCTACTGCTAAAGCAAAGTGGTGGGTATGCCCAGTCCCCATTTGGCTGGCGCGAGTGGTGCTGTATGGGCGTTCAAAATAGGTGATGAGTGTGCCGGGTTGTCCGCCGTTCACTCCCCAGTACCAATGTACTGAAGTGGGATCATCAAAGTTGGCAGTCATTTTCACCCGTTCCATCCCTAAGATTTCGCCGAAAAAGGCATGAGTACGTTCGATGTCAGCGGTAATGGCACTAATGTGGTGCATCCCAGCAGTCAGTGCCATATCATGGGTAATGAGGGGAACGGGGTCTGCCCAGATTCGTTGTTGAATCCGCTCATCATCCTGATTCTCTAATTGGATGTCCTCTGGAGGAGACATGAAGTGTTGCCCCGGTTGCGCTTCATCAACAGTAAAACCGGGTTGGGCGGTGGCGATTTCAACAATGACCCCATCAGGGTCGTTGAAATAGATGGATTGAAAGTAACGGCGATCATAAGGACCCTTGACTTGGATTTGATGGTCAATCAACCGACGCTTCCACTT
The DNA here is from genome assembly GCA_049318945.1 of Phototrophicaceae bacterium. GTDB lineage: Bacteria > Chloroflexota > Anaerolineae > Aggregatilineales > Phototrophicaceae > CAIRDJ01. Next base: position 51,475 of record JBMOEO010000014.1, on the reverse strand, counting down.
CAATAGAGCGACTTCATCAGGAACGGTCAAGGCAAAGTGATGCGTTCCACCAATGCCCCGCCGTCCGCGCGGTGCCCCACGCCATTCAAAGAAGGTGATGGCGGTGCCGGGCGATCCGATGGCATCACCAAAATATAGGTGATAGCTGGAGGGATCATCAAAGTTCACCGTTTGCTTGACCAGTCGTAATCCTAAAACCTGCACATAGAAGTTCAGGGTGCGCTGTGCATCTGCGCTCACCAGTGTAATGTGATGTAATCCTAAAATGGACATGTTATTTCATCCTTAGATGGTTTCAGTCGTCATTATACGGACTACAGTCCGTTTTATAATCTTACTTACATCTGGTTATCATGAAGCAATGAAATGAGAAGGAGGGGTAACAACCACCCAATAGTTAGCGTTACCCCTCAAAAGGAGATTATTTCAAGCCAGCGACAAAGGCAGGGAATGCCCCGTACCATAAGGTGGAGTTAACAACATCATCCAGCTTGACTTGATCGAGAACGGTATGCGCGTGGATTTCGTCGCCGGGACCATAGCCAATGCTTGGGATGCCTGCTTTGCCACGCCAATAAATTCCGTTGGTTGAAAAGTCCCATTTGCCAGTCTCGGCGGGTTGTCCAAACATCGCGGTAGTAGCTTCAACACCGGCTAACACATACGGATCATCTGCCTCAAGTGCCCAAGCCGGGTAGATTTTGTCCGCGCCAAAGCGAAAGCCGGTATAGCTTGGCTCTTCATCATAAAGGATGGATGCTTCAATATCGGTGCGGTCGCCAACGATGCGCTTGATGCGTGCCAGCGCGTCTTGGGGGTCTTCACCAAAAGTAATACGTTGGTCAATGTAGACCGTTGCTTCGTCTGGAACAGCATTGAGGCTAGGTGTTTTGACTTCCATATAAGAAACGGTGATGCGCCCATGTCCTAAAAACTCATGATCCCCTAGCTCAGGCTCTACTTTGCTGATGGCATCAATGATGGGGACAACCTTGTAGACCGCGTTATCTCCCAAAAAGTTAGAAGCCGCGTGCGCACTTTTGCCTTTGGCAACCACTTTCATTTCTACGCGCCCCTTGTGACCGCGATAGATTTTCATCTTCGTTGGCTCACCAATCACCACGTAATCCGGCTTTAAGCCTTCCACTTCTACCAGTGCATGGCAAGCGATGCCATCATTGCGCTCTTCCATGTTGCCGAACACATACGCGGTAATGCCTTCCAGCAAACCGAGTTCATGGGCAAATGCCAGACCATACACCATGCCGGGCGTGCTATTCTTTTCATCACACGCGCCACGCGCATAGAAGATACCATCTTCAATTTTTCCCTCGAATGGATCCCACTTCCACTCTTCAGGATCGCCAATGCCCACCGTATCAATATGGGTATCATAGAGCAGCTTGATGGGTCCGTTCCCGATTTTACCGATGGTATTCCCCATCCGATCAAAGTGAATATCTTCATAGCCAAGTTTCGCCATCTCAGCCTGAAGGCGTTCACCCACCGCTAGAATGTCACTATCGTAACTGGGAATACGGCAAAGATCACGCAAGAAGCCAATAATGGTTTCACGATTATCAGCCACTTTTTGCTTCAGTAATTCAATCTTCTCGCTGGCAATAGTCATTTGTTTGTCCTTAGAATGTGATAAATGAATCTCTATTATACTTGAACGATGCTTGGCAAGGGATCATCTTTCAAGCCTAACCACACGTTCGATTCGCTATACTGGGTGGAAGTCTTTTGAGCATAGCTGAAATGGCGTTCACTTAACCCTGTGTTTCGTGGAATCACCCAATTCAAACGGGAGGATGGCAGGAGGGTATGGACGGTTGTGGCAAAGACCAGATCAATCTGATTTTGCAGGGGGTCTTGCCAGATTCCTACCCAACGTAACGAAGCACCTTGAATGTGGTAGTGACTTTCCAACTTGTGTTGTAAGTCCAACCAAGGCGCACGTTGCCCACGACAAAGCACATGCGGTAACGTTAGGTTCTCCCCATCAACCAGAAGGCGGTTGTGGTCATGATCCCAAATGAGCGCGGTAGCAGTCACATGGAATGGTACATGGCGTGGCTCTGGACGACCTCGCAACCAATTCATGACCCAACGTTGGGCAAGACGACGACGGATGCGTCGCATCTCGGCAGGGGGTGTGGCAATGGATAGTGTTCGCGCTTTAACCTGATGCACGGCATCTTGTGCCATGTACGTGGCAAATAAATTATTGGGCAATTCAGACGGGGTGAAATAACGATTATCACGAGTTTCATCAGTTTGTGCTTGTAATGTTCCTGCTATGGGAAATCCAACAAACAGGACATTCAAGCGACTTGTTGCTTCAAAGTAGTACAAGCCAATAGGATATTCAAGCGCAACGTGCAAGCCCGTCTCCTCTTTCACCTCACGCACCGCCCCACTACTCAACGCCTCATGTGCATCTAGTCGCCCAGTCGGAAGATTCCAAACATCCATATCCCCCCGATGCGAAAGCAAAATCTGCCCATCCCCATTCAAAACGGCAACCGCCGTTCCTACTCGTAGGAAACTCATGCTTCACCGCGAATGAGCGCAAGGGATAAGCGGTTGTGATCTTCAATCAGGCGTGGCAAGTCTAAAACGGTTAGCTGCCCGTCTTGCACCACCACCTCCCCATTGATGATAGAAAGATCAACATTGACGGAACGGCAGAACAACAATGCGGTGACGGGATCGTGTAACGCACCAGCAAACTCGACTTGATCCAACCGATAAGCGATAAGGTCAGCTGCCATTTGTGGGGCGAGATAACCAACGTCGTCCCGTCGTAACACCTCCGCTCCGCCACGTGTCGCTAGGCGAATTGCCTCGCGTGCAGACAATCCACTGGGGTTTTCATTCACTCGTTGTAACAACAATGCCTGACGTGCTTCCGCCAATAAATGCCCCGAATCATTGGAAGCTGTTCCATCCACCCCAAGCCCAACCAACACCCCCCGATCCAGCATCTTGCGAATGGGAGCGATTCCGGAGGCGAGACGCATATTAGATGTTGGACAGTGGCAAACCCCGGTATGCGTGTGAGCAAACTGTTCAATCTCGGCATCGTTCAACTTGACACAATGGGCATGCCATACATCCTCCCCCACCCATCCAACGCTCTCAGCATATTGACCGGGCAACATCCCAAACGCGCTCAAGCTGTAGTCAATATCGTTTTGATTCTCTGCTAGGTGGGTGTGAAGAGTCACGCCATAACTACGCGCCAAATGAGCAGATTCTTGCATGAGATCACGACTGACCGAAAAGGGCGAACATGGGGCAACACCGACACGCATCATGCTATAGCGTTGCGGACGATGATACGTTTCAATCAGGTGACGGGTATCATGAAGAATGTTGGATTCCTCTTCTACTACCCGATCAGGGGGCAACCCTCCCTTGCTTTCACCCACGCTCATCGAACCGCGCGTCGCATGAAAGCGAATCTTCATCGCTTGGGCAGCTTCGATTTCATCATCTAAACGGCATCCATTAGGGAAGATATACAAGTGATCGCTAGAAGTCGTGCAGCCGGATAGAAGTAATTCAGCAATTGATAAGCGTGTTGAAACCTGAATATGCTGTGGCTTCATCTGTGCCCAAATGGGATACAAGGTTTTGAGCCATCCAAATAATTCGGCATCAGGGGCAACCGCCCGTGTGAGCGATTGATACATGTGATGGTGTGTATTGATTAAACCCGGCAAAACCAGATGTTGTGCCATCGATAGCTTCAAATCAGCAGGGCGGTCGGGCATATCTTCGGCTTGCCCGATTGCCACAATGACCCCATCCTCAATGAAGATGGACGCATTGTTTAACTCGCGCTGTTGGTCATCCATGGTCAGTAATGTGTGAATATCGTGCAGAAGTATCGTTGTCATACTGCCTCAAAGCATTGAATAGATTCTCAAGCGTGAGTGTAACATGAGGCAAAAACGAGATGCAATGACATTTGTAAACGCATTCAAACAAGTTAAAACCATCTTTTACAACCTAGTCAGGGCAGGATGGGATAGGATATTTGTGAATGAATGTGTCAATGGGGGCATTGTCTTTGCCAACAAACCATTCGCAGGTGAAAAACTATATTAGGAAATGTGAAACCTGATGAAACAATATGATGACCACACACATAGGCTGATGCGAGGAGCCAGTGGGCAATCCCTTGTGGAATATACCCTCATTGCGGTAATTCTACTGGGCGGGTTGTTCATGATTTTAGTCGCCACTGGTCCCGCTATTGGGAATGTTTTTTCCAATACCTTGGTAAACTTGATCGGTGCGGATACTGAACTTCGAGACATCGCTCAAGGTCCTACTGCGTTTTGGCAAACTGTTGAAGCTGTATCAAATTTCAATCCAACGGAAAAGGCATTAGCGACGAATGAACCCCGTCGTGAACCCACACAAGTTCCCCCAGATTGGACACCCCCTACAGCGACCCCTGTCTCACCCACATGGACACCCTCTTTTACTCCTACCCCTAGCACCACCCCTAGCCCAACCGACCTCGCCTTTGCCATGCCCTTCTATGATCCGGCAGACAATGTGGTTTGGTATCGTCTTTCTGATACCATTGATGTGGGGCATTCAGCATGGAAAGGTATCTTCTACCAAGACATCAATAATGGTGTGGCGGTTGATCCCTTCAGTACAACTTCCATCGCTGTGGAAAACTTCGACCCTGGTTTAGTCGAAGTCTTAGGAGATAGTTTAGATGTCAACCGCTTGGATGAAGAGCAATTCTCTGTCAAGCTCACCCGTAGTTTGTTGGTGCCCGTCACCGACCCGAATAACCTTAGCCCTGTACGCATCGGCTTTCGCTTGGGTACACGTGCAGGCGGAACACGGGTGGCGTTGGCACAAGACGGGCAAACATGCTCCGCGCTTGACAGTGCTTCTAAGGCACGCAATACAGGCACCCGTGCGGTCAATGATAGCGGATGTTTGCTAATTGACGATTGGGTCAACACTCCCGACAACACCCTAACCACCTATCGTGAGTTAACACCCGGTCAACTTTATACGCTCTACATTGAACACTACCACCTAACCGGCATACCACAACTGAACGTGGAAATTCTTTCGCCCAAGCACAATCCGGATGATGCCGGCTTGAACGGGCAAGGCGTGCAATGTGACTTCGGACGCTATGAGGGAGATCGCACCAATACTCGTCGCTTCGCTTGGAAGGATTCAGTAGGGTTAGATGAATTCCCCGATAACCAACGTTGTTATTTAGAGTTGCGCGGTCATATCGCCATTGGTGATAATGCGGCACAGAATTTCACGTTAACGACCCCCGTCTTGAGTTTCTGGGAAATTTGGGACTTAACCGCCAATACAAATGTTTCCCTCCAAGTTGCTTCATATAACACCGCCACAGGTCGCCCCAGTGAAGGTGGCAGCTGGACAACCGTTTGGTCGCGTACTGGGGGCACCCGCAACTATGAATGGACTCAACAAACAGTCAATCTCAGTACACATGGGTTCACTTCTGGTACTACCCTAACTTACCGTTTTGTGATTGAAAATAACGGAGGTGGCGGTGGGCGCAAACGCTGGTATGTGGATGATGTTCGGGTAGATAACGTGCTTGTCCCTGATCTAGCTAACTTGGCACCCTTACCTGAAGATACTTTTACCATTTGTGAAAACCGCGATACATGCGATGCTTATTGGACGATGGATGACTTCACCCAAAAAGCAGACTTCCGCACGACAGGACGCTGGGATGTGGCAAGTGGCGGTGGGCACACGGGCATGGCATGGACGGACGACAAAACGAATCCTTATAGCCTTGAACCCGGCTCCGGTTTGAACACAAACCCGTTAGATCAGCGCGTTTATTACATTGAATTCAACAAACGGCTTAACCTAACCAATACATGGGATAGTGTTAACAATACCTATACCACCACGCCTGCTGACCACGAAGGGCATAAAGGTGCGCCCATCCTCAGTTTCTATAACACCTACGCCATTGAGGATAACGCTACACTTGCCATCCAATATTATGACGATGCCAACAGCACATGGAAAACCCTGCGCACCATCGCCAAGACAGGCGCAAATCAAGAAGCAATACGCTTAGATGTTCATCAAGTTGAGATTGACCTAAGCAAAGTTGAAACGGTTGATCCTGTCAGTGGCGCAATCACCTTAGTTACTTGGGAACTGTGGAAGACCCAAGCATTACGGATACGATTTGCTTTCAGCATCACCGAACGCGCCGTTACTGCTGGAGATACCGGCTGGACAATTGACAACATTTTGATTGAGCGGTTCGACAACACCCTATACCGTCCTTATCCGTTGTATGACAGTGCTGGTGATCGTGCGGATGAAACGCCTGACTTGGCTTTAGCGAAGTGGTCACGCACAGGTACATGGGGCACATCAACCGAGACAGCTTATGGAAGCGGTCGCTACTCCTATTCCGACAGTCCAGGGCTTTCCACCAATTATATTTCTGGTTCGATCTCCCGTTTAGAATTGCGCGGTCCGCTTGACCTATTGGCAGATTCTCCCAACAATCCTTACTCCCCTGCCTGTGTGGTTAATCCGCCTGATGTAGAAGCGTGTGAAACAACCAATCTACAAGTGCCAGCGGTCAACCCCACGTTGTCATTCTGGTGGCATCGTTCGTTGGCAACCAATCACGGTTTCAGTGTTCAGATCATTCCTGACGCTGGACAAGGCACCCCCATCACCGTTTGGGAATATGTTTACAATGCCAATGATGCGGTTCAAACATCATGGGAATATACCGAGATCGCGCTCAATCCTTTCCTACCAACTATCAGTAGCAATGCTTCCACTGTTGACGATGATATTGTTATTTCGTTCAAGTTGGATGCCAGCATTGTGGGAACAGGCGAGGTGAACAACGGCATCTCCATTGATGAGATTCGCTTACAAGATGCCACCGCCCGCCCAGCATTCAAGTTATGGCACATTTCTCAAGGTGGGGATGGGTCTAACTTCAAAGATACGATTGATGATCGCTCCTATATTCCAACCAGCGATAGTGGCGGAACGGCAACCGATCTAGGTAGCAACTGGCAAAACCGTTGGCGCGTGGGTGGCAAGTGGTTAGCAGGAGACTTTACCCCTCAATTCCCAGCTCGCTCCGGTGTATTGACTCTACATGAAAGCCCGCCTCTCAGTGAAGTGCCGAGTGACCCAGCGAAGTCCAACCGCTACACCCCCCGCACCTATAACACGGTTGAGATGATTCGTGAAATTGATATGACTGGTTTGAGATTAGGGGACGGCTTCAACAGTGACCCCATCATGACCTGGTGGAATCGTTTGCATGTTGATTCAAACGCCAAACTAGAGGTTCATGTTTCATATCAATTAAGTGCACCACCAACCAACCTAACCGCCCCGTTAACGTATGGTGATGATGAAATTTACGGTTGGTCGCCATGGATTAATGCCGAGTATGTTGAGTCACTTGGTGAATTTAATTATGGTTGGGTACGTCGTCAGATTAACCTGCGTTATATCAATGACCGCGAAAACGCCAGTTTGATTGACCTAACTGGTAAACGGGTACGGGTGCGCTTTGTTCTCAATGCGAATGCTTCCACCACCAATCAAGATGGATGGTGGCTTGATGATGTTCAATTCTCGGTAGGCTTACCGCGTATCTTCACCCTTCCGTTCGTTGACAATGCAGAAAGCATGTCAAATTGGGTAGGAGAAGGAAACTGGGGCTTGGATGTGGATATTTCCTATGCAAGCACGGTTGCTCCATCTTTCTCGAATGACACAGGCTGGCTCGTCAAATACATGAACTGTGAGTGGAGACCAGACATCAGTCAAGACCCACCTGTTGCAGCTTCTAGCTCAATGGAAGGTTGCGGTGGATCCGTTGGATCAAATATTCTGTTGACCAACACTGCCTACAACGTCACCAAAGTAACCGCCGGGGATGATGCTTACAGCACTTACAACGGTAACAATCAGTGGTATCTAGCAGATTCGATCAATGGCAATACCATCAATCTTGATTTCGGAACGGGTAAGCCAGTGGGTGCCCCGGATAACTATGGCTGGGAAGATAACTTCGTAGCAGAGTTCACACGCGATGTCACGGTGTCTCAAAAATACACCTATACCTTCTACGCTCGTTCAGATGATGGGATGCGTTTAGGCGTTTCACCCTATCCATCCGAGTACATCACCAATCTACCCTCCGGTAGCAACACCTACGACAACATCTTTAACAAGTGGTTTGACACTGCCCCACGTTTGTATACCGCCAATGTCACACTCGGACCGAACGCAAATGGAACGGCAAGAACCTACCGCTTCACTGCACATTACTATGAGCATGTAGGCTTGGCAAGTTTCGCATTAGGGCTTGGCAACAAGAGTGCCTCGTTTAGCGATACCCCAACCAGTATTCCGGGAACAAGCAAGACCAAGATGATCCAGCTTAGCAATACTTCGCTGATCTTGGATGGATTGCTTGATCTGCGTGGGGTGCGCAAACCCCTCCTTGAGTTCTATCGCCAAAGCCGTGTGGATAGTAACCCAGATGCAACCGCCTATGTAGAAATCTCACGCGATGGTGGCTTCACTTGGGTACGCGATGATACCAGCTTGCGCCAGAACCTCACCCTCTCGGATGGCACGGTTATCAGTGCAAGTTCAGGGACCAACTGGACGGATAAGAGAACCACATGGGAATTGCGTCGTCATGGGTTAACCGGCAACATCGGTTATACCGTAGCATTACGGTGGCGTTTACAAGTAGGAGCGACTGAAGCCCAGTTAGCAGTCCGCCCAGTGGATGAGGTCAGCGGTATCAATATTGCCGCCATCAAGGTCTTTGATCTTGAACCACCTAGCCCTGTACCCGCAATCGCAGTTCATCCGCCTGCCAATCTACAAGCACAGTTAAATGTTCCGAAGCAAATTGAAGTAGTGGCAACTGGTGCCCGCCCCATCACCTATCAATGGTACTATGGCGAATCCGGCAATATTTCTCAACCCATTTCAGGCGCAACGGATGCCACCTTAGAGCTACCCTCTACCATGATTAGCACATTGGGAAGTTACAAAGTGTGGGTACGAGTCACCAATACCACAGGGAGTAGCAATAGTACGACCAGCAATATTGATGTTGTGAACTGTGTGGCAGAGCTTCCGGGAGATTGTAACATCTATCGGATTAACGTTGGTGGCTTTGATGTCGCCGCACGTGACGGTTCGCGCCCGACTTGGGCAGGAACTCGTGATGGTGCAAGTGCCATTGCTTACGCTGTCTCTGGCAGTAGTTTCCAAGAACGTAGCAACATCGCTTTGTTAAACAGCACTAGCAACGCCCTCTTAGCTGCTGCTTACACCGGTTCTGCGCCGGAAGAATTGTATGAACGCGCTGAACAACGTCGTGATTTAGCATGGAACTTCGCTGTTGATCCCGGCACCTACATCATTCGGTTATACCTAGCGGAAAGAGACACTGGAAACAATCGTCAAATGACTGCAACGGTTAACGGCACTGTGGCACAATTCAAGGATGGCGCGGGAACCCTACGAAACTTCAGTCGCATCATCATGAGCAATGAGTTGGGCAGTGAGCGTGACCGCGCAGGGTTATTCCAGTTTGAACCCATCACCGTAAGCGGCAACAACATTAACCTAGTCGTCAGTCGAGATGGAGGTAGCAAAGACTCATTGGTCTCTGGTATCGAAATCTTACCCGTTAATGCCAATGTACCCGCCATCATTGCCCAACCCCGTAGCCAAACTCTGTTGAGTGATAACTCCACCCTCAAGGTGGTAGCGACTGGTTTGAACTTAAGTTTCCAATGGTATCAAAGTGCAACGGTTGGGGATGAGTCTACCCCTGTTACAAGTGGGGTGGTCAATACCATCGAATCAAGCTCCGGCACAAGCATCTTGACCGTGCCTGCACTCTCAACAGGAAGTCGTTCCTATTGGGTAAAGGTTACAGGAGGACAGGTCGCAAGCCCGCAAACAATCAATAGTAATCTCGCCACTCTCACCCGTTGCTCTGGTTCAGGGAATGGTGCGTGTGGGTTCTGGTTTATCAACGCGGGAGGTCCGCAAGTTACTGCTCCTGATGGAACGATCTGGTATGCAGATAATTCTACCACGCCCGTCGTTAGTCCAACCACTATTCAAATTACCACACAAAATAGTGGAACAGGCAATAACGCATGGAACAATGCACAAACCATCTATATTGATACCAACCATGTTCCGCTTCAATTGGCACAAACTCGGCGTTACTTACACGCTAGTACCAGTAGCCTTCGTAATGCCTACTATAATCTCACTGTTCCGAACGGTTCGTATGATGTCACGATCTACTTGTTTGATGATGACCGTGCCAGCACCAACGAGACGATGGACATCAATATCGAGGGGCAACTGATGTGTAATAACTGTTACTGGTGGCAAGATACCTCCATCGAATACGCCTTTAATAAGCGTACCTACACCCGTAGCGTGTCTGATGGGCAACTCAACATCAACTTCTACCGTGAGGCAGGATACCCCGCTTGGGCAGCTATTGAAGTTCGCCCAACAGGTTCATAAGTTATAGGGTATTCTCCCAGATGATCGTTAACTCCCCCACTTCGGTGGGGGTTTTTTTTTGCCTAGCCAACCTGCTAAACTGGTTTCATCTTGAACGCTTGAAGAGTGCTTACAAATCATGACCATCATCTTTCAACCCGGATTATTATTTGTGCTTGCGGGACCCACAGGGGCAGGCAAAAATACGTTAATGAATGCTGTCTTAGAAGCAAATCCCGATTTAAGCCAACTTCCCACAGCAACCACTCGCAACATCCGTCCCAATGAACAACAAGGGCGTGAACACCTCTTCGTTAGCCATGCTGAGTTTGAACGCATGATTGCCCAACATGAGTTACTAGAGTGGCAAAAGGTTCATACCAATTTATACGGTGTTCCCAAACGAACCATTGAAGATAGCCTTGACCAATCAGTAGATCGCATCATGGATGTGGATGTACTGGGGGCGTTAACCCTCTTCCGTTTGTATCCGCGTAACATCATTCTCATCTTCATTCAACCCGGCGGAGCAGGATCGGTGGAAGACATCATTGCCGAACGGTTACGCAATCGGGGAGAATCTGACGAGGAAATTCAAACCCGTTTAGAGCGCGTCAAAATGGAACTGACTTATCGTCCGTTCTTTCATTACCTCATCCTCAATGATGAACTTGAGAAAGCCACCCAAACCCTCAACAGCATCATCTGGGCAGAACGCGCCAAGCGTGAACTACGCTTGAGTAAAATGGTGGAGCATCATCCCGTCCACCCCATCACGCAAACTGTGTGTGTGTTGTTGGCACAAGCAGAACAGTATGTGATTGAAAATACATCGAGCGCGTTATCAGCAGACATCCTAGACAATGAGTATCCATGTGAAACCGCCTATCGACGGGTGAAACAATTCATCACTGTTCATGGTCTACAAGGCAAAATCCCCTTACCAGAGGCGTGGTTACAAAGTTACATTGAGCCACTTTATATCTCGTATCAGGGTCATTCCCATCACGAAGAACAAATCCACTGGTTCAGATTGGAGTTCCCCCGCGACCTTGATTTAGCAACCTTTCCTACGCTCGCCCTAGAAAACATAGGGGCATTGTCCATTCCAGATGAATTGAAACAGAGACTGATATGACCGGCTTATATTCCACACACCGCGCACTAGGGGCAGACATTGCCCCCGATGGTGTCCCGCTACATTACCAAAATCTACCCCAGTCATACCAAGCGATTTATACCGCTTGTGTGTTGATGGAACGCCCTCATGAAGGGCGATTGTTGGTTAAGGGGCGTTCTGCTAAAAGCCTATTGCATCGTTTGGGCACACAAGATATAGAGGGTTTATCGGTTGGAATGGGGGGTGGAACGGTCTTCTTAAACGCCAATGGGCGCGTCTTAGAGCGTGTCGAGGTGTACGTTTTAGCAGAGGATCAACTCTTATTATTGACTAGCCCAGGTCACATAGACGCGGTGAAGACGCTACTCACGCGAAACATCTTCTTTGAGGATGATGTTGTCCTAGAGGACATCACGCCCCAAACCACCCAACTGGTCATTCATGGCGCATCAGCAGAGGGGGTGATTCGCTCCCATGTATCCACCCTACCCGATTCTCTTGTTCACTCGATGGGGATTGTTCCCGTTGTGTTGCATGATGCCACAGTGTGGCTTATCCGTCGCAAAACCTATTACGGATCGCATTGGTCACTCATCTTACATGACTTGACCACTGCATCAAATATTTGGAACTTGCTCACCAAGCATCCTGATCTAACCATAGGCGGCGCGTTGACCTTCAACATGATGCGGATCGCATGTGGCATTCCATCGGCGAATACCGAACTAACGACTCATTACATCCCCTTAGAGGTAGGGTTGTGGGATGAAATTAGCTTTACGAAGGGTTGTTATGTCGGTCAAGAAATTGTTGCTCGCATGGAAAGCCGACAACAATTGGCAAAAGTCTTGGTCAAGGTTCACGCAGAAGCACCCATCCTCCCCAACACGCCGCTACTTTATGGGGAAACAAACGTTGGCGTTATCACCAGTGCTACACAATTGCCCACACAAAAGTATGTAGCTTTGGCAACTATTAAGCCCGCCTATCGTGAGAGTACACTCACTTGTGATGGAGTGGTGGTTCAACTCAATGGATTAGCAGGATCACCACCCCCTAGTGCTATGCTTAAGGAATTGATTGGTTAAAGGGTGGGGACGTGTCGAAAAACAATGCCCACCACAGTTTCCATTCAGCAGGCTGTTTGGGGGCAGTTTCAATGGGCACACTAAATTGGGGGATGGGTGTGGGTAGGATAGCGATATTTTGCTCAGGAATCGGAATCACCAAGATTTCACCCTCGCGCACCATCTTCCCCTCACTGTGTGCCCAATATTCCACAAAGGCATCACTTTGCGAATAATCACGCAAAGCAACCAGTGTTGCTTGTTCTTGGCGAAGTTCTTGCACTTCAGTAGAAACAGACTCATACCGCTCAATCAACGGGATACCCGCAGAAATGCGACTATTGAAGTTGATTGCCAAGATCAACCCAAAAGCAACAATCACCGAAAGAGAGATTTGTACACCAGTCAACTGGCTTCTGGAGGGTTTTGCACCTATTGGGTTCATCCGCTTCGTTGAGTACCTCTGCACTTCATATTTAGGATACGCTTAAATCGTTAGGGTACATGGTGCAGAAGTTTCAAAGAAGGATTTTGTCTAGCGATGAGTAGAAACAATGTGCCGAAAGTGGGAGTCGAACCCACACTCCTGTACAGGAACTACGCCCTGAACGTAGCGCGTCTGCCAATTCCGCCATTTCGGCTTGCTTGAATAATGGTAGCAGTGAATTTCTGCCTGTCAACTAGCATTTCTCCCGTGAGATTCTGGCTTTTCACGGGCATAATAGAAGATGAATGGTGCAAGCACAGAGAAAGATACCATAAACCTGATGAGCCTACGTCATGTCACCCTCACCTTGATTGCCCTAACCCTGTTAGGGACAGTGTTCCACCTGTCCGCCCTCGCTCAATCGCTAGGCGGAGCAACAGCGGAAGCGATCATTGAAGCCAACCTTAGAGCAACCACCGATGTTAACTCCGAATTGCTGGGCAAGATCGTTGCTGGCACACGTTATCCAATCCTTGCCAAAAGCGAATTTTACCCATGGTATCTACTTGCTGACCCCACAAGCCAACAACCATTGGGGTGGGTTTTCGCCGAATTGGTTACAGTGACGGGAGATAGTTCTGCGTTGTCGTTCAGCACGTTGGTGGTCAACCAGAATACGCTTCCCACCGCCACAACCTTATCCCCGTCGGCAACCAACCCAACCTCTGCCATAAGCATATCAACCCCTACTGCCACCGCCACCTTTGTAGCAACCACGCCATCGGGGATTTATGGCGTTCTCAGTGGAGAAGTCAATGTGCGTTACGGACCCGGTGCAGACTTTCCACGAATTGGCGTGGCACAAGCCGGCGATAGCTTTCGGATAACGGGGTATCATACACAATTCCCGTGGGTACAAATTGCTTTTGATGCGGTGACGGGAGGATATGGGTGGATCGCCATCGACTTGATCGAGATACAAGGCAACCTATATGACACCCCCGCGATCAATCAAACCAATTTTGATCTGCCCACGCTTACGCCCACACCCAATGCCATCCAACCGATTAGCCATCTACCCAGCCTTGATGGAAGCACACTCAGCCCAGAACTAGCGCGTTTAGGAGATACCCTGTGGCAAAAGTTGTTAGATCAAGGATTTGATCCCCAAACCAGCCGCGTAGGCAGTTTGTTCTTGATGGACTTGAACACTGGCGAAGGCTTCACCTTTGGCAAGGACTATGCTTACAGTGGCATGAGCCTAAGCAAGATCAACATTCTGACAACTATCTTCAAGACTTGGGATCGTCTGCCCACCTTAGAAGAAGCACGCGAGTTAGCCAACATGATGATCTGTAGTGAGAATACCTCCTCCAATCGGATTCTATCTTGGATTGGCGGAACACCCTATGGCGGGGTGAATGAACTCACTGCCTTATTGCAACAGTTAGGCTTACAACGTACCTTCATGGTTGCGCCCTTCTTGATTGATCCCAACATCACCCCTCAACCCGTCACCGCCCCCATCACCACCGCCAACCAAGTGCAAACCAACCCTGACCCGTTCAATCAACTGACGGTTGACGAATTAGGATGGATGCTTCAAAGCATTTATCAATGCGCTAAAGATGGAAGTGGCGCGTTAATCGATACCTTTGGAATGGCGTACAATCAGCGGGAGTGCCAACAGATGCTCTACCTCATGAGTGGCAACAGCATCGGTGCTTTGCTGGAGAATGGCGTGCCAGAATCTATACAAGTTGCGCATAAGCACGGATGGATCAATGACACTCATGGAGATGCTGGAGTGGTGTTCACCCCTGGTGGGGATTACATCTTGGTGGTTGTGTTGCACAATCCGACATGGCTAAACTTTGAAGAGTCGTTCCCCCTTATCGAAGACATCTCCCTGACCGTTTACAACCATTTTAACCCAACCACCCCCATGAGTGCGATTCGGGATAGTGTTGTCCCAGAGCAATGTAATCTTGATAACCCAGAAGGGCTACAGTTGATTGATAACCTTGCTCGTGGGCGTAGCAACAATTAAGCTAGATCATGCCGATGGTGGGCACAAATGACGCAGATATTCCCATGAATAAATACCTGTGTGGTGTCCATCATCCCATTCGGGTTGAAGAGCATAATTGCCCACAGGATAAAGATTGACCAACCCATAGGCACGCTTGGGTTTTAGGACAAGGATAGAATCGGGATCATGCGCACGCCCCATTTTCTCGTGCCCACCGCGACACTCTACACATGGGCAAGCCTCTCTTAGATGCGAAAGGGGATAGGTGCAAACCGTGTCATCAGACCATCGTATCTCAAGTATGGCTGTTTCGCGGTACACATTGACCGCCACAGGGAGAATAGGGGAAGGTTCGTTCATCATATTGGTGTTTCCGTTGTCGCGTTCTTAAATTCAGTCTGCTACAATTTTGACAGATTTTGGTTTGAATGGACATACCACTTTGACACAAGCAATTAAACAGATTTCCCATCCCATTGTCCTAATTGGTTTATCGGTTATGTTGATCGGGTTGGGTGCCTGTCGTCCCACGCCTGAAACAATCGTCTATGTTGTGCTTTCTCCTACACCAGAAACAACAGTATCTGCCACAGAGGAAACCCCGTTTGTTGCCCAAGCACTTAGGCTACCCACCCATACGCCCACACCAATTTCTACCGAAACGCTTACTCCTACCCCCACCCCTACCGAGCTACCGCCGCTGTATCCAACGTCAACCGGCATCAACATCCAAGTAGCAGAACAAGTCTTTGAGTTAGGTCGTATGTATTGGGTAGAACCCAATAGGCAAATCTGGGTGTTAACGGTTGATAGCGAGGGAGCAGGGCGTTGGTTTGTTTACTCTGACACATTCGTAGAAGGTGAACCAGAGACTGACCCAAGCCTTGTGCCACCTAAGGGATTGATTCAACCTGAGCGCGGATTTGGCAAACTATGGCGAGAAAATCCTGAAGTGCGCCAAGCATTGGGTTGGGCATTATCCCCTGAATTTGGGTATATCAGTCGTTATGAATATCATCCTAAGGGTAAGGTTGTTGATGGTGCTTTTGTAGCAGATTTTGGCTATCATATTCTCTTCAGCTTTAATTCTGAAGCATTCCGCTTTGATGAAAAAACTAGCACATGGCGTTTGAATTGATGGGCTTATGGATTCTTTATCTGCCTTCTTGATGGAAAATACCCCACATGGCATCATGCTACTTGACCCAAACGCCTGCTTGATAGAAGCGAACACAGTAGCAAGTACGTTGTTAGGGCTTGCTCTTGAACAACATCTTCAAGAGCATATCCAAAAATTCATCAAGAATCCTCAACTAATCCAACTGATTCTAGGAGAGAAACATAGCCCCATTCAAGTACGCTTGAGTGGTAAGCGTATGGTCAAAGTTAGCGCACACATCCTTGATACTCAACAGCATGTGATTCTCTTGGAAGACATTACCAACCAACATCACCTTGACTCACGCAGAGAATCCCTCGTCCGTGTGATTGCTCATGATCTACGCAACCCCCTCTCCGCATTACACGGTTATATGAGCTTGGTCAAGGACTTTGGAACATTAAACGCTGACCAAGAAAAGTACCTTAACAAAGCACAAGACCTCAGCACGCGCCTACACCGCATGGTCAACGATCTGGTTAATCTGGCATGGATTGAATCAGGGATGCCGTTTTCGTTCACCTCGGTTTCATTCCCTAGCCTCATCCATGAGGTTGTGCAGCAGGTTCGCCCAATCGCACAAAGCAAGAAAATCACCATCATGCTATCCATCCAGAATGATCTCATCCAAATTCAAGCAGATGCAACGCGCTTAAAACAAGCACTCTATCACCTGTTGATGAACGCGATTCAGTATTCAGAGAATGAGCAAATTGTTGTTGTACATACATGGAGCGATGCGGATGAGATTTACTGTAGCATTGCCGATCGTGGGATTGGGATTGCGGAGCATGAAGTGGACGCAGTTTTTGATCGCCTGTATCGTTCACAAGATGAGCGCGTGTTGCGCATCAACGGCAACGGCTTAGGACTCACCTTCACACGCGAAATTATCCGCCGCCACAATGGTGAGATATGGCTAACTAGCACGCTTGGTGAAGGTAGCCAATTCACCTTTTCTCTCCCCATTCACGCGAAAGAGTCCTCCACCAACACATGACAGCGGTTCATATAGACACCTTCAATATAACCTCCACACGCTAACTCAATTCGTGTTGATTCGCCCTAACCACCCTTACCTTAAAACCATCATCGAAAGGCTTCTATAAATGTTTGGAATGAGAAATCGCCCCACGCCATCTAATCGAGAAAAGTTACCCAAAGGGGAACGGATTGACATCCGTCGCTTGTTGCGTTATCTCACGAAATATCGCCTGCGTCTGATTGTGGCGGGCATGGCACTTCTGACCAGTTCGGGGTTAAGCCTAGTTTTCCCCACCATCGTGGGGAGAGTATTGGATACCATTCTTGAACAAAACAATCACGCTCTGCTCAATCAAATCACACTTGGATTGTTGGCGGTGTTCTTTGTACGCTCGGTGACAACCCTGATTGAAAACTACAACATCGGTTACATCGGCGAGAAGATCACCATTGACCTGCGCAAAGAGTTATATACCCACCTACAGGGCATGAGCATTGATTTCTTCACCAACCACCGCGTGGGCGAATTGGTTTCACGCTTAACCAGCGATGTCACCGTGATGCGCAACGCACTCACCAACAACGTCAATATGCTCTTTCAACAGTCATTCATCGCTATTGGATCGGTGGTCGTTATGGTGTATACCAACTGGCGATTGTCTTTGTTCATCCTAGTGCTAACCCCGTTGATAGGCGCGTTGGGTGCATTGTTCGGTACTTGGCTACGTCGAGCCAGCACCGACATCCAAGATGAATTGGCAAGTGCAACAGTGGTAGTGGATGAGGTCTTTCAAGCCATTCGCATTGTAAAAAGTTTTGTGCGCGAACCCTATGAGATTGAACGCTACAGTCAAGCCATTCAGCGTGCTTTTGAGGCAACCCTGCGTGTCTTGAGGATTCGGTCATTGTTCGGGCCCATTGTTGCTTTCATGGCATTTGGTAGCCTCGCTTTGATCTTATGGTTTGGTGGGAGCGAAGTCATCAACGGGCGGTTAAGCGGTGGAGAATTGGTTTCATTCCTGATCTACGGGTTAACGGTTGCTGGATCGTTTGGGACGTTGGTCAGTCTATACACTCAATTTCAAGAAGCACTCGGTAGTACCTATCGCGTCTTCCAACTGCTGGATGAGCAACCCACCATCACCGACCTCCCCAACGCACAAGCCTTGCCCACCATTTCAGGATCAATCCTCCTTGATGATGTTTCATTTGGCTATGAAGAACAGTTAGACATCCTGCATCACATCTCTTTAGATATTCCCGCAGGTGAAATCTTGGCGTTAGTCGGACCCAGCGGCGCGGGCAAGAGTACGCTCTTCAATTTGATCCCCCGTTTTTATGATCCCACTAGCGGAAGCGTCTCGATAGATGGCTACCCCATCCAAACCATCACCCAAAATTCCTTGCGTGAACAGATCGCCATTGTCCCTCAAGAGACGATCCTATTCGGTGGAAGCATCTTGGAGAATATTCGCTATGGCAAACAAGACGCAACCGAAACAGAAATCATTGAGGCGGCAAAGGTGGCAAACGCTCACGATTTCATCAGCGAGTTTCCCAACGGCTATGAAACCATCGTAGGTGAGCGCGGTATCCGCTTGAGTGGTGGGCAACGGCAACGAGTGGCGATTGCACGTGCTGTCCTCAAGAACGCCCGTATTCTGCTTTTAGACGAGGCAACTTCTAGCCTAGACAGCGAGAGTGAACATGAAGTTCAAGAAGCACTAGACCGCCTGATGCAGGGGCGCACCACGATTATCATTGCCCATCGCCTTAGCACCATCCAAGTGGCACACCGTATTGCTGTATTGAACAAAGGGAATTTAGTTGAGTTAGGAACACATACAGAACTCATGCAAACGAATGGGCTGTATGCCTCGCTCTATCGGATGCAGTTTGAAAATCAAAGCGGTGGCACCGTATGATCTGGGCAATCATCGCGCTAAGTGTAGTGGTTATCGCCATAGTGGGCGTGCTAGTCTGGTGGCTGTTCTTTGAAACGGAAGGGGTGTATCTGGGGCAAGGGATCGTTACATGGTTGTATGATGTGTACGCCACGCGCTACGATAGCATCAAGGAATACCGAGAGGACTATGAACATTGGTTTCTTTCCATCCCCATCATGGATCGGATTCAACCCAAGCGTCGTATAATGGTGTTGGATATTGGCACGGGGACAGGACGCTTGCCGCTTGCTTTGTTGCAACACCGCGATTTTGAAGGGCAAATCATCGGACTAGATTTGAGTAAGGATATGCTCAAACAGGCACAAGCAAAATTAGCAGGTGTCCCCAACGTCACCTTCATTCACCATCGTGCCGAGCAACTCCCCTTTGAGGACGCTACCTTTGATTTGGTAACGGCATTGGAGATGATCGAATTCACCAGCAACCCCACCCAACTACTACATGAGGCGCATCGTGTGTTGCGCCCTAACGGATTGTTTCTCATCACGCGGCGAAAGAATGTTTTCATGCCGGGGAAGGTCTACTCGCCTGAGCAATTCACCATGCTCCTAGAGAACGTAGGTTTTGAGCGTATAACCTTTGAAGCATGGCAGGTGGATTATGAACAAGTTTGGGCGGTTAAACCCAGTGTTTATTAAGGATGTTGGATTTGGTATAATGCAAGGCACCCTAATCTTCCCACCCTATCAAATCAAAGGATGTGATTTGTGATCCTATTGCCACAGGAACACGCCAAATTGGTACACCAAGCGATTGTCGCGGCGCAGGCATCCCATCAACTACCCCCTTTTGACATCCCTGAAATCAGTATTGAACCCACCAAGAAAGTTGAATTTGGGGACTATAGTAGTTCGATTGCTATGAAGTTGGCAAAGATTGCCAACTTGAAGCCGGCAGACATTGCACAAATTATTGTTGCCCACCTTCCATCAGCAGATTTTGTAGCCAGTGCTGAACTAGCAGGAGCATTCATCAATTTTCGATTGAATGAATCTTGGTTGAAGCAACAAGTGAACGCCATCATCCAAGAAGGTGAGCAAGTCTTTGCGCTATCTATTGGAAGGGGCAAACGCGCTCAAGTGGAATTTGTGAGTGCTAACCCAACCGGTCCACTACATATCGGAAGAAGTCGTGGCGCAATTGTTGGTGATGCTATGGCACGTGTGCTAGAGGCGGTGGGCTATGCAGTAGAACGCGAATACTATTTCAATAATGCTGGCGTTCAAATGCGAAATCTTGGGCAAAGCCTGCATACCCGTTACCGCGAACAACTTGGGCAGGAAGCCGTGTACCCGCTGGAATACAAAGGGGATTACCTCATCACGTTTGCGCAAGAGATTGTCGCACAACATGGTGACGGTTGGCTCAAAGAGGACTGGGCAACTTTCAAAGAATATGCCGAACATGCAATGTTTAAGATGATTCGTGAGACGTTGCATCGCGTCGATATTCGGCATGATACGTTCTTCAACGAAAACAGCCTCTTTGACAGCGGAGAAATTGATGCAGTGATTGGTAAGCTCAAGGCTTCTGGCGATTTGTATGAAGCCAGTGTTTGGGAAGGTGCCACCCCAGAGGAAGTGGAAAAAGAGAAGAACAATGATCCGGCATGGTGGTTTCGTAGTACCCGTTATGGGGATGATAAAGACCGTGTACTGCTCAAAGCGGATGGAAACGCCACTTACACCTTGCCCGACTTTGCCTACCACATGAATAAACTAGAACGTGGGTTTGATGTGTTGGTCAATGTTTTGGGTGCTGACCACGGCGCACAATACAAGGTGGTTCAGCATGGCGTGGAGGCACTAGGCGGAGACCCGTCTAAGATACATGTCATCATCGTACAGATGGTACGCATGATGAAGGAAGGGAAGGAAGTCAAACTCAGTACACGACGCGGGGATTATGTCACCCTTGATGATTTGATGGACATGACCAGCGTTGATGCAGTACGTTACATGTTGCTGGCACGACATGCCAATTCACACCTAGATTTTGACCTTGACCGTGCCGTAGCACGAAACAACGATAATCCCGTTTACTACATTCAAAACGCCCATGTCCGTTGTGCTGGCATTTTTAGAGAGGCGAAAGTGCGCGAGATTCCAGAGAATGAAGATGCCAACTTGGAACTTCTCACGCAAGCAGAATTACGCTTCTTGCGCAAAGCGATGGAACTGGGTAACGTGTTGATGGATGCTACCCACAACTATGAACCCCATCGCATCGCTTTTTTTGCGCATGAACTAAGTAGCGTCTTCCATCCGATTTATGATGAGGTGCGCGTCTTACATTCTGAAATACCAACCGATCTTGCACAGGCACGCTTACGGTTTTATCAAGCGGCGCAAATTATTCTAAAGCGGTTACTCTCCCTCATGGGGATGAGTGCCCCAGAAACCATGTAAAGAGGGACAACATCATGGGACTGAAGCCCGATCATTGGATTCGTGAGCAAGCCCTCAAAGGGATGATTGAACCTTTTGTTGAACATCAAGTGCGCGATGGTGTGGTCAGTTATGGGTTATCCTCGTATGGATATGATTTGCGCGTTGCCAATGAGTTTAGGATTTTCACCAATGTGCATAGTGCAATTGTTGATCCTAAAAACTTTGCCCCTCAATCTATGGTGGAGTTCAATGGGGATGTGTGCATCATCCCCCCCAACTCATTCGCACTGGCGCGTTCTGTAGAATACTTCCGCATCCCTCGCCGTGTACTAACCCTCACGGTGGGCAAATCAACCTACGCACGCGCGGGCATCATCACCAATGTCACACCATTTGAGCCAGGCTGGGAAGGGCACGTCACCCTAGAAATCAGCAATACCACCCCCCTCCCAGCCAAAATCTATGCGAACGAAGGATTGGCACAAGTTTTATTCTTTGAAGCCGATGAAGAGTGTGAAGTTTCTTATGCAGATCGTGCGGGGAAATATCAAGGGCAAACAGGCGTAACCGTGCCCAAGATTTAGCAAAATGACCCAAGCATAAAATACTTTGAATTTGGGGGGATTTTCTTCTTGACACAAGATTATCCCCATGATAACATATTTACTTATCGAGGGTGGTTAGCTCAATTGGCAGAGCATTCGCCTTACAAGCGAGAGGTTACAAGTTCGAGTCTTGTACTACCCACACTATAAAAAAGACACTTGCTTAGGCAGGTGTCTTTTTTGTTTAGTAGATATTTCTTAATGCAACAACCGTTTTTAGGGATTTATCAAAGTATCAAAAGTGTTATATTATAGTTATACCATTGTTTATTTTACGTTACATCTCGGACTCAACTCAGTAAACAAGGAGCTGACCGATGGCTACAACCGTTACCGAAACGAAACAAATTCTCATTGTAGAAGATGATGACAACACAGCAGAGGTCATGAAGTTATTTTTGACTGATGCTGGATTCCGCGCACACGTTGCTGATGATGGGCAACGTGCAATCTATATGATTACGCGCCAACGCCCAGATTTAATCTTATTGGATTTACATTTACCGGATATACACGGGATTGACTTGTTGCGTAATATTCGTGCAAAATCCTTCATCCCTATGATTGTGGTCAGTGGCACCGGTAGCCAAGATGATAAGGTCGCCTCGTTTGAACTGGGGGCGGATGACTTCATCGTTAAACCTTTTTCGATGGATGAACTGGTTGCTCGCGTTCGGGCTTTGTTGCGTCGGGTAGATTGGACACCAGAACCACAAACTCAATTGGTTGTACGTCAACTAGAACTAGACATGCCACGCCGACAAGCGAGTATCTCTAACAAGAAACTCCACCTAACGCCCATTGAGTATGGTATTTTAGTAACGCTGATGCGCTATTCAGGTTCAATCATCACCCATCACGATTTATTGATGGCGGTTTGGGGAGAAAGCTATGGCGGAGATTATTCCGTTTTACGAGTTAACATCTCACGCTTGCGCCTCAAGCTAGAAGAAAACCCACGTTTCCCACGTTACATCGTAACTGTGCCCGGTCAAGGTTATACCATGCCCATTGACTAGGCAACTATCGCCTTGTCTTTGTGTGTGGAATGGCATACTGTGTAGGGATAACCTATTCAAAGATGTGAGTTAGTTGTTGTTCTATGAATGCACAATTCCGCTATCTGATGGTTTTAATAGGAGGAGTGTTTGTCGTTTTGACCTATGCTTTTCCTTTTTGGTATCCTTACCTTGTGAACTTACAGTTCGGGGGAACAGTGCTTGAAGGGTTGCCCTCTAGTCTTTCTGAACGCTTCTTGCAACTTCCTTATGACCAGCAAAATGCCTTGATCGAGTTGGCAGATGATGAGCCGGAATTAGCGGTTGCGTTGGCGATTGCGCAATTCAACCGCCCACGTGTTGTCCCTGAAGCACAGCAAGAAGCACCTGACCTTTTGGGACCGATTGAAACGATCAGTGGTAGCTTCATCGCTATGTCAAACCTGCTGGGCGCAGATGGGCAAATTCTCATTTACACCCTCGCGGATGGTCGTCAAGTTTTGTGGATTGAAGACCTAACCAGTACCAACTTCCCTGATATTGAAGTTTGGCTTTCTGCACATCGTCGCCCAGAGAAGAAGGAAGATATTCAGTTGAATAATCTTCACCTAAGATTAGGGAACTTATACGGAAATGTCGGAAGCCAATGGTATGAAATCCCCAGCGATGTCAATCTTGATGAATACAATAGCATCGTTTTATATAACCCAAGCAATGATTTAATCGTTAGCTATGCTAGTTTCTTCCGTCTATTTTAAGACCATCGGACAAACCAAGATGCTCCCCTCTTACACAACCTACGCGCCTATCTATGATGAATTAGGGCTTGCACGTTTTGCGCAAGACTACACCCCTAGCACCATTCAATTTTTGCAACAGGAGGATTGGATGGGACGTAAAATACTAGATGCTGGCTGTGGTACGGGAGCAGCAACCCATTGGTTAGCACGCAATGGATACATCGTCACGGCACTGGATCAATCCAAAGATATGATCGCCCATGCCCATAACCTCTATCATAGCTTTCACAATATTGAGTGGCATACGACCAATATTCTCAAGCCATTAGAGGGGATCAACCGTGTTGACTTGGCTATAGGATGGGGGCTGATAAACGAGTTAAATGGCGCGGGTGAACTTCAAGCAACGTTTCAGAATGTTTATCAAGTGTTAGAGCAAGAACGTCCTTTCGTTTTTGATGTTCTCACCTTACAAGGGGTGTTAGATGGTCAACATCAAACAACACAATTAATGGTGGATAGCCCAAACCTAACCGTCTTCAGCACCCATACACTTGACTTTGAACGTCAAGCGCAGATCACGCAATATTACATCTACTACCGTCAAGAGAAGGTTTGGCTTCGGACAAACACCGAGCAAATACGTCGTGCCTATCCAATACAAGCATTAGAGACCTTGCTCAAGCGTGTGGGGTTTAGAAGCGTGCAATACTTAAACCTTGCACTAGAACCCATTTCAACTTTTCATAATCAATCTCATGTGATTGTGATTGCAGGAAAATAAGCCGATCAGCATGAATGACAACACCGCACCGACTCCCCTTGAACTGGTTATTCATGTCGATCAAGAACACACAGGCATTCGCTTGGTGGTCATGTTGATCTTCATCATCTTGCTCGGCTTAACGTATTTCGTGGTACAGAGCATCATTAGCTTTAGCAACTTCAATCTGCTGGCTATTCTAGTGGGTGTCGTGGTGGGTGGAATAGGTGTTGCCTTAGCCGAGCGTCAACTCAAAAAACACTGGCACAGCGGTAAAATGGTTCAACTCACCCCTGCCACGCTTCGCCTCATGCAACATGAGCATTCTATTTTAGAGTTTCCCCTCACACTGGAAACCCCTCCTAAAGTGTACTACTGGGGTTTTCAAGTGAAATCTCATGCGCGAGTTCCAAAAGGATGGTATGTTCTGGCAACTGGCATCAAACGTGGAGAAGATTTTTTATCCGCGTTTTGCGTGATGTCTCCCAAAGAATTTAATGCCTATCCAGAAGCGAATCGTTTCGTCTTGTTAGAAAGTGGCAAAACCGCCAGCAAAGCACTCAAGGCAAAACCACTTAGTCCAGAGCAGTTGCTCTTACATCAACTAGAGCGTATCCGCTGGAATGTGGGGGTTGAAATGACCCAGACCGATTTTCTCGTTTTTGTTGAATCTCTTCAAAGCATCTTGCCATGAAATTCTACACCCTTGTTCTATGTTGTATCTTTTTGCTATTCACAACCCTGACGGGTTATGCCCAAGATAGCGAATTCTTAGAGCCGTTCTCCAGCGTCACGAGATTTTTAGAAGCAGGGCAAAAAGCCACATGGTTGTTTAGCGCGGTGGAAGGGGATGTTATCTCGCTCGTCCTAACTTCAACCGACACCCTAGACCCTGTGCTTGTGCTGTTAAGCCCAACAGGAGCGCGTCTGTATGAGGTTGATGATTACACCGACGAAAACAAAAACGCAGTCATTGAAGCCTTTACGATTCCGTTCAGCGGGACTTACAGCATAGAAGTTTCGGGTTTTGAGCAAAGTAGCGGAACATACAATCTCGCCCTCTATCGTGGTTATGCAGAAGGTTATCGCTTAAATAACTTGGTTGATGGAGAAGTATGGCAATCTCTAACACCAAACGCATCAGCATTCACAGTAGAGAATCAATCCTTAACCCTCATACAAACTGAGCCACAAGCCTCACTCACCGTTATGAGCGAAACAGTAGAAGCCCTCTCCACTTTCTACGCGCACGCCTCGCTCACGGTTACACAAGCCCAAACAACAGACTGGGTGATTGGCATGGGATTGATTGCCACAGATGGTACACATGACCTTACTTTTCAGGTCAATCGGCTAGGGCAATGGCGCATCCTCAATCCTACTGGAGACCATACAACAGATTGGGTGGAGCATCCGGCTTTACGAAAAGACTTCCCTCAAAGCGATCTCGCCATTTTAGTGCAACAAGGGAACGTAGAGTTTTTCTATAATGGCAGTCGTGTCACCCAATTGGTGGATGCTATCACGGTTGCGGTTAAGCCTACCTTACACCTCAGTTCAAATTCTGATCCGTTGGTTGCTGTAGCGGTGGATGAGTTCGCCATGACTGTTCCGTTACTGGTCAAAGGGGAGAGGATGATCCCGCGCTATCTCATTATTTCTGACCCTGTGATAGTGGCTAAAACCCTAGAACGACAGGGGTTAATCGCCCCTAATGGAACCTTGCTCTTACAAGTTCCGGAGAGTTCTGCCCAGGCGATTGCGCCAGGGGTGAGTTTGTTACCACTAGGGCGTGGCTCTAGTTATGACAGATTCATTCTCAATACGACTGTATCAATCAATGTCACAGCAGATTCAATAGCAGGATGTGGTGTTTTTGCACGTGGGCAAGATGAGACGCAATACGTGCTTGCCTACATTGACCAAACCGGTGCAGTGGGATTAGCCGAACGAATGGGCATGGAGTTTTTGACGGGGGTATTCTTAGAACGATTTAGCCCACCCAACACCAAACATACGCTCACGCTTATCGCAAATGACGAGCGCATCTTGATGTATGTGACTGGGCGATATATGGGCAATATCCCACACGAAGCGATTGCTGGAAATATCGGTAATGCTGTCGTGAACTTTGGAGAAAACTCCACCTCATGCCTGTTTGAAAATACGTGGCTTTGGTCAGTAGAGTAGGGGAATGAACCCAAGCATGATTGACTTGGGTTCATTGAATTTAGAAAGATTAACCACCCATTACCGTTTTTAGGCTGGTACAGCTTGGACATGTTCCATCGGGACGGCGAATTGCATAGCCACCCATTGGATCAGTCGCGGTGAAGTAGGGAAAGTCCACATTCCAAACAATCATCAAGCGGACATAACCGAGTTGTTTAGAGATGGTAGCAGCTTCAGCAAGCCAAGCAGATTGTTGCGCTACAGTAATATCGGATGCCCAACCAAAGTTAGCTGGGATGGATTGTGTAAAGCCTTGCCCACTCAAATATCCCAATTCGGTATAGCACACGGGCTTCCCACCAAAGGGAGCATAGCCACGTTGGGTCATGCTTTGGAAATAGTAAGTTGGATATTCACCGCGCTTGTCTCCACCCACTGTAGAAGGAGAGACAATCCCTTCATTGTAGTGCAAGCCAACACAGTCGATATACTGCCCTGCACCAGCTGCTGCCATTTGTTGCATGAATACATCATCATTACAACCATTCGCTGTACAGCCTGCCGCACCGAAATAACCGGTTGGAGCGGGGGCGCCACTGATGACCAACGTCTTGGCACTGGCATTGCGGATGGCATTTGATGCACTCGCCAACATGCGCGTATAGTTTGCCCCACTGATTTGTCCGGCGGGCCACTCACGATCAATGTTAGGCTCGTTCCACACTTCGATAGCATCCGCGCCAAAAGATGCCAAACCAGCCATATAACTAGATAGGTTGGCAACGTATCCATCAAAGTTTGAAGCGAGGGCGTTTTTATCTCCAACCACGCCTAGCAAAATTTTCATGCCATTCGCATGGGCGGTGCTAATCGTTCCAGCGAGATCGCCGGCGTTTGCCCCTTGTTGGTGATAGACTTGCTTCTTGACCCAGATCATCCCTGCACTTTTGGCAATGGCGATTGAAGAAGAATTAACTTCCAACACGTGACCGCCTAATTCAAATGATCCACCTGATGCAGCACCAGCAACGGGGGCAGGTAGCGAAGGATCAACAGCGGTTGTCGTGGTAGTCGTGGTTGTGGGAACAGTAGCTACCACTTCATCACAAACCGAAACATTCTGCAAATCAAAACTAACGCGCGATTGATAGGTTTTGCCGTCCAGAGCAATAATGGTGAACGTCCAGCCGAAATAAACAGGACGCGCTGCAGCAGGGTTATCAAGGTCAACACAATCATCAATACCGTTGATGAATTCCGTTTGCTCATAGGTATAAGACTTGACACTTGCCATACTCACCCCAGTTTCGTCTTGGATGGCATCCCGTGCTGCGGCATAAGCACGCCACAGCGGACTATTGGGGGTGGGGGTGACAGTACCGCCTACCTGTGCCTCAGCAACAGGTGCTAAGAATAGACTGCCCAGTAAAAAAGTAACAGCAAAAGCGACCGCTAAAGCTGATAAGGTGCGTGGCTTAACCAGCATATTGTTTGTTCCTCATCTCAAATTCAAGTTCTACGCCAAGAAAGACTAACGTAAGTATACGATTTTACCAGTCTCATATCACATTAGTAGGTGAATCGTTATGTTGTTCCCAAATTGTGTCGGCAACCTGACGGAAAACAAGGACTTGTTCTGCAACATCTTCCTCCCCATTCTCGCTATACGCCTGCGCCATATCTTCTAATACGCTCAAGAATTTCACGCCGAATTCATTCAAAGCCTTTTGAAGCAGGCTGTGAATCTGTACATCAGATTCTGCATCAAGCAATTCACTGAGGTAACGCATTTCAGGTGTCATCCGCGCATCCATGATTTTTAGAGCGATTTTTTCGATCTGCAAAATTCTATCAGCGATTTCAGGTGGATTGGTTTGTCGAAGTTGTTGAAGCAACTCAATGAATAATTTATCCAGATAGATTCCCCCCGCCTGCATCAGGCGTTCGGGATCATCATCAACAAGCAATTGTTGCAAGAAACTGAGGCGATGTTTGATTTGTTGAAGATTGCGATCCTCGATGCTTTGCTTCACCTGACGAATTCGTTCAGCCCATTCGGCACTCATCTCAGTGGTGATTTGCTCAAAGAAGGTCTCATCAAAAAGTGGGTATGCCAATCCAATAAAAGCATGCAATTGCTCTTCATCATCCGCAATACTTAGGACTATTTGCATCAAAGAGGATTGACTGGGATTATCACCTAATGCCTTGAGCAAGTTAGCGACGTGATTGATTTTTTGTTCTGTCACCGCAACAGCACCTAGAATCTTGCGCCCAACCATTGAGTTCTCTGCGATTGTCCGTTGCACATGTGCCAGATGTTCAGCAACTTCTAGGTTGCCCTGCGTAGCCAAATGTTGGATCGCCACTGTCAACATCTGAAAGAAGCCCTCATCTAACTGGCTATCGTATTGTTTAACCAAGTCAATGAGCGCGTCATCATCGCTTTGCAAAAACATCATCACCAAACGGGAGCGCAACTGTTGTTGCTCAACCATCAAGGGGGTGATGCCGTCGGCAGCTAAGACTGTCTGTACTAACTCTGCCATCGTATGTACTTGGGTCGGTCGAAAGAAGTAGGACGTATCCTGCCCTTGCGCCAAAGTCTTGGCAACATCTTTCAACAAGGCATCCAGAATACGATTGCTTTCAGTTTGGTTTAAGCCAATGCCTAATGGGGCAAAGGTAATCAGTTTGGAGGCTTGAGGATCATGATAAACCAAGTGTACAGCAATGGTGGATTCCACCTGACAATTAGGGCAGGTTGCCACATTCAGCTGACCCGACAATAGTAAATCCTTAGCAAAGACATTTTGTGACGTATCAATAATGACCGTAACGGTTGCTTGGTAGGCAGTAGAACACTTCGGGCATTGAACACGGATCGTTCGATTTAGATTCAAAGTAGCTCCTCTATAAGTTAACGTGGTAATTCAAAGTAAAATGTTGATCCCTGACCATAGATGCTATCCACCCACATGGTGCCGCGGTGTGCTTCAATGATCGCTTTCGAGAGATACAACCCCAAGCCAGTGCCTTGCGTCTTACGGCTTAAAGCAGAATCTGCACGATAAAACCGCTGAAAGAGCTGTTCTTGGTCAGCTTTGGACATACCAATACCCTGATCCGAAACATACACAATCACCTTATCATCTGTGAATTGTCCACCCACTTCAATTAATCCACCGCTGGGTGAATACTTAATGGCGTTGCTCAACAGATTATCCATCACCTGCCGAATCCGTATTTGATCTGCTGGTAGGGTGGGGAAATCAGGGGGGAACAACAGAGAAAATTGATGAATGCTCGATTGTGTGGACAGACGTTCTACGGCACGCTGGATGACATCTAGTAGATTTGTCGTATCGAGATGAATGTCTAATTGACGCTGTGCCTGTAATTTACTGGTGGTCAAAAGATTGTCCACCAGTCCATTCAAACGGTCAGCTTCTTCTTCAATGACGGTGAGTCCATCGTGTAAAGTTTGTGGATCCCAAACGACATCATCGCGGTTCAGGGTACTGGCATATCCCTTGATGAGTGTAATAGGCGTGCGTAACTCATGCGAGATGGTGGAAACGAAAATATTTTGTAGCTCTTGAGCACGGCGGAAGTTTGTCACATCGCGCACATTGGCGATCAAATTGACCCATTGTCCACTTCGATTGAAGAGCGGGGCGTAGGTAATGCCAATGCTCACTTGAGAGCCATCCTTACGAATCAAGTCACCCTGCACATAAAGGGGTTCTTCTTCATCCCAA
Organism: Phototrophicaceae bacterium; assembly: GCA_049318945.1. Lineage (GTDB taxonomy): Bacteria > Chloroflexota > Anaerolineae > Aggregatilineales > Phototrophicaceae > CAIRDJ01. Next base: position 20,703 of record JBMOEO010000014.1, on the reverse strand, counting down.
TCTCGAAAGGGGAATCCTTCGGCAATCGCCTCGAATAGATCCCCCTCATCCTTGCGTCCCCATTGGAACACAACATCAATAGGTTGGTTTAAGGCTTCCGCTGCTTTCCAGCCGGTGATTTTTTCTAGCGCGTGATTAAAGCTCATAATGCTCAATTGGGTATTCAAGATCATTATGCCATCCGCATTATGTTCTAGGATCGCGCTCAAGCGTCGTCGCTCTTGTTCTACCTGGGCGTACAGTTTGGCATTGTGAACAGCTATAGCCGCTTGGTCGGCAAAGCTCTGTAGCATTTGCAAATCATCCACAGAAGCCTTCCCCCTGTTCTGGCGAAATACTACCAACAGCCCCAGTGGCTCACTAGCAATCATGAGTGGCAAAGCAACCGATTGTCGCAACTTCGGGTTGAGCATCGCGCCCAGTGATTTGAGTTGGTCATTTAGGATTTCATTATCTAAGGTGCCGTCTTCTTTAACTTGTACGTCAGCGAGATAATTTGATAATTCAGAGAGATGTTTAAGATCAATGCCGAGTGTGGCACGCACGCGAAAAGACGCGCCAGACTCTCGCAAGGCAATGAACCCAACTTCCCCCGCCAACATCACCACCGAAGCATGAAGCACCATCTTGAGCACCTCTGCCAAATCCAACTGGGCAGTGAGGGCGCGAGTAATCTCTAATAGAAAATCACGCTGACGAACACGCGCATCATATACAGTTAGCATAACCACCGCTTGATAAGTCTAGTTTCTCTTGCCTTGATGGGAAGTATAACACCACGTTCCCTAGAAACAGGTTAGCCCTGCCCCATAATCAATTGGGCAACTTCAGAGACATTGGTCAGCCCGCCCTTTGTTAAGACCAAAGACGCGCTTCCGATTACACTCACATCCTCGGCTAACGTAGCCTGTGCAATCACCAAATCTTCCCAATAAGCAGCATCCAAAGCATGCTTACGGATGGTTTGCCACATGGGATCAAGGTACAAGTTCCCCAATCCGTTCACTACGCCCCCACCCATCACAATGATTTCAGGGTTAAAGGCATGCAAAAGCGTTACAATTCCCAAGCCCATGATATGGGCGGAATAGTTAACCGCATTCAACGCAACAGCATCTCCCAGTAAAGCAGCTTCACCAATCTGTCCGCCATGAAGGTCTTCAAAGTTTCCGTCCACCATTTCGGTAATCATGCTCGATTGCCCTTCAGCAAGAAGACGTTTGACTCGGCGAACCAAGGCAGGACCAGCGGCTTCCCGTTCAATTGAGGAAACATGTTCCCCATCAGCAATGATGACCAGATGTCCAAACTCGGTTGCTAAACCCGATCTACCATAGAGCAATAGCCCATCCACCACAGCACCTCCCCCAACACCGGTACTAACGGTGATGAAGATGACATGGCGATAGCCTTGCGCTGCCCCTCGCAAAGTTTCCGCAAGGCAAGCAACCGTAGCATCATTGCCTAGATAAATGGGACAAGGAAATTCCTCTTGTAGAATCTGTTGCAAGGGGACGTTATGCCAGCCGGGAAGATTCGGCGGAGCAACCACTACGCCAGTCAGTGGGTTCAATGGACCCGGAACAGAGATACCTATCCCCATCACTTGAGAAAAGTCACTAGGCAAGACCATCCGAATTTGTTGCTTAATCCGTTCAATGAGCGCGTCCCGTCCTTCATGCGCCAGCGATAAGGTCTCCTCGCGCTTAAGGATATTGAGCCGTGTATCCAATTGCGCCGTCCGCAGGCGTGTTCCGCCCAAGTCTACTCCAATAACGATTTTGCCATCCATCATAATAAATTCCCTTATGCCGTTGAATTGATTATCTATATTGATACAATACCATTATCCCACCAAACAGTTCAGACGTAAAAGGTAAGGCATCCCCATGATGGGAAATAACACCCCTGCTCGCCAACAATATCTTGACATTAAAGCCCAACATCCTGAATGTATCTTGTTGTTTCGGTTAGGGGACTTCTATGAGATGTTTGATGAAGATGCCAAGATAGCCTCGCGTGAGCTAGACATTGCCCTAACAGGGCGTAGCAACGGAAAGGGAGATGAGCGCATTCCGATGGCAGGCATCCCCTACCATGCTGTTGATAGCTACATCCCCAAACTCATCGAACGGGGTTATCACGTCGCCGTTTGCGACCAAGTTGGTAGCGTCACTGGCAAGGGTCCGGTGGAGCGCAAGGTGACGCGCGTCATCACACCCGGCACCGTGCTTGAACCTAGTTTATTGACTGATCGCCAATCCAACTATTTACTGGCTCTTCTACCGGGGGGCAACCCTGAAACAGGCGAATGGAAAAAAGCTGGCATTGCCTATGCTGACATCTCCACAGGGGAATTTGCCGTTACTGAACTAGGGGGGGATAAAGATGAGAACGTTGCCATCTTGGTTTTAGAAGAGCTAACACGCTTGATGCCCAAAGAGATCATCATGCCGGAGGCGTGGGCAAAGCGTGGGGTGACGCTCCCACAAGGGATCCATTTGAGTAGCCAAGCGGACTGGAAATTTGAGATTGTGCGCGGTAGACAACATCTCAAAGATCATTTCAATGTGGCAACCCTAGAAGGCTACGGCTTAGAAAGTCTCCCGTTAGCGACGGGATGCGCCAGTGCCATCCTGACCTACATCAAAGAAACGCAACGTACCCAACTCAACCAGTTCACCAAGATTCGAACCTATACCACCAGTACCTTCATGGTACTAGACCCCTTCACGCGCCGTAACTTGGAACTCACCGAGACGCTACGGGGGCGCAACAATAAGGGCAGTCTGTTGAGCGTGCTAGATCGAACACTCACCCCGATGGGGGCGCGTCTCCTACGCACGTGGTTAAGCCAACCCTTGCTAGAGATACAACGGCTTAACCGACGCTATGATGCGATTTCTTGCCTCACTCAAGATGCTGTCCTTCGCGCTCATTTACAGCAGGGACTAAAAGAGATACCCGACTTAGAACGCTTGACCAACCGTGTGCTCATTGGTAAGGCAAACCCGCGCGACCTCCTCACTTTGGCAACCGCCCTACGGTTTATCCCCGAAATACAAGAACACCTGATGGGTCTTGCACCCTTCGACCCAATCACTTCTCGTGTAGATTCATGCGAGGACGTGGTGAACTTGATTGAACGATCCATCGCTGAGGATGCTTCTGTGATGATGAATAGCATCGGGACGATTAAGGCAGGTTATTCAAGCGAGCTGGATCACACGTTGGAGCGCAGCAAGAATGCACGGGACTGGATTGCCAATTTAGAGAGCGTGGAACGCCAACGCACTGGCAATCCCAAATTAAAAGTGGGCTACAACAAAGTCTTCGGTTATTACATTGAGGTCAGTCGTATACAATCTGACCAGCTACCAGCGGAATACATCCGCAAACAAACGCTCGTCAACGCAGAACGCTTCATCACACCAGAAATGAAAGACTATGAGACGTTGGTACTCAATGCCGAAGATGAAATTTTAGCGATTGAACGCCAATTGTTTAACGATATTTGTGAACAGGTTGGGCAATTCAGTCAGCAGATTTTGCGAACGGCTGAAGCAATCGCCCATCTGGATGCCTTGCTATCGTTGGCAGAAGTGGCGGTTCGGCAAGGTTATGTTCGTCCGACTCTTACAGCAGAGAACGTTCTGAAAATTACTGCTGGGCGACACCCCGTCGTAGAAATTGGCATGAGCAAAGAAACGCGCTATGTGCCCAATGACACCCTATTTCATGAGCAATCTCGCATTCATATCATCACCGGTCCGAATATGTCGGGCAAATCCACCTACATTCGGCAGGTTGCTCTCATCATGTTGATGGCACAAATTGGTAGTTTCGTGCCGGCACAAGAAGCCATCATCGGGGTGGCAGATCGCATCTTTGCGCGAATTGGCGCACAAGATGAAATCCATGCCGGTCAGAGTACCTTCATGGTGGAAATGGTCGAAACTGCGCGGTTGCTTTCTGGTAGCTCTAAACGCAGTTTAGTGATTTTAGATGAGGTTGGGCGGGGAACTTCCACTTATGATGGGTTGGCAATTGCCAGAGCGGTCATTGAATACATTCACAATAGCCCCCATCTGAACACTCGTACCTTATTTGCTACCCATTATCATGAGTTAACTGAGCTACCAAACATCCTCCCCCGTTGCATCAATTACAATGTCACGGTAGCAGAACACGGGGACGAAATCAAAGTTATGGGGTGCATGTTGCCCAAATTGCCGGCATGCCTTCGTGGGTTATCAAACGCGCCCGCGAATTGCTGACCCACTTAGAGCGAACCTCCAGCAGTTTTCGTGTTGAACCCCCTACACAAATCCCCCCCACGCCTGTTGCCCTCGATGATGAGGCAGACTTAACCCAGCCGATTATCGAGCAGATTGAGGAGTTTCAAGAGGTAGTGGAGACCATCCGCAAGATTGATGTCAATGCCCTAAGTCCGCTAGAAGCACTCACCACGATTTATGAGTTGAAGCGTCTACTGAACGAAAGATAGAGTTGTACGAGTGGGGTAGGATATATCTATCCTACCCACCCATATCACTTAGCAGATTGCGTTGCAAAAGTGGGAGAAGCGTATTCTGGACGCGCTTCTGGAATAGCAGCTTCCGCTTCGGTGATGAGCGATTCTGCCAGTAGAACGCGCTTGAAGGAAACGATTGCGGTTTCAATCATCCCTAAATCAGGCTCATTGGTTGTCAGATGCTGAAGCGCAAGATTGGGTTTAATCAAGATGGCAACGATAGGATTGTGCATGTGTTTAGCAGACCAGCGCAACCATTCGTAAGCAATGCCAGCGACCACTGGGATCAACACAATGCGGGATAGGATCAACAATATCCAGCCGGGATCGCCGACCAGCGCAAAGACCAACACACTGACAACAACCACATTCAACAAGAATGCTGTACCGCAACGAGGATGTTCAATGGGGTATGTCTGAACAATTTCAGGGGTAAGTTCTGCGCCAGCTTCATAAGCGTTGATGGTTTTGTGTTCTGCGCCATGATAGCCAAACAAGCGTTTCACATCGGGGATGCGTCCAATCAACCAGATGTAGCCCACCACCATGAACAAGCGCACAAGCCCTTCTAACAAATTGGTCAAGAAATGACGCAAGAAAGACTCTTCACTCATATTCGCTAAAATCATGCTTAAGCCGGCTTCAATCCCGCGCGAGGTGAATAGCGGAATCAGGAAGAATAGACCAACCGCCATCAACAGTGACAACGCGATCGTTCCCCATCCAAGCGCACCATCGAAGGAAGGGGTATCCTCCCCCTCTTCGTCCAACGCAATATCTGCCGCCCACATCAGAGCGCGTGTTCCCAAACCCATCGCATCCCACAATAAAACTAACCCACGCAAGAAAGGGGTTTTGATGATCCAACCGCGATACAACTGTTGGTTAAGGGGTGTTTCGTGTATGACAATTTGCCCTTTAGGATTGCGACAAGCCACTGCGGCGGTGTGCGCTCCACGCATCAAGACCCCCTCAATGACTGCTTGCCCACCGTATGAGAAGGATTTACCGTTTATGGTAAGTTCATCACCCATGTTATTCGTTCGCTCCAAATTTGAAATCAAGTGGTATTTTACCCATAGGATCGTTCTCGTAAACCGTAATCCCTGCTGGAAGTTGGGAGAGGATGAGAGGTACGCCCCCAACAGGACACGGTACAGATGAATCATGCCCATTGCACAAAGCAGGCATCAATATCCATTGTAACCCTGTTGAGCCTAAAGGGATGCGTTCGGATGTTCCATCTAACGCGATCTGATGGATAGTGACGGGAGTCGCCGTGTCATGCTCAAGCATCAATTCAACTGCTTGATCGGTTCGCGCCCATGCCACCAAGGTATAGGTATCGTTTTCGTGTTGCATCATGACTGCATCGAGCGTGTCAGTTTGATAAAATGCTGACTGTCGAACCTGTACAAAGTGCTGAATGACCGCCCGATAGGCATCGAAAGCAGGGCGTGCGGTTTGGTCTGGACGGAGCAACCCAAAAGATTCTTGGTTAGGTAGTAAGTCTTGATCGAACAGTTTATAGACGGCAAGGCGTTCAACCGCTAAAGGGAAGGATAGCGCACTAGCCTGTACGATGAAGGCAGATTGTTGCTCTAATGTATACGGATAAGTTGGGCGGTCAACCTGCCATAACGGGTCTTGGGTGGGGGGAGCATTAAACTCATTGATCCAAATGGGCTTATCCTCTAAACCATAGCGTGCCAACACAGCACGAGTGGCTTCTACAATATCTACAATGGAATCCGTGCGGAAGTAAATATGCAGGCTGACGGCATCAAAATAGTAATCATGCTTCACAGCATCGGGGTCTTTAGCAAGGGTTTGTAACAGGCGTTCCAAATATAAGGCACGCCCTGCATTGACATCATGCCAATAGGTTGTGCCAGCAAGATGAATTTGCGCAGAGGGATTCCCCTGTTTGGCGGCAAGGTAAGCAGACTTAAGCAACTGTGCGTAATCCTCGACCTCCCCTTCAAACTCATAGCCATACGTATCCGAAGCAATATCCGGCTCATTCCACACGATGAAACGATGTACCCCACGTGGAGCATAGTAAAAGGCGGTTTGACGGACAAAGTTTGCCCAGTAGTTATGTGGGTCATCTACGGGCAGATCTAACCCACTTGGGACACCTGCCCCTGTCAAGCCCTCAGTCGCCCAGTCGGGGGTGTGCTTAAGCAACCCAACCACCTCACGTTGACAGGCGTTAGCCGATTTGAGCCAACGATCATCAATGTTGAGAGTATGCCAGTCCGTTGGATTGGTAGGTTGATGTTGTTCCCAATTGAAGATGATCCGCTCCCAACCCACCCCTAAATCACACGTGACTTCGGGAAACCAGAATCCTTCGACAATACCGAAGCGTTGATCTTGTGCTGACAACCCTTCAACCCCCATCAAGCATAGGATCATGATGGAAATGCGCTGAATCCATTTCATCTTGCGTTTTCTCCATGAGGACGAATATCTTTAAGATTCAATTGCAGGGTACGCTTTCCGTTCCATTCGTTCATCTCTAGCTGGAATGCCAGATCAACACGTGACGGGAGTTGATCTACCCAATCCCCTAATCCGAATCCAACAGCGTCCAAATTCTTGTATCTGCCCTGTAACCTAAGCCGTAGGTGTTGTTCGTCACGCCCGATACGCTTTGCTTCCCCCACGCGCACCCCCTCCACACAAAATAGCGGGGTGTGGTTATCGTGTCCGGTTGGCTCCAGTTGTTGAAGCTCATCGAATAACTCCTCACTAAGCTGATCCAAATCAAGCATCGCATCCATATTAAGCGTTGGAATGAGTTCTTGCCCCCCCAATGATTTGGTGGCGATCTCTTGTAGGCGTTCTTGGAGGGAGGGGATGTTGTGATTATGGATGGTGAAGCCGGCGGCTTGGGCATGTCCCCCATGCCGAATCAACAAATCAGAGCATTCATCCAAAGCATGGGTGATATTGAATTGGGGAATGCTACGACAAGAAGCGTGGCTCTCTTCCTCCCCCAAACGCAACACCACCGATGGGCGGAAATATTCTTCGGTCAACCTGCCGGCAACCAACCCGATAATGCCTTGTGGAAAGTTGGCATGAGCGGCAAAAATGAGCGGTTGATCGTCGCGCGGTTCAGTGTGCATTTGCTCACGGACGCGCTCTTGTGCCTCACGAGTGAGACTTTGGCGTTGTTGATTTAATTCCTGCAGGGAAAGTGCCAATTCAGCAGCTTCTTTCTCGTCCGTGCTATGGAGCAAACGATACGCCAACATTGCACTCTCTAAGCGTCCGGCGGCATTGATGCGCGGACCGATGTTGAAGCCAATCTCCATTGCCCCTACCTTAGCTGGTGCCACTCCTGATGCCTCTAACAAATGTCGCAATCCTATGCGACGGGCAAGCCGAATTTGCCGAAGTCCCCCTTTGACCAGTAAACGATTCTCTAAACGATCCAAAGGTGCCAAGTCCGCCACCGTGCCAATCGCCACCAAGTCTAATAAGCTGTCCAAATCAAAAGGTGCACGATTCGCAGTGATTGATTTATCGTTGGCATAGTGTGCGTTCAACAACGCTTCCGCTAGTTTATACGCCACACCAACCCCCGCTAACATGGTTTCTACGGGGGGCTTATCGCGCTTGGGATTGATGACGGCATGGGCATCGGGCAAGTCCGCCCCCAGTGAATGGTGATCGGTGATGATGAGGTCTAAGCCCAAACGCTTGGCAACTTCGGCTTCTTCTATCGAACGAATGCCGCAATCCACCGTGATTATCAGTTTGACCCCTCTGTCTTTGAGGGTCTTTAGTGCATCCACATTCAACCCGTACCCTTCATCAACACGATGTGGGATGTATGCTCGCACTTTTGCGCCCAGCCATTCTAAGACTTCTACCATGAGTGCCGTAGATGTCACCCCATCCGCATCAAAATCCCCATAGATGACAATGGATTCTTGGCGTTGAATGGCAAAGCGAATCCGCCCAACTGCTTTAGACATATCAGCCATCTTGAGCGGTGTATAAGATGTGTGACGCTCTGCGGTGAGAAAGGCAAGTGCGGTTGGATAATCTTGGATGCCACGATTATAGAGGATTTGTGCCACGATTGGACTAATCCCCTTGAAGTGTTGGAGGATAGAGGACGGAATGGGAGGGGCAATGTGCCAACGTTTTTTCATGGTGAGTCTACGCGGTTTAACATGGTTTGTGATTATAACACAGTTAGAATGAAGGGGATATCCTACTGAACAAACGGAGCAAATACGATGATTTCTGTCATTTTTATGGGCACGCCAGATTTTTCAATCCCATTATTGAAAGGGCTAATCGACCATTTTCAGGTCTTGGGTGTTGTCACCCAACCCGACCGCCCCGCTGGGCGCAACCAGAAAGTGCAATACTCTGCCATTAAACAACTTGCCCTACAACACGAGTTACCCGTGTTTCAACCAGAAGTGCTACGCGATGAAGATTCCATCAACGCGCTAAAAGACTTAGGCATCCCTACTGTGTATGTTGTCGCTGCTTATGGGCAACTGCTCCCCCAATCCGTGTTAGACATCCCCACACATGGCAGCATCAATGTGCATGCTTCGCTTCTACCGCGATGGCGCGGTGCTTCTCCCATCCAAGCGGCGATCCTTCATGGGGATGAGGAGACGGGCATCACCATTATGAAGATGGACGCTGGGTTAGATACAGGACCCAGCCTAGCGATGCGTCGTACTCCGCTTTCTCCACAAGAAAGCGGTGAATCGTTACATGACCGCCTTGCTCAAATGGGAGCTGATTTGTTGATTGAAACGCTTCCCAACTACATAAACGGAGAGATTCAACCACAGGTACAGGATGATACCCTTGCCACATACGCCCCACAAATTGAGAAGGAACAAGGGGCAATTGATTGGAATCGACCTGCTATTGAGATTGATCGTCAGGTACGCGCCTTCACCCCGTGGCCGGGTAGCTATTGTAGCTGGAATCAAAAGCGACTCATTGTCTTAGAAGGTGGCCCCATTGAAGGGAGCGGTGAGGTTGGCTTGGTCAAGCAGATAGGGAATAAAATCGTCATTGGCACGGCTGACGGGCTTTACGCGCCTACACGTCTACAAATAGCAGGTGGCAAGCCCCTCCCCATCCAAGCCTTTATCAATGGCTATCGTCACTTCATAGGTTCGTTCTTGAGCTAAACCCTATTGGAGCGGGTGTAAATGCGCGGTTAACTGCCGTGCCTGTTGAATAGGCTGGGCACAATCCAACAAGAGATATTGCCCACCTTTTTGGGGATTGGCATGAGCGTGAGTTGCTAAACGGAGATGGTAGCTGTTGACCACCTGATGCCCTCCCCGAACAGGAATATGCCCAGCAACCATCACCTTAAGGGGGCGTTCGGCAACCATAGAAAAACATTCTAGGTAGCGTTCACACACGCGCTCATATTCTCGTGGGCTGATGTCTTGCTCATTGCGTGCGAAGAGAAATTCCCACAAAAGCCTATAGACCGCAATGTTTTCCGAGACAAAGGTGCGCAATAGGTTGTTATAGCGTGGGCTATGTTGGTCGGTTACGGCAAGATAGTGCAACACTGCCATATCATAGCTCATGCCGATTTTAGCAGCGTAGAGTTTGCGGGCATGGTTGAGGTCATAGTTATCTAAAATGCGATCCATCTCATCAATAACAGTTTGATGGTCATAGTTCAACAGGGTGAGGGTAGTGCGTTTATCTTGGATGATGGGTGTTGCGCCAGCATGATTTAGCAATACCCCCCCCATTGTGAAAACCATGAAGGGTAGATCGCTCAAGAATTGAATCACTTCCGCGCGTCGATAGGTGGCGGTGGCGGAATTCTCTAAGCGAGCAAGCGCGGCTTCAAATGCGGGTGTATATTCTACCTCACCACGCGCAAGGGTTTGCCCATAGATGTGGGGCATTTCGTGGTTGCCACACAGCATCATCACGGTGGATTTGCCTAGTTGTTCTTGCAACCCCATTACATCCATCAGCATATTCAAACTAGCATCAGGGTTTTTGGGGTGAGTGGGGTGAATCAAATCCCCTAACAAGATGAGGTACTGCACCTCCCCCTTATCATAGTGCTTCAGAAATTGTGCCTTCACTTGGTTGTAGGCTTCAGCATTCCCATGTAGGTCGGTGACAATCATGGCGATGCCTTCATGCAATGTCAGCGCACGTTTCATTCCGTATCGTCTCGTTTCAATCAAAAAGGGGTGAAGCCCTTCACCCCTTCAGTGTTATCTATTATGCAAGAATTAGTAACCTAAAACTTGTACCACACTACGAACCGCATCGGCACTGTAGTCCAACATGCCTTTTTCGGTTTCGTTGAGTTCCATCTCGATGATGCGTTCCACACCCTTTGCGCCCAACACTGCAGGCACACCGATGTACAACCCATCATAACCATACTGACCGCTCAAATACACAGCAGAAGGAATGACGCGCTTTTGATCTTTGATGATCGCCTCTACCATCTCAACCGTTCCAGCAGCAGGAGCATAATAACCGCTATAGCCTAACAAGCCGACAATCTCCCCACCCCCTTGGCGGGTACGTTGAATGATCGCTTGAAGTTTTTCGTCGTCAATCAATTCTTGAACGGGGATGCCGGCGACAGAAGTATGACGTGGGAGGGGCACCATCGTATCGCCATGTCCACCGAGAACCATGCCATGAATATCACGAACACTCACGCCTAATTCCATTGCCAAGAAGGTCTTATAACGAGCAGTATCCAAAGACCCAGCCTGACCGATCACGCGATGGGATTCAAAACCGCTTTCATGCAGAGCAACATGGCACATCGCATCCAACGGATTGGATACCACAATGATGATGGCGTTGGGAGAATAATGGGCGATCTCTTTGGTGACATCCCCAACAATCTTCTGGTTGATTTTGACCAAATCATCACGGCTAGTGAATTGACCGGTTACGGGGTCTTTTTTGCGTGGAACACCGGCGGTGATGACCACAACATCTGAATCTGCGGTTTCTTCGTAGTTGCTTGTGCCAACAATGTTAATATCAAAATGCAATACGGGACCGGCTTCGAGCAAGTCCAGTGCCTTCCCCTTTGCCGCGCCTTCAACAATATCAACCAAGACGACATCAGCAAGTTCTTTTGCTGCCATCCAAGTTGCACAAGTTGCCCCAACATTACCCGCACCTACAACGGTAACTTTGTTACGACGAGCCATTATTCAGTCTCCATGTGGATTAGCATTCATAAAATTAAAAGATAGCGTTTAACTTTAGCAAAGAATCGTTTGAAAGTGAGTAGCTAACCTCTCAAAATGAGATAACTATAATACGCGCTGGTTATCATTCCCTTGAGAAGGCAACAAGTGGGGAGTCACACCCAGTTCATGCGCCGTCCACGCTCCATCAATGGTGCGTACCAAGCGCGAGTACGATGTATTGGGAAGGGTATATTGATCGTCTTGAATAGCTTGGTGGTTGCTGAACAAAGCACGCAACAACAGGCGAATCGTCCCCCCATGCGAAACCATCGCCACGATTCCATCATGGCGGGCAACAATCACATCAAAGATTCGCGCCATTCGTATTTGCCCGTCGCGTCGGCTTTCGCCATCAGGTGGAACAAAGTCCATGCTACCGTTAAGCCATTCGGCGAAAATATCGGGGTAGCGCATGCGCAATTCATCCCCAGTGTAACCTTGCAAAATACCTACATTGACTTCTTGTAAGTCAGCTTCAATGTGTACCGTTTGTTGTGAAGATTCTGCTAGAGCTTGTGCGGTTTGATAAGCGCGTGGCAAGTCGCTGGCATAGATGGCAGAGAAAGCAATAGGCGACAAGTGTTGTGCCAGTAATCGCGCTTGTTGATAACCTAACGAATTGAGTTCAGTGGGGATAGAACCTTGCCAACGTCGTTCTGCATTCCAATCGGTTTCACCATGGCGGATAAGGTAAACCTGCTCAACTGGCATAGACACCTCATAAGATTTGTATCACTTTTACGCAAGACTTCGAGTATACTAAAGCCCACAATTTAGACAAGCACCTATCTACAACAATGGAGAATGTTTACATGAGCCATCCAACACAACAACCTTCACAAAAACAACTTTTAATTTGGCTTGCCATCATTGGTGGAACGGGCTTTTTCATCATGTCAATCGCGCTTGGGGTAGGAGTGATACAAGGCGCAAGTGCTTCTAGCAGTGTGATTAGCCTAGCTTTCTTCAGTGGTCTAGCCATGTTGATTCTTGCCAGCGTCGGTTGGTTTGGGGTAGCACAACCTCACAAACATTTCGACGACATCAATCAACCCCACTATACCGGTCATGACCATAACCATTAATGGCTAAACTTGACCGTCACCCCATCGGGGATCGTCTGGATGGGGTACTCATTCGGATGGATGAAACGTTCGTATTGTGTGACTTTATTCCCACCGAACACGCACATGAACTCATTGGAACAGGGGAATGGATGGTGCGCTATGGCATTCCCTACTTAGGAAAACCGCACGTGTGTGTTGTGCCGGGGTTGGTCGCGCTGGATTATGGGGACTTGCTGAACGCTGAAGACGCATGGCAATTTCTATTGAGCAAGAGCAACTTGTATCCACGCGGAGAAGTTTTCGGTTATCGCAATGATGGGGAAGATGAAATGATCGTCATCAAAAAATTGGACTTTAGCCTTGCGCCCGTCCCGTTGATCTATAGCCCATCAGATGACATTCACCCAATCGGCAAACTGAGCCGTATCATTACCACCCAATCCATATCCAACCGTGTTATGCAATATGTAGCTTGTTCCACAACTTTTGAAAGCGACTCCCCTCATGAATGATATGGATAGCATCTTCAACGATGACCTACCAGCTGACCACCGATCCGGCTTTATTGGGGTGATTGGTCGCCCAAATGTTGGAAAATCCACCCTCTTAAACCGTATCGTTGGACAGAAGATCGCCATCGTCACCCCCAAGCCACAGACGACTCGTCGCCAACAATTGGGGATTGTGACTGAACCCCACTACCAACTGGTCTACATTGACACCCCCGGCATCCATGAACCCCACCACCCATTAGGGCAGTATATGGTAGATGCCGCCCGTAAAACCTTTGGTGATGCGGACTTGGTATTGTGGATTGTGGATTTGTCTTTTCCGCCACAGATAGAAGATCAACAAATCGCTAACATGCTAACGAATGTTCATACGCCTATCATCATGGTCTTGAACAAATGTGACAAGGTTGAGGTAGAACAGCAACCCACACGCATAGCAGAATTCACCGCTCTGCTCAAAACAGAAAGTGCGTTGTTGGTGAGTGCGACACAAGGGAATGGGGTGGAAGAATTACAACAGCGGGTGATTGCACACATGCCACCGGGTCCGCGCTACTATCCTGCCGATCAAGTTAGCGAGGTAAACTTACGCTTCATTGCAGCAGAGGTCGTGCGTGAAAAGATCATTCTCACCACCCATGATGAAATCCCCCATGCTGTCGCCATTGGGATTGATGAGTTCACTGAGAAGGCAAATGGGAAATACGAAATTTATGCCACCATCTATGTTGAGCGTGACTCTCAAAAAGGGATTATCATTGGCAACAAAGGCGCGATGATAAAAGCCATTGGTACACAATCCCGCCAAGAGATTGAACAACTGTTTGATACATCGGTTCAACTATTCTTAAACGTGAAGGTACTCAAGAACTGGCGCAACGACCAAGCCTTAATGCGACGCTTTGGCTATTACATGCCCAAAGAGGATTAGCGTGTGGTCAAGAGTTGGCGAGTTTGTTCAACATCTTGTTTGAGTTGACCAATCAACGCCTCTAAACCGTTAAACTTCAGTTCTGGGCGCAAGAAGGATTCAAACGTTAGCTGCACCTGTTCGCCATAAATATCTTGGTCAAAGTCAAGAATGTGCGCCTCAACGGAAAGGTGGTCATTACCAAACGTAGGGTTCATCCCTACGTTGGTAGCGGCAACATACCAACGCCCCCCCACTTGAAGCCGAGTAGCGTATACCCCATTGCGAGGAACAACTTTATCGGGTGGGACTTCGATGTTGGCTGTTGGAAAGCCGATCTGTCGCCCACGCTTATAACCGTGTATGACCGTTCCAGTTAGCTGATATGCGTATCCAAGCAATTCATTTGCGCCTTCTACCTCCCCTTCTGCCAGCTTTTGGCGAATCGTGGTGGCACTAATCACCTGTCCGCTTTGGTCAACCAAATCTAGGGCGACAACCGTATAGCCTACTTGCTGTCCATACTCGGTTAAATATGCCACGTTCCCCTCGCGTTGATACCCCAACGCAAAGTCACGCCCCACCCAAAGCGTCCGAATTTGTAGGTATGTAACCAGCTGATTCACGAAGTCTTGGGCTGGCATGCGCATCACGGTTGGATTGAAAGGGTGCATCACGACAAAATCTAACCCAAGCGACTGTAGCAAAGTTGAGCGTTCGGCTTCAGTCGTCAGGTAGTAACGCTTAGGAACATCTTGTAAAACGGTGTCAGGATGGGGATGGAAAGAGAGCAAGCCGGCATAGCACCCACATTTCTGGGCGGTTTCAACCAATTGAGAAATCAGAAACTGATGCCCACGATGTACGCCATCAAAGACTCCAATTGCCAAGATAGAGGGTTTATCTAACTGAATTTGCGATAGATCACTGGCATAACGCATTCAGAAGTTATCCTTCGTTAGTGAGAGACGAAAACCTTATTGGGCTTCAGGCTGCCCTCATTTGCTTGTAAGACGGCGATTAGCTGGTGGTCTTGATCGAAAGCTAAAATCATCTGATTGCCCATAGATAAGTCACTGGCAATCGACTGACCATTCTTGATTCGCTCAATAGAAGCGTCATCCACAATAATATGAGGGAGGGATAAACTATCTGGCGAGGGCGGAATGATGTAGCGTATAGGATCATCTGCTTCCATAAACGCCTCAAGCGTGACTGATTGCTCAAGATGAAAGTCTCCGCTTTGCGTGCGAACTAACCCACACAAATGCCCACCCACTCCCAACGTCTGCCCTAGATCATGGGCTAGGCTACGAATATATGTGCCACTTCCACATTCAACCAACAAAGTCAGATAGGGGTTTTCAAAAGATTCAACCGTCAAGGTATAGATGGTAACGGCGCGGAACTGTCGCTCTACAGATTCCCCTTCACGCGCCAGCTCATACAGCTTCTTCCCATTCATTTTGATGGCACTATACATAGGGGGGAGTTGTTGGATGTTACCAGTAAACGCGCTCAACTGTGCTTGAACATCCGCCAGCGTGATAGCTGTTGGATCGCTATAAGTTAAGACAGCACCTTCAGCATCATAGGTTGCGGTGGTTTCCCCCAATTTTATACAGGCACGATACCCTTTACGGCTTGCCATAACGTATTCACTCAAGCGCGTTGCTTGCCCAATACAAACAACCAAGACACCGCTGGCAAGTGGGTCAAGCGTGCCCGAATGCCCCACTTTCTTGATGTTGAGTTTACGGCGAACGCGGTTAACCACATCATGGCTCGTCAGGTGGAGAGGCTTATTAATATTGATGAATCCATACGGGACGGCGGGTAGCTTACTCAATCACCAATTTACCTTCTTGTGCAACCTTATAAAGCATGGGCAAAACCCGCGCTTGAGATTCTTCTAAGTTACCCTGTAACGTTGCACCCGACGCTTGGATATGTCCGCCGCCGCCTAATGCGAGAGCAACCGAGCCAACATCAAAGCCCTTTTTGCTACGGAAACTAACTTTCACTTTATCTTTGCTCTCTAGCTCAACAAACACCACCGCGATCATCGCCTCATCAATGGTGCGCAATAACCCCACTAAGCCGGCATCAGACACATCTCGATGCCCAGCTCTACGCAAATCTTCCTGAGTCACTTGAGCGAATACCACCCCATTGATGATTTGAGCAGAGGCGAGCGAATATCCCCACAGCTTGATGGTATCGAATGTGTTCACCTCAAGAGCCTGTGCCGTCACTTCAGTGAGCGTTACATCGTGCGCCATCAACTGCATGGCAATATGTAGCGTTTCTACGTTGACGTTGCTAGTGCGAAATCCGATGGTATCCGTCAGCAACCCAGTCAATAGCGGAAGGGCGACATTACGGTTAAGGGTTTGGGGTGCTTTTTGCATCAACAACAAGAACACGACTTCCGTAGCAGAAACCGCGTCAATCTTCACTAAGGGAATGTCACCAAATAATAAGTTGGTGACGTGATGGTCAAGGTTAATTACCCGTTTGGAGTGGGCGCGTCCAAACGCGCCCACCGATCCTGTACGTTCCTCGTCGCTAGAATCAACCGAGATCAACAAGTCCCACGCCCCTAGTGTCAGTTTAGGAAGGACGCGATTGCTGTTAGGCAAAAACTCTAAGAAGCCCGGTACGCCTTCATCAACGGCTAAATCGACTTGTTTATTGAGTCCTACTAACGCATTACCTAACCCAAGCAGAGAGCCAATGGCATCCCCATCCGGTTTGATATGGGTGACAATCAAGATACGTTGTGCATCCACCACTGCTTGCCATGCTTCATCCCATTCAAGATGATTTTCAGTAAGCACAGTCGGTCTCATTCGTTAATCCTCATCCTCAAAAAGCGTATCGAACCAGCTATCTAATTCGGATTTTTGTACTGGCATGGGAGTTTCTTTAGGAATATCCAAGCGAGAAATGATTTGGTTCATCTTCTCTCCATATTCTAGCGCAGTATCCCAATGGAAGCGAAACTCTGGAAACGCTCGCAAGCGCATTCGATTGGCGGTTTCTTTGCGCAAGAAACCGCTCGCCTTTGCCAACGCCCCCATCACCTGCTTTTGACGGGTTTCATCCCCTAAAGCATTGACATAGATATTCGCCACCATGATTTCAACGTCAACCTTAACTTCAGTGATGGTGACAGATTGCAAGCGCGGATCAGAAACTTCTTTCCGTAACAGCTCGCTCAAGATAACCTGAATCCGATCTGACGTGCGATCTTGTTTAATGGACATATCCCATCCTTTTTAGTTCACACGTTGGGTGACAAAAAACTCGATGACATCCCCTTCTTGAAAGTCGGCGAAGTTCGCCAAGCCAATACCACACTCAAAACCGGAGCGCACTTCTTTCACATCATCGTTAACACGCTTGAGTGAACTGACCCCTGTTTTTTCGAGAATGACTTGATTCTTGCGTAAGATACGTGCGCTCGCATTACGTCGCGCTTCTCCATCAAGGATATAGCTACCGGCAATAGCACCGATTTTAGAGATGCGATATACTGCGCGAACCTCAGCATGCCCAATGACAACATTTTCATAAACTGGCTCCAACATCCCATTCAATGCCAATTCAATGGACTCAAACAATTTGTAGATGATGTTGTAAATGCGAATGTCCACACCAAGATTGGTGGCAACCCGTTGGGCGGCATTGTCTACACTCACGTTAAAGCCAATGATGATTGCCCCTGAAGAGCTGGCAAGGTTAACATCATTCTCGGAAATATTGCCGGTTTCTTGTGAGAGGATTTTTACGGTGATGCTTTCCGTACCGCCTTGCGCACTCAGTTTTTCCAACCCTTCTACGATAGGTTGGATTGAACCTTGCACGTCCGCTTTTACGATGAGGATTAGCTCTTTGGTATCGCCAGCTTCAAAGCGTGCAAACAGTTCTTCGAGGGTTGGGCGACGACGTTGTTCATCCCGAACCTGATTTGACTCACGCTCTTGAATGAGCTTACGTGCGGTCTTCTCGGTGTCTACCCAATTGAAGCTATCACCGGGGCTGGGCATGTCGCTGATTCCCATGATGGCAACGGGCGTGGAGGGTGGAGCATCTTTGACAGGTTTACCACTTTCATCAAACATTGCTTTGACGCGCCCATACGTGTTGCCAATCATCACGGTATCCCCACGCTTGAGCGTGCCGTTCAATACCAGTAAGGTTGCAATCACACCACGGTTAGGATCCATTTGCGCCTCTAACACGATACCAGATGGATTCGCCTTGGGGTTAGCAACAATGTCACGCTCTTCTGCAAGCAACAACAATGCCTCTAAAAGGTCTTCCACGCCTTGCCCCTTCGTGGCGGCAATCGGTACGAACATGTATTCCCCACCCCATTCATCGGGGATAACATTGAGTTCAGACATTCCCTGCTTAACCAGTTCAGGGTTTGCGTTCGGCTTATCTACTTTGGTGACAGCAACCACGAACGGCACATCAGCGGCGCGAACATGATTGAGTGCTTCGCGCGTGGTGGGCATCACCCCATCATCCGCCGCTACCACCATCACAGCAATATCCGCTCCTTGTGCCCCACGTGCTCGCATAGCAGTAAATGCCTCATGACCGGGGGTATCTAAGAAGGTTAGTTGCTTGCCACCGTGAAAAGCACGGTAAGCACCAATATGTTGGGTGATGCCACCCGCCTCCCCACCGGCAACATTAGCCTTACGGATGGTATCAAGTAGGGTCGTTTTGCCATGGTCAACATGTCCTAAAATGGTGACGATGGGAGGGCGAACTTTCAAGTTCTCACGACGTTCGTCGGTGTAAACTCTTCTCCATGTTTGAGATTCTGCCGCGCGACGACGCTCGTCTTGCAATGCCACTTCGGTTGAGGATTTGGGAATGAAACCCAATTCTTCAACAATGATAGAAGCCGTGTCATAGTCAATTTGTTGGTTGATGGATGCCATGATCCCATTAGCAATGAGTTTCTTCATGACATCAATCGGGCTGGCTTTTATCATATCAGCCAATTCCCGAACAGTTATATAATCTGGTATTAGGATTTCTTCCGCCATACGTCCTCCGATTTATGATGTAATAGATTCCGTAAAGCAGAAGCACCCTTAAAATGATTACATCATCGGTGACTTCTGCCTACGGGGATCTAAGATTGGGTAAATTGTATTCATTGTTTGTCTCGGTTTGTCGCATATTCAAGCAACACAGACCGATCTTGATCGGTAAGTTCAAAGCGTAATGCCTTCGCCAAAACCTCCGACTTATAGGCACGATGCCAACAGTCCGTCTTATGGCATAAGTAAGCACCTCGCCCAGCCAATCGTCCGCTAGGATCAAGCATCAACCCACTTTGAGTAACAACCAAACGCATCAATTCACGCTTGGGTAATTGCTCACGACACACACTGCAAGAGCGCATCGGTATGTGTTTAGGTTGCATTGGCTACCATTCCTGCCCTAACATTTATCCGTACAAATCTCTCCAGTCGTCTTCACGCCCGCCACGCCGCTTACGCTGTTTCTTCGTAACCATGCGTCCGCTTTCATCATCGTACACCAATTTACGGCTCTTTTTGGTGTTGCCTTTCTTTTTGCCAGTTCCTGATTTGTCATCCTCTTCCTCATCAAAAGTCGGTTTCAGATTAAAGTCAAGTGGTTGTGAAAGATCATTCACTATTTCTACTGCTTGCTCTTTTGAACGCACACGACGGGCAGAAGCGGATTGTTCATCGCTGATGGGGGCATCTGGGAACGCCAACGAAGGAACTTCTTCCTCACTGCTGGGTTCAACAGGAGCAGATACTTTAGGTGTTGATGTAGCTGGGGTTGTATTGCGCGTATGCTCAAAGGGAACAATGCCACCCATAATATCATGGAATAAGGGGTCATGGCTCTCTTGTTCTTCGATTTGGTTGAGCGGTTCAATCACCAATGTACCCATCACAGCAGACATCATGACATCATCCAACGCTGCTTTGAGGGAATCAAAGGTGCTAGAGGGCAAGCCACGCAACCGTTGGGCAATGCTATGCTCATCAATGAGGAATCGCCACATGACTTCACCCACACTTTCAAGCCCTTCCAACTTGTCTTCAATGGGTTTTGAAACGCCCAACTGTTGGATAGACATATCGAAAAGAATGGGAGGAAGGGTCGATATGACCGCATCAATTTCCGCAATGCGTGAAGAACGCTTTTCTTGGCGAACGTCGAATAAGCGTTCTTCTGCCAAATTGGCAAAGCGATTCAAGACCTGAAGGTCATCCGCCGTCACCACTTTGTCATTACGCTTTTTGTCGATGATGTTACGAACTTGCGCAATCATGTCGGCATGTTTGTTTTTAAGTGTGTTGAAAGGATGATTGTCTAAATTATCAATGGCATAGTTGACCGCTTCATCCACACCCTTAAT
>JBMOEO010000013.1:0-61285 GCA_049318945.1 Phototrophicaceae bacterium | reverse complement strand
GATGGGGGCTTGTCGTGGGGTTTAGGCAGGGGTGGTGGGGCGTTTGGGCAGGTTCACAATGCCGATGCCACTCACAATCAATAGCGAGCCAAAGATCAGGTTGCGGGTGAGCGGTTCGTTGTTGAACACCACGCCCAACACCAAGCCGACAATCGGCACAACATACGTCACCATTGAAGCACGCGCCGCTCCCAATGAAGCAACGATGAAATAGAAAATCCCATAGGCAAAGAGCGTATTATAGAATGCCAAGATCAACACCGAGCGCGTGGTTTGTGCGCTCACTTGACTGAACCACAAGGGGGCATCTCCCCCAAACACAGGCGACAGCACCATCCCGATCCCAATCACCAGCGAGGCACTCAACATGGAAACGCCTGCCACCATCGTGGGGGGAATTTTCGCGCTGCCCGTGCGCGAAAGCACTTTACGGCTGAAGGTGATGGAACTGGCATAGAAGAAGGATGCGCCCACCACCGAGAGTTGCCCCAGAAAGACCAACCAGCTGAAACTTCCCTGATTGAAGTTGATCCCAAACAAGACCATCACCCCAACGAAACCCACTACCATCCCGGCAATGCGCTGGGGGGTCATGCGCTCATCCTCAAAAAAGAAGTGGGCAATCACCAGTGTGAATAGGGAGGCGGAGGATTGTAGGATGCTGGCGACGCTACTATCAATGTGATGCTCTCCCCAAGTAATCAGCACAAACGGGATGGCATTGTTGGTGATGCCCAAGATCATCAAGGGTACGATGCTCCCCCAGGTGAGGGGCATGCGGATGCCACGCACAAGGTTGTACAGCATCAACCCCACCCCCGCCACAAAAACCCGAATGAACACCACTTGAAGCGTGGGGAGTTCTGCTACACTCAATTTGATGAAGAGGAAAGAACTTCCCCAAGTGATACCCAGTATCCAAAAGAACAACCATGCTAGGCGTTTCATTCCCACAAAACCTTCATTCTTCAAACAGACAGCATATAAAAAACCCACCTAGCATAGGGACTGGGTGGGGTTTGTGCAATGGTGCGATGTGTTGAAAAGCGAACGAACGTCCTAAAATTCGCTACTGATCTCGTCTAAAAATTCGGGGCGCAAATACTTTAGCAAGCCCAAACTGTTGACTTGTTCAATCTTGTTATAGAGCATGTCGTATAGCACAAGGTGCGTTTGTTCGTTGAGGGGGGGCGTGCTGGTGCGGAAGATCGGACGGTTGAGGGTCATGCGGATGAAGGGGAGAATCTCCTTCGTGGTGATGAGGTAGCTCATGCCTGCTAGGGGCGTGTCCACCAGCGCGAGGTCTGCTTGACGTAGCAACCCACTATACAGGTTATCAGGAGTCACCATATCAAACAGGGCTTTGATTTGCCCATCTTGTAACCACACCACCGGCACATCTTTCAACGTGGCGATCACGGATGGGGAGAGCGTGTCCGACAACCTCCCGTTAATGGGCACATCCAGATCGGTTAGGTGTGCCTGATTGTGCATGGGCACCCACACATCCATACTCATGCGGTAGCCCAATGTCACTAGAAATTGCTGGATTTCAATTTGTAGATTACCCATTTCGGTTGACCATTCTATTGCTTGTTCATCATCTTCAGGTTGATCTTCGTAGGCTTCCATGCTTGCCAACAAATCATCGCGGTCAGAAGCCGTCCAGAACTCCGACTTTTCCGGCTGAACTTTGGCGGTGAGCAACGCGCTCCCATAGTCCATGCTGGCGGCAACATCTTGCTCTTCCGTTTTCATCGCTATATCCAGCTTGACCATCTCTTCAAAATCGCTCATGGAAGTTTCTATGGTGGTGTCGGCACTGTAGGACTCAAACCATTCGGTGTTCACTAGCTCGTTGGTGTCATGTTCCGAAAGCGGTTCTAGCTGTCTGAATTGGGGAGAGACTTCGGCAGGCGTGGGCGAAAGCACATCCTCAAACAAATCATCATCCAGTGCCGCTAAGGGATCAAACATGTCGCCCAGATCAGCAATGGAAGCATCTTGTGAGAAGAACCCCGTGAGCGTGTCCTCATCCAGCTCGGTGATCTCGCTTTCTGGGGGGGCAACATGGGGGATGGGTGAGGGGGCATCCTCTTGATGAGGGACGAGGGGGGCATCTTGCCCGTCGGTTTGTTCCATATCGCGCAGGATTTGTTCGTTGAAGGTTGCACTATAAGCGTCCACCTTCGCCCGTTCTGCCTCGCTCGGTCGGATTTTGAGCGGGATCAGTTTGGGGAGATTCGCCTTGTTTTGCTCGGTGTGATTGCCGTTGCTTGCGCTTTCGGCGATGGCTTCAGCGATGGGCACGGGTTGGCTTTCAATAGCGGGGGAGGGTTCAGCCGTAAGCTGGCTGGTTTGTTTTTCTCGGATGAGGTGATGCAACGCGCGGATGATGATCTTGGCATCGTTGATGGTTTCCTCAATGGGGGCGTTGGTGAAGTGATCTTCAATCGAGCGTTCAGGATTGTTGCGATAGATGAAGGATAGCTTCTGTTGGATGGTCTCAATGGGGAGCGCGTCGGTTTCATCCACCCGTGCCAACACGCGCACATTCACGCGGCAGGTGGTGGCAGTGCCACTGAACCAAATCTCGCTGCTGTCGCGGTAGGGCTTGCCGATGACGGTCATCACCCCCACGAAACGACGAGGACCAATCAGATAACACAAGACCACATCGTCAACGTCCATCTCCTGCACCACAGCCCAGCGTCTGCGCCGATAAGCGATGATGTCTCCGCCCGCCGCTAGAAATTGTTGCCAAGTGCTTTCTGTGAAGAGGTGTGTCCAGTAACGCATCGCAAGACCAATCCATCGCCTAAAGTTAATTGCCCATAACGGTTATTCTAACACGAAGTCCCTCTATACGGGGGGGACAGGGTGATAAAAAAGACATCACATTTTTTACCTTTTTCATAGCACCCCCATTCTTTAGAAGGTGGTATCAAATGAGAAGGGCACATCCAAGCGCATCCATGTTCGCCCAATGCGGAACATATCCCCTGCTTGTACGCTCACGCGCCCTTGAATGGGTTGGGACTGTTGGTGTAAGTAGGTGCCGTTACGGCTCTCTAGGTCTTCTAGCCAAAAACTCAAAACCGCCAGCGACGGCTCACCTTCTTCGGTGGTGACGGGGACACTATCGCACACCAAGTAAGCGTGCAAGCGTGAGACTTGATTGTCAAAGTCAATTTCCACGTCGCACCCCTCACGCCTGCCAATGGCGATCACGCGCTCTGTGCCGATGGGAGGTTGGCTAAAGCGGAGAATCTTGCCATCTAGTGGACCGCTCATAAATGTGATTGAGATATATTTGTTCATGCGAAATCATTCCATGCGTGGTTTCAAAGCGTTGAGTTTCTTTTGTGCAAGTTCATGGCTTGGGTCAAGCACCAGCACATGTTGATAAGTGCGCTTGGCATCCTCAAGCAGGTTGAGATGTTCTAGCGATTCTCCCAGGTTACACCAAAACCCCGTATCATGCGGAGCAAATTCAACCGCTTTGAGATACGCCTCGCGTGCGTTGGGATAATCCTTTTGTCCGCTGTGTGCCAAGCCTTTGCCGTTCCATGCCCAAGCATATTTAGGATCGAGTTCAAGGGCGCGGTCATAACTTTGGATGGCGGCTTCAAACTCGTGTAGACGGCGCAAGATTTGCCCGCGTCGTGCCCAGATGAAAGCGTGCGGTTCGGCTTCGTCAAGGGCTTGGTCAGCAACATCCAACGCATCCGCGCGACGGTTCATCTCTAACAACAGGTCAATCAGATTGATGTAATACCAAATCGTCTGGGGGGAAAGTTCAATGGCACGCTCAAAACTGGCAAGGGCTTGGTCACGCCTGCCCAGATATTGCAAGGTTAAGCCACGCCCATTCCACGCCCAACCATCGTTAGCGCGATGCTGTAGGGAGGTTTCGTATGCGGCGAGTGCGCCGTTATAATCACCCATCAAGCGCAAGACTTGCCCGCGTTTGCTGTGGCTTTCAGCGTGGGTGGGGTGTAGCGTTAACCCTTGTTGCAGGGTTTGAAGTGCTTCTGCATATTTTTTGAGGGTGATGTATTCTTCCGCTAGGTTATACCAATGCCATATATCTTGGCGATCATGCGAGATCGCTTTTTCAAAACTGGCAATTGCCTCTTCATGATAGCCCTGCGCACTTTTAACCAAGCCGTAGCCATTCCATGCCCAGCTATAATCGGGCTGAAGCTGTAGGCTCGTCTCATACGCTTGCAGTGCCAGATCATTCTGATTGTTCTTGCGATATGCCTGCCCTATTTTGGCGTGATACCGCGCGTTGTGGGGATCATGCACGACCAGCTTTTGTAAGTGGGTGATCGCGCTGGCATAGTCGTGTAAGTCTAGTTGGATGTTGGCAAGCGCGTATAAGAAGGTGGGATCATCTGGTCGGTAGTGATGCGCTTTCAGATAGGCTTGTAACGCGGTGGATTTATCACCGCTCAATTCATGCAGCAGCCCCTTCTCGTGCCACGCCCACACATAATCCGATGACAACTCTAAGGCATGTTCAATCGCCTGTAGTGCCTCACTCATTTTGCCCAAATGCCGTAACACATTGGCAAGGCGTGCCCAAATGCGATGATGTGCTGACTGAATATGCGTCGCGGTTTGCAACAGGGGGAGCGCGTCTGCATAGCGTTTCAAGCGGATGAGGACGTTGGCACGGTTGTACCAGTGCCAAATATCATCGGCTTTGATTTCCGCCACACGCTCATAGCATTGCAGTGCTTCTTCAAAATTGCCCAGCTGTTCTAGGGCAATGCCTTTGCCGTTCCATGCCCAAGAGAAATCCGGGTGCAGTTCAATCGCCTTGTTATACGCATGAAGCGCGTGGCGAAATTGTTGGTTATAGCGCAAGACATGCCCTAGCTTTGCCCACCCTAAGCTATAGGTTGGGGCAATTTCCACCGCTGCTTGAGCCACATCCAACGCTTCTTTATAGTCTCCCACTTTAATCAAGCTGTTGGTGTAGTTATACCAATGATCGACATCATACGGTTGTAGCTCGGTGGCACGACGGAAGTGATTCGTCGCGCGTGACGGCTGTCCCGTCTCCATCAAGACCAAGCCTAAGCCGTTGTGTGCCCAAGCATAATCCGGGTCATAGCGTAACGAACTTTCGTATGCCTCAATGGCAAGATTGAGCTGTGAGCGCAAGCGGTGAATTTGCCCCATTTTGCCCCAAGTGGGGGCATGATGGGGGGTCAGTTCTAGTGCTTGCTCCAGCAAAGTCATGGCAAGGTCGTACTGTTCAATCTTTATCAATGCGGAGGCTTTGTTATACCAATACCACACGTCATTGGGCTTGCGCTCAATCGCCGCATCATAGTAGCCTATCGCCGCCTGTACCTCGCCCGTTTGTTCCAAGACAATCCCCATGCCATTGAGTGCCCAAGCATAGTTAGGGTCAAGCCGTAACGCCTCTTGGTATGCCTGCATGGCATCGTGATAGCGTCGTAGTAAGCGCAAGGTGCGCCCCTTGCGTGCCCACCCCCACGCCCCATGAGGGTTCAAGTCAATGGCGCGGTCATACGCATGAATTGCCTCTTCATAGCGTCGCAACTCGGTGAGGGAGTACGCCTTATTCATCAGTTCGCGTGCTTCTAGTTCTGTGCCAGAAACCTCTAGGGGAAGGTCTTCATGTGTCAAATCAACATAGATGTCATACAGACGGTCAACAATTTCTGACCACGATTGTGGGCGATGCTCTGGCGATTTCTCTAGGCAAGCAAGCACAAAAACTTGTAGCGCGTCCGGCAGTTGCTTATCAAAAGGAGCATCAAACAACGGCGTGCTATGCAGGTGGGCATAAAGCCACCCCTCCCACTTACGCGCCTTGAAGATGTAACGCCCGGTGAGCATCTCATACAGCACTGCTCCAAAAGCGTAGATGTCGCTTCGGTGGTCAACATCCCAAGAGCGACACTGCTCCGGTGACATATAAGGGGCGGTGCCCACAATTGCCCCAGCGCGAGTTAAGCGTTCATCCGCCCCCATTGTGAGTTCAACTTCATCAATGTGAGAATCGTTGCTTGAGTCTGTTAGGGGGGCAAGGTCATAATCAACGGAACGCACCAACCCAAAATCCGTCACCTTAGCAATCCCTTCATGCGTCACCAAGATGTTGGCGGGCTTCAAGTCACGGTGTACCAAGCCATGAATGATTGAGGTGGCGTGTTGCATCCCTAGCGCGATATGGATGGCAAACACAATCGCTTGCTTAAGGTCAATGCGTTGATGGTCAATCCAACTGCGCAAATCACTCCCTAAGCCTTCGGGTCCGCTGACATGCTCTAGGATGATGTGGGGCTTGCCGGCAAGGTTTTGTACCAGCAGAGCCTGCACAATGTGACTATGCCGCTCAAGGCGAATCCATGTCAATGCCTCTTGGGTGAAGCGAGCAACGGCACGCTCATTTTCTAAGAAGCGGTTTTGGAAACTTTTAACCGCGACAGGAGCGTTATCTTGGTGGTCATAACATAAGTAGACAATGCCCATGCCACCGCGCTTCACATCCGCCACTTCATAACGCCCATCAATGCGATCACCAAGATCAAACTCACCCTCAATGGGGGGGCGTTTGTTACGTCGGTATGAACGCAACAGTGCAAACCCATCCATCTGTTCCATGAGGGTATCCCCCATGATTGCCTGCGCCATCACGGTAGAATGCTCGCTATCATCATCCATCGGTGGGAAGTCTTGTGAAAGCAATCCTCCATCCGCTATGGTCTGGGCAACGTGGGTCATCTCCTCAACATGGGTGTAGTCAACCGAATAGGAGATCACCTGTGAACGGGTTGGGGAGGAGGCTTGGAATTGGGTGGCGGTATCTCCCACGCTTCCCAAAGCAGGCATGGAATGGGCAAGGTGGGTTTCATCAATAGGCGAATCAACGGGCTTACTGATGATCGGGGTGTTGGGCATGGAGAGCGATGTATCGACTAGGCGATGCACATACAGGGTGGTGAGTTCTTCAAAAAGCGTGGCGGAAACTCCCAGTTGAGAGGGCATGATCCCCTCATTTTGCGCCAATGCCCACAACAATGTACCGATGTTGGGTTGGGTGGGGTGATGTTGCGTCACCTCCACCAGCCAACCCAAATAATCCAGCAACGCTTTCCGTGCCAACTTGCGATCCACATTGTTGGTGGCGTGTTGCTCGGCACGTTGATAGGCGATCATGCTCTTGGAGACATAATCTATAGCTAGTGTATTGTGTGCATCGAGCGACGCTTGGGCGCATAAGTCGCCTAACACGAACGCATCATTGATCTCTTGCCGACGGAGAGCAAGCCGCCCCAGTTTGCTGATGCTGGGGATGAGATCACGCGCAAACAAATCGCTGTTGTCTTCCGTATGGGGTTGACTGAGCAAGGTGCGTTCGGCTTTATCGGTTAGGTAAGGGGGTTTGCGTCCGCTACTGGGTGGGTTCATCAGGGCGTTTCCTGTTTCACAAACACAAGGCGATGTAGATCATCTTCTTGATGTTCTGGGGCGGCTTGGGCAAGAATGGTGTCGCCATTACTGAATTGGTTGCTAATGAGTAGATTGCTAATCGGGCGGGTAATCATCCGATCAATCGTGCGGCGCAACGGGCGTGCCCCACGTTCAGGATCATAGCCCAGTTCAAGAATCAGTTCGCGTGCTTCGGGGGTCAAACTGAGCGTTAAACCTTGTTCGGCAAGGCGTTCATACAAATCACGCAACTGCAATTGAAGGATTTTCTCTAGGGTTTCGCGCGTGAGGGCATTGAACGTAATCACCTCGTCAAGGCGGTTCAGAAATTCCGGACGGAAGAACTGGGATAGATACATCGTGTAGTCGCGCTTGTTGCTTAATGAACCACCAAAGCCCAGCCGTTTACCCCCCTCTTGTGTGCCGATGTTGCTGGTCATGATGAAGACGGCGTGGCGTGCATCCACTGGGCGACCGTTGGCATCGCTTAAGCGTCCCTCATCAAAAACTTGCAAGAAGATGTCGAAAACTTCTGGTGCGGCTTTTTCGACCTCATCCAGCAAGACCACCGTATACGGACGGCGACGCAAGCCTTCGGTGAGTTGCCCGCCCTGGCTGGTGTCACGATAGCCGGGAGGGGCACCAATCAAGCGCGAGACCGTATGCGAATCATGAAACTCGGACATGTCCAGCCGTAAGATGGCATCTGCCGTTCCGAAAAGATTTTCAGCGATGGCATGCGCTAGTTCCGTCTTGCCCACCCCTGATGGACCCAAAAACAGGAAAACTCCCAATGGGCGGTTTGGGTCATTTAAGCCGGCTCGCCCTGCTTTGATGATGGCAGCCACCGTATCAACAGCATCTTCTTGCCCAATGACGCGCGAGCGCAAACTGTTCTCTAGGTTGGTGTAGCGTTCGCGGTCGGCTTGGGTCATCTCGCTAACGGGAATACCCGTCCATTCTGAAAGCACGGCGGCAATATCCTGTGCGGTTACTTCGTCGTTGAAGTTATCCGTTTCATCCACCGCAAAAGTGCGGATGGTGATGCGCGTGCAAGCCTCATCCAACAGATCAAGTGCCTTATCTGGCAGACGACGATCCGTTAAATAGCGCATTGACAATTTAACTGCCGCTTCGATGGCTTCATCCAAGATGGTGATGCCGTGATGATTGGTTAACCGTTGGCGTTGCCCGGTCAAAATGTGGATGGCTGCTTCTTGGTCAGGTTCTTCTACATCAATGGTGCGGAAGCGACGCTCTAAGGCAGGGTCTTGCGCAATCGCCTTGCGATATTCTTCATGCGTGGTTGCCCCAATGCACATCAATTCCCCCCGCGCTAAAGCTGGCTTGAGGATGTTTGCTGCGTCTAGGTTGCTGTCGATGGTATCCCCCGCGCCTACGATGGTATGAATCTCATCAATGAATAAGATAACATTGCCGGAGCGAGATGCTTCTGAAACAATCCCTAGCAAGCGTTCTTCAAATTGCCCACGCAGACTGGTTCCGGCAACCAGTGTGCCAATCTCAATTTCAACGATGCGTTTGGATAGCAGGTTAGTGGGGGCTTCGCCGGCGAAGATGGCATAGGCTAAGCCCTCAACCACCGCCGTCTTGCCCACCCCTGCATCTCCCAACAAGAGGGGGTTGTTCTTCTTGCTACGAGCAAGCGTGCGTGCCACCGCACGAATCTCGCGCTCACGGGCGAAAACGCGACTGATCTTGCCATTGGCGGCTTGTTTGATGAGGTCGCGTCCGTATTTGTCCAGTAGGGGGGTGGGGATGCTTTGGTTATCTGACATGGCTACTTCTGCGCTACTTTCAATATGGAAGCTATCACTGAAATCACCAAACCCACTACTCTCTAAATTGCCATGGATGGACAGGTTTTCAGCAGATTCTAAGAGCAATTTCTGTAACCAATGATTGAGGTCGAACCCAAGTTCGACGAGTTTACGAACGGCGATGCCTTCTCCCTCTTGCAACAGCGCAAGCAAAACATGACGCTCTTGGGTTTCGTGGTGTCCTTCTTGCTCTGCTAAAAATACGGCTAAAGACAACACCATACTACTGCGAGGGGTGAGGGGTAAAACGGAAAGATGTCCGCCATCCCCACTGCCCACCTCACGCCGAATAGAGTTACGCACGGTCATCGGGTTTAACCCGGCGCGTTGCAATAACAAGGAGGTGTGTCCATCTTTATTTTTGCTGATGGCAATGAAAAGATGTTCCGTGCCGATGTAATCATGACCTAGCCGACGCGCCTCATCCGCTGCCGCAGAAAGGATGGTTAGGCTACGTTCACGTAGTTCGTTTTCGGGAATGTCTGGGGATGAACTCACAATGCTCAACCTGAAGATTCATGATATTAGGATGAAAGACCTAGATGAGTATACAATAACTTATTGGCTAGATGAAAAATGAATTTTGTTTTGGTTGTAGAAAAGTCTTAAACAATGTGGCTTTATTTATCAACCTTTGGTAAGGTTAAGGAAAGCAGGAACAACGGCTAAGTTAGAATGAATCTTCTCAACTTACCCGTTTAGCGGCGAGAAGAAAGTTATACATGGCTGGGAACGATCCTCTCATTGGCAAAGAACTAGGCGATTACCTTCTCCAGTCATTGATTGGGCGAGGTGGGATGGCGCGTGTGTATCTGGGGTATGACAAAAACCTCGACCGTTACGCCGCCATTAAAGTGATCGAGACGCATCTCATTACGGGTAGTGACAGTGCAGAATATTATGAACGCTTCCAACGCGAAGCTCGTTCTATTGCGAAATTGAATCACCCCAACATTGTCGGTATTTACCAGTTTGGTCAATACGGGCGCAATTATTATATGGCGATGGAATTCATTGACGGGCGCGACTTACGCCTAGTCTTGAAGGATTATAATCGCAAAGGGGAGATGATCCCCGTAACACGCATGTTACGGGTTTTACGGCACATGGCATCCGCGCTAGATTATGCACATGAAAAAGGCGTGATCCACCGTGACATCAAACCGTCTAATATCTTGGTGACGAAAGAGGATGACAAAGCTGTTCTAACAGACTTTGGCTTGGCGTTGAATGTGCCAGAAGGAACGGTAGGGAATACCTTTGGGAGTGCCCACTACATCGCGCCGGAACAGGCGGTCTCATCCGCGCAAGCCGTGCCCCAAAGTGATCTGTATTCGTTAGGGATTGTCCTATATGAGATGATGACCGGGCGCGTCCCGTTTGATGATGCCTCTGCTATGAGCGTAGCACTCAAACACTTGAGCGATCCTCCGCCCCCCCCTTCACAACTGAACCCCGCAATCTCCTCGCATGTGGAAGCCGTGATCTTAAAGTCACTGGAGAAAGAACCGCACGAACGCTATCAAACCGGGCAATTATTCATTCGTGCGCTTGAGCATGCTTTCGCTATGAGTGGGTATGTGGATACCACCATCTCTTCTTCGATGGGTGGCATTACCCCTCCCGTTGCCCCCCCACAGTGCAAATCATCCAATCCTTTCATTGATAGCGGATACCATCTGGAGCAAAGTCCAACTCCTCCGCCTATGCCTGCGGCACAACTGCCACAGCCTGTCACCCCACCCTTACAGCTGTCAGACGCGGATCGCACGGGTGTTAAGCCCCCTACGGCACGCACTTCCACTGCTAATGTGGTCATTGAATCTCCCATTGCTGCAGATCCGTCTAAACGCCCGATTGTCACCAAACCTGCTGAAGCCGGTGCTTCAACAAACTTACCCAAGCGATCAAGCGAGGAGACAATCGAAGATCGGCTTTCTAAACTGAAGGCTTCCAACGTTAACCGCGTCACCAGCAAAAAGAATACCTCCCCCTCACCTAGTAATGTAGCCACACCGATTTCACGCAAAGAGCGTGAACAGCGCAATCGAATGATTGCCATGATTATTTCGGGAGTGGTGGTGTTGGTGGTGTTGTTGTTGGTGATCTTTGCGGTGGTCAGTGGCGCAGGGGAGGGGGAGCCAACTCCATCTGATGGCGCAACCTTGACTTTGCCAACCAGTGCCCCAACGTTAACGGACATTCCGCCTACCGATGTTGCTCCCACTGCTGATCCGATGGCAGGCTTGGTGTTGCCAGCCGTTGCCACCCCCGCACCCAATATGGTGGCGGTGACACTCATCTATGACCAACGCACGTTGATTCTTTTGAACGCTTCTGGGCAGACGGTGGACATCAGCAACTTACTCTTCCAAAGTGGGAATGCTTCCTTCCGTTCCAACCGCTGGGCAAACGGTACGCGCCCCGTCACGGCTTTGCCTTCTGGGGATTGTTTCCAGATTTGGCTATCGGATGCTGGAACGTTGCCACAACCTGATTATTGTATTGCTCGTCACCGTTGGTTAGCTGTCACCAGCGAGAATGCCTTCTGGAATGGAAGCACGGGTGATGCGGTCTTTTTTGTCCAACGCAATGATGATCTGGTAGGAACATGTGTTTCTACAGCAGAAACGAGCCGCTGTGAGTTTAGCGTGCCCATCTCTGCAGGTTAGTTCCCCAGCGTCACCGTAGCAACAGGATTGATGAACTCCTCGCTAGGGCGGGGAGTTTGTTGTATACGGATGACCAACCACAACAACAAGAGCATGATCCCTATTCCCACCATGACCCATAACAGCCGATACTGTAGCTGCGGTGAGGGCTGTGGTTTCGTTGGGGTGGGGCGTTGGCGGATAATCCACGCTTGAAAGAGGCGGACGATCACCCGAAAACCGCCAGCATCTTGTGTTATCACCTGTTGATATTCGAGGCTTCTAGTGGTTGCTCGAACCACGCCTGCCTCTAAGGTGATGTCACTTTCTAGCAACCACTTTTCTAATGCCGAGAAATGAATGACCATTTCCGCCTGTTGATTGTGCAAATCGGCAATCGCATGAAGGATCGTGTGTTCATGGTCATTGAGCGTTTCCCAAAGTCGTTGGAAGAAATCATCGTGTCGCGCCTGCAAAGCCTTCATCGTCCCTTGAATATCTTTCATAGGGGGGGAGTTTCGGTCGTTTGAGGGGTAGTTTAGGTATTCCGTGAGGAGCCATGGATGCCCCCCTGTGAAGGTGTAAAGCGTGGTGATGGCTTGTTCGTCTACTGTTGTTGTGGGGAGATAGGCTTCAACACATTGGCGTACTTCATCAGGCGTGAAATAGGGTAGCCGAATGGCAGAGGTACTATCTTGAACGATGGTGCGAAAGCTGACTAGCAACTCTTCAGCAGATAACGGGAGCGTTACCACCATCAACAGTTGCCTAGACATTTGAAGCAAACGCCTCATATGGTCAGCAAAACTTTGCACCTGCTCGGCAGGCAATTGGCTCATCAATAGATGCAAATCATCGAACATCCAAACCAAACGGCGATGAGGTCGGATAACACGAAGTAGGGCAACAATGAAGCGATCTTGAAACCATACCCAAAACAACAACTCATCCTCTAGGATTTCTGCGCTTGGGGAGGGCAGTCGCCCCTCCATATAGGTGCGTGTTGCCATGACTTGGTGAATGCTTTCCATTAACTTAAGCCATACAGCAGTTTCAGTCTGTACAGGGTTAGATTTCAACGGTATGTATATACCAATGGTTGAATCATCCCCACTGTTTACATAGTGTTGTAGTAAAGCGGTTTTGCCCATGCCATGCCCACCCAAGATAGTGAATGCTAGTGGGCTTTGGGCATCAACAAAGTGTTGATGAATCTTGGCGAAAACATCCTCACGACCAACGAAAGGAATATGGTGAAGGGGAACAGATGATTCAGTCATAGTAGGTTGCTAGGCGTAACTAAAGCGTTTGGATAAGTCTAAGGGATACCAGCGTGTTACGCAAATAATTAGATGCTGAAGGAGCATTTTTGTATGACGAATGATAGACAATCCCCTCGCGCTGTCGCTTTGGTAGGAATGCCCGGAGCAGGGAAGTCAGTCTGTGCTGACTATCTGGAGCAGAAGGGTTTTTACAAATTTCGCTTTGGGCAAATTGTGGTTGATGAAGTTGCTCAACGAGGGCTACCCCTCACCCCTGCTAATGAGCGCATCGTGCGCGAATCCTTGCGAGAGGCGGAAGGGATCAATGCCATTGCACAGCGTGCTTTGCCATACTTGACCCACGCATTAGAACAGCACCAAACCATCATCATTGATGGATTATATGGCTTTGGGGAATATAAGTTGTTGAATGCACAGTTGGGTGCCTCGATGGTCGTCTTGTGTGTCACCTGCAACCGTGCGCTACGCTATGCGCGTTTGACTGAGCGTTCGGAGCGTCCGTTGACGGTTGAAGAGGCGATTGAACGGGACTTCCGAGAAATAGACC
Source organism: Phototrophicaceae bacterium (assembly GCA_049318945.1). Taxonomy (GTDB): domain Bacteria; phylum Chloroflexota; class Anaerolineae; order Aggregatilineales; family Phototrophicaceae; genus CAIRDJ01. The sequence continues at coordinate 47,487 of JBMOEO010000013.1, read as the reverse complement.
ACCTTGAAAAAGGGGGACCCATTGCCATTGCTGATTACACCTTATTGAATAACGGGGGGGCTGATGATCTTCTCACTTCGTTAGAGGAGCTAATCAACCAATTGGGGGTGGCACCCTAAATAGTTCAAGCGCGTTTGACAGGTTGTTCGGTAAACTCTATACTTTCGGTAGTGATGGGTAAGTGAGATGAAACGTGTTCCCTAAGTTATTCGTGGTGATCTGCTGCTGTATGGCAGTGTTTAGCTCAACCTATGCACAATCGAATCCGACAATGGCTTTTGGGCAACCTCCTAATGCCGCCCTCATTGCGGTATCCCCGTCTGATTCACAAGGGTATGTCACCATCAGTGGGGCGGCAGGCGCGGTTTTTCCATTGGCGTATGTTTACATCCGCAACCTTTACACCCTTCAAACTGTGGTGACGCAAGCCAGCATCAACGGGCAGTTTTCTGCCACAATATACGGAGCAGGCAATACGCCCTTTTGGGTTAGCCCTGCTCAAAGCGTGGTTGCTTCTGCGTTAACTTCCTCTCAATCCTTACCCGGCGGACCCGGCACGATCATCTATGGGGCATTCCCAACGCGCTTGAGTAGTGGCGTGTTGCCGATCACACAAATCTTGTTAGATGGCAAGGCGAGTGATTGGCAACGCTATGGCACGGCACAAATTGACCCCAACCTATCCGCTTTTATCAACGCGCAGTCCATGTATTGGCTCTTGCGTGACGTGCCGACAGATATGCACCAGATCGTTTTGCAACTACAACTGAACGATGATATGTATGAGCTGGCATTGCAACCGAGCTTGAACACACAGGCGACAATCAGCTTTGTGGCGAATCAAGTGAACACGCTTGGGCAAGTACCCTATAGCTACCAACAAGGGGAAGTATTAGAAGTGCGCTTGCCACTAGCACCCTTGCAGGAAGTTTTACAAGGGGCACAACTGAACGGCTTGGCAATACGTCAAGTGCGCTATTTGGCAAGTGATGGCACGCTTCTTGTCGAACAGAACTACACGCCGTTTCCGCTCAATCAACTCAATGAGCAAGACGGGGTAGTACGTGAACAAGTGCCATTTGAAACCACTGAACAATACTTCACCATGTCGGGACAGGTGGGGGCAGGAAGTGGATTTTGGCATGCAGAAGGGCAATTAGAACAATCGACCTTACAAGCCAATGATCTCCTGCGGATGTCCCTCAACTTTCAAATGCAAATTCCTAGCTTGATAACCCAACTCGATAACCTTGAACTGATCGGGCGAGTGTCCTTGCGCCCGTTGACCGACACCGAAGGGCGTATGTTGTACGGGGTGCAGGCAACTGCTAACGGGTGGTCAAGTGTGAAAACATCCAGCGGGTTGCCGATTAACCAGTTGTCGAATGAAGTTCTACTTGGGGAAATCGTGGTGCCCGCGGCGAACATCGTCACCCAAGATCACGCGCTGTTATTCGGGATGGATTTCACCTTGCCCCTTCCAGCGTCCTTGCCACCAGCAACTTACGTGGCGGTGTTTGAGGGCTTCGCACGGGTGAACGATAGCCAGCGCGTTCGCTGGACAGACCCTCTGTTATTTGGTGAGGGAGATGAAGTGGTGTCGCACACGCTTTTAGCCACACCCTTTCCCTTCCCCTTGCATATTGGGCAACAAGCACCGCAAGCCACGCGCCAAATTTGGACGTTGTTCTATGATGCACCTAGTGACGGTAGCCGCGGTATCCTTGCCGAGCAAGATCAAGCATGGGTGGGTTTAAGCAATCATACACGCTATGATAGCCCTACCTATATTTTGCCCCCACGCGCCGCCCCTAATGACCCCTTGCTTGCTTATTCCCTTGAGCCATACATCCTCAATATGATGGCGAATCGGTATGATCTCACGACCGCGCCAACCGTGCCCTTGCTATTTCCCAGTGGTCAACTCAGCGTGAGCGTCACGGATCCTGATGGTGTGGTGAATCAGCTAGGGCGTTCCGCGATTAGGCAGAATCAGCTTTCCACAGCGGCAATAGACGATAGTAGTTTATGGGGCACGCACGCGCCGATTGATGTTTATCAACTGACCACACTCAACCCTGTGTTATCCGCCTACACCTTTGAGAAATATGGTACATATCAAATTGAACTGACGGGGGATATGCAAGATAACTGGGGCAATCGCTATGAAGGGGGGGGCAGTTACTCGGTTGTGATCGCTGAACTGCTGGATGTTACGCCACAGTTGTTGCCCGGCACCCCTTTACAAGTGGGAGATCGCATTCCGTTAGGCTTACAAATTACCCCACCCATGCCCGCCCAAACGCGCACGCATGTTCGCTTCTATCCGATGGATGGTAGCGAAGTAGTGGAAACTATCCTTGAGGGGCAAACCAATCGCTATGGTGTGTGGGTTGCTGATGAGGTGGTTCAGTTTGATCGGGCAGGGGAATATGTCATTGATTATGAGGTGCGCTATACAAACGCACAAGAGCAATTATGGGCGGGTAGCTTACGCAGTGCTGGTGTGGTGGGGCGTGCTATCGGCGAAACAGTCGTGTTACATGGGGCGCGTGGCTTGGAGAATGATCCCAGTGCCCCCCAGCAGGCACGCTACCTTGCCGATCAGATTTCGGTACGCGATGGCGCAAGTCGTGTGATCTATCCTCCCTACTTCAGTGGGGATGTGGTTTGGATGCCCGACACCACAACTAACGCTCTCTATCCAACCTTCCAGCTACAAGACCGCACGGGCGAATATAGCAACTGGCTATTGAACCGCGCGAGTGGTGAAGCGACTGAATCGCTTTACAGACAAATCTGGGAAGATCGCCTCCCCTTGCAAACGATGGGGTCAAACGATTTAGCGGATGCGTTGCCCAGCATGTTCGCTAGTGAGCAAATACAAACTGCCTACGGTTATCTCAGCTATGTGACACCTGCTACCACCTTGCGTCAGATGGTCTTGGGAACGTCAGATGTGCTCAATCCGTCGCTACTCACCTTGCAAGATCCGCTTAATCTCCAGATTGGGGCGGGTGGGGCAGGGTTACAAAGGGATGATTTCTTCTTTCTGTTTGGAGGGGCGCGGATACAAAATAGCGAGATTGCTCTTGATGAGATTGTCACCTATGCCTCTTTTGTCGTTTTGACGCATCCCGAAGATGAGCGCGGTGTACGGGTATTGCCCCCTACACGCGGTGCTTCTGGTGGGGTGGATGCTGGGGCGTTGTTTAATTTCAATGGTCAACCCATTGAATTGTTCTTCCATCCTACCGCCTTGCGAGCAGGGGATGTGTTGCTCAAAGATACCCCTTACCAACTGGTGGGGCAGGTTGCCCCTCCGCTTGATGCTCAAGTCAATGTGAAGCTGATTTCACCCTCTAGCAAAATCTATGACATACAGGCGCGTGCCAACGTACACGGCTATGTTTTCCTCCCCGATAGTGGGGTGGTGTTGGATGAGGTGGGAGCATGGCGTGTTCAATTGGAAGTGGTGCATGAGGGCGAAACGTCGATTGGGCAAGTTGCGCCTCCGTTCCCACGTGGGTCTGTTTTGGGGGCAACCGATGGAGAGTATCAGTTGTATGTGGTGGACGAAACCTCACCAAGAATTGGTTGGGGATCGGCAACGACGGATAGCTTGATTCCGATTGGTGCGCTGTATAACTTTGTGATGTTCTATCCATCGGGTTGGACGAATGTTCAAGCGACCGCCAGCGTCACCCTCCCCAATGTCATCATCGAGCAAGAACCCGTCACCTTGTTTGGGGGTGGCTTTTCCTACCAGTTTGACCCTAGACGTGTGGTCAACATGTATCCTGCCTATGAAGGGGACAATGGACGCTTCAGCGGTGCATCAGCATCCGATACCGTCAACATTACCTTCTTTGTCACGGGCTTGGATGAGAACGGACAAGCCTCCGCCACCATACGCCAATTCATTCTTTGGCATAATCGTTTAATCACCTTTCAGGACTAGAAGGCATGTATAACCTTCGGCATCAAAACCGCATGATCCGCCTGCTCATCATAGCCTGTTTGGTGGCTTTGGGTGGGGCAATTCCTTTGTGGGCACAATCAACCGATCCCACCCCGCGCCCCCTATATGCCCTGCCTGCCAGCAATGTTCCCACTCGTAGCAACAATAGCTTTGCGCTTAGTTCAAAGACTGGGCTATTGGTAGTAGCCAATATGCTCAATGACACCGTTTCCATTGTTGCCCCTATTTCGGGAGTGGTGCAAGCAGAAGTGGCGGTGGGAGCAGACCCACGTAGCGTGGCGTATTTGCCCGATAACGAAACGGCAATGGTAGTGAATCGTGGGGATAGTAGCTTGATGTTGGTGGATACAGCACAGCAACAAGTGATTGCCCAAAAAACGTTGGACGGCGTATATCCCTATGGGGTGGTGGTGGATGCCAGCGGGCGTGCCTATGTTTCCGTACAGGGCAGTAGCAAGGTGTTGGTGATTGAAAGTTCTACGCTGGAAACTATCGCAGAAATTCCCACGCTGTCCTTTCCAAGTGGCTTGGCGTTGTGGGGAGATTTCCTATACGTCACCCATTTTTGGGGAGGTGGGGTTAGCTTGATTTACTTGCCCCAGCTTGCTGTGGTTCAGCATCTTGCCAGCCCCTATCCTACCACCTTATCGGCAAATATTGTGATTGACCCCAACACTGCCCGCGCCTATCTCCCACAAACCCGTAGCTATGCCGAAAACCCAACCGCTACCTATGATTCGCTCGTGTTTCCGCTAGTGAATGTGTTGCAACTGGATCAACTGGCACTCAACCGCCCCGCTCGCTTGGCATTAGACATTGTGGATCGCCCTGTGAATATGCCGTTTGCCACCTTAGTAGATGGGATTCGCGGATGGCTATACGTGGCGAATGCAGGGAGCGATGATGTAAGCGTATATAATTTGCGCACTCAACAGTACATCAACAATATTGTGGTGGGGTCACAACCGCGCGGATTGCTTATCAACACCGATAACTCGCGCGTGTTGGTGCATAATGTTTTGGATGGCTCCATCACCGTGATTGATGCTACTACTCAACAAGTGTTAGATGAGCTACCCGTAACCGTGAATGACAAACTATCAGTAGATGAGCTAATTGGCGCGGAGATGTTCTATAGTGCAACCGATCCCAGCTTATCTAAAGACCACTGGGTGAGTTGTGCCAACTGTCATTTCGATGGAATGTCCGATGGCTTGGTGTGGCAATCTTTTGGGGAGGGGGGGCGCAACACTCCTAATTTATTTAACCTAGAAGATACGGCTCCCTATACGTGGACGGATAATTGGCTTGAATTGGCACAAGTGGAAGACAAGGTGCGTCAGCACTTTGGTGGTACAGGTTTCATCTTTCCTCCCGTAAGCGATACACGAAGCGGAATGTCGTTGGATCTGGATACCCTCACTTTATATCTCGCTACGCTCAAGGGCGTGGATGTGCCCCTATCCCACGTCCTCCCGGAAACCCTGTCGCGTGGTGAGATGCTCTTCAATGAACAGGGTTGTGTGGCTTGTCATACACCCCCTGTTTACACCAACCAACAGGCTTTTAATGTGGGCACAGGGGGCAAGATTGATACGCCCTCCTTACGCTGGCTCGCTTTAAGTGCGCCTTATTTTCACGATGGCTCTGCTCTAACGTTGCGTGATGTCTTCATCCAACAAGGGGCACACCAACTCATCCATAAAATGCCCTCCTCCGATTTGGATGCTTTGTTGGCATGGTTATTGGCGTTGCCATCATCATAGAGTTGTATGAGATTCTCCGTTCAATGGTTGTGTAAAATATCGTCTTGATTTATGATGAATTTTGTTAGCAAAATGTTGCGTATGTTTTCGTCAGGGATGGAATGATCGTGCATCCAAAGCAGGTTGAATATCTTGCAGAAGCATGGCGTATTGCCCATTATCAGGGTGGTGATCGCTATGTTGCCATGTCTGAAATCGCTGATGAGATGAAGGTCTCTGCCCCTGCTGTCACGCGCATGGTGCAACGTCTACAGGAATCTGGCTATGTTATCCATGAACCCTATCGTGGCATCCTCCTGACCGAAACAGGGGAGCGTGAAGCGTTGGGCTTCATTCGCAAACATCGAGTGGTGGAGCGGTTTCTAGTGGATGTGATGAAATTTGACTGGCATGAAGTCCACGTTGCCGCCGATCAACTGGGCGCGGGTGTGAGCGATCGTGTGGTAGAGCGCATGGCAGAACTTGCTGGTCATCCCGTGCGTTGCCCTCACGGTGAACCGATCCCAACACGGGATGGGCGCATGCCAACAGTGATTGATGCGCGGTTGAATGAGTGTGTGAATGGCGAATGGGTGATTAGCCGCGTCAATACGCACGACGAAAAACGCCTTCAGTATATTGACGCGCTCGGATTAAAACCCGGTGCCACCTTCCACTTGATTGAACGCGCCCCCTTCAACGGACCCATCCAGATTGACTGTCGCCAGCAACGCCACTTCATTGGTCATGAACTGGGACAAGTCTTGCGCGTTTGTAAGCCACAAGACTATCCCCTCAAATTTGCCTAATGCCCCGTTTTGGGGTCATCCTCTTGATTGTCTTCCTCCCCTAAACTGGGTAAGTTTATGCTTGCTGTTTTGTTTAGATTGCTCACGACGGTATGAACGCCTTGTTCCCCGCCACTCATAGACTGCATGATTTGTTGAGCGGTGTCTTGCAAGTTATCGACTAGGGTATTCGCTTGCGACTGGGGATCAAAGCCATATTGACGGGTGGCAGAGGTTTGTAAATCTCCCACGACGGTATGAACGGCAGACTCTCCTTCAACGTGCATAGACTGCATGATTTGTTGAGCGGTGTCTTGCAAGTTATCGACTAGGGTATTCGCTTGTGACTGGGGATCAAAGCCATATTGACGAGTGGCGGAGGTTTGTAAATCTCCCACGACTGTATGAACTGCTGTATCCCCTTCAACGTGCATGGACTGCATGATCTGTTGAGCGGTGTCTTGCAAGTTATCGATTAGGGTATTCGCTTGGGATTGGGGATCGTTCGTTGAGGTTGGGTTGCCCCCTAGCAAACTAAGGTCATACTCTTCAGTCATATCATCAATCGCCCCTAAGATATTGTCCCAGCTGGTTTGTGTATCGCTGGATAACTTTCCACCCACATGGGCAAGATCGAACTCCTCAGTGACGGGCAAGACATCAACCACCATTGGATTCCCCTTCGCTAGGGGGGCTTGCTCTAACTCGGTGGTCTTTTCGGAAGGTGCAACCGATAGTGACGGCTTCTCCTGACGGGTAGCGTTTAGGTGGAGTGGAACGGTATCTTGCCCAAACTTAGTTTCTTGTTCATTGAGCACGGGATGAACCCCTGCTAATGCGGGTTGGCTGGAACGCTCGGTCATCAACCAGCGCAACAAGTCGCGTAGGTCTTGCGTTAATGCGGGGAAGTGCATCCCGATTGCCATAAGAATGACCAAAGGCAACATGATGGTGAAAGCGTGAGAGTAGGAATCGTATGCCAAAATCCATGCGGTGTAGCCCATTCCAAAGTTAGGCTCTATTCCGTTGTAAATCTTCCAGAAGTTATCAAAGGCAATGAACAACGCACCATACGTGGCAAGGGTGGTGATGGTGAATGAAAGCCATCCGCGCAAATGAAGCACGGTTGGTAAGATCAAACCGAGCGCAGTTCCCACACCCACAATCACCATAATATCTTGTGACGGGGGATCTAAGTTGAGATACATCCACACATAAGACCACCACAACAATTGCGAGAGGAAATAAGCGGAGATGGCACTCCACACGAAGCGCGTCCATGAGGGCCAAAAGCGACGCAAACGGTAGGGGAAGGTGTGCCCCATGAGGGTGGTGATACCTAAGAAAAAGCCAAACAATAAGCCCATCGCCAACGTATTGGTGATGCGCTGTTGGCTAAAGATGGCTTGGGTGCGGAACACACTCCACACGTGGTAGCCCATACCAAGCCACCCCCCCAATACCGCCCACAAGAACCCCCATACCAGCTGTAGCGGTTCATCACTTAAACGATACCACGTATTCAGTAACCACCCCCCTAAGCGTGAGAGGATGCCCACTTGCGGGGGGAGTGACAGTGCCTCATCAAGGATGTAGGCGAAGGCTTCAATAGGGCTTAAGCCGTCTTCTGTGGTATCTCCTTGACCGCGGAACACTAGGATTTTATCTACCGCAGCGGTTGAACGCATCTTACCAATGGTGCGTGCCGCAAGTTCTGCTACCTCTTGGTGATTATTCTTTAAGGCGACTTCTGCAAGTAGCCCATCAATTTCTGGGCTGAACATATAATCATGCCAGTGAACTTCGTCAAGCCATCCACGCGATTGATCTCGGTCTAGCTCGTGGTTGATATAGCTACCGCGAACCGCCAAAACATTGATCGCCGCTAGTAAACCTTCTTGGCTACTTTCAAGTTGAATCGCTTGTGCCACTTGTAATGGGATTTGAGGTGGATCACGGTCTTCTAGTGTTTCTAGGAGTTTGAAGGCGCGGATGCGAGCGGGTAGGTTTTCGCTACGGATGGTGTGTAAGCATACCCAACGGCGGTCTTCAATCGTTACTCTGCGCCACCAATATTCTAATTTGTAGTCATATTCTAACGCCCCACGCAAAAGCATTTGTGCCCCGTTTTTGTCGTAGCTTAAGCCGTTGGAGCTGGAGTTGGCGTAGTAGTCACACATCACCATGTAGTGGGTGACGCTCAACAAGAAGCGTCCTTGCCCTCCTGCCCATGCTAAGTGCGCCTTATCGTAGATGTCTTGCGCCTCTTGAATTTGAACTTTGGAGGGGTCGGTAATGTGCAGAAAATCACTGAGGTTCGCCGTGCGTGAGGGAGCTTGCCCACCATTTTGAGGGGTGTTGCCTTCCATTCCGTTGCTTACTCCCATGACTTGTTCGATGTCATTCATCAAGTCGGAAGCGTGGGCATAGCGGTGGTCAGGGTTGGTCGCGGTTCCCTTCCGCATGATCTCATTCAGTTCTTTGGGGAGGTCAGGTTGTATGCTGGTGATGTCAGGGATGGGATCATCCATTTGTAACTGACGTAGTGCCAGCGGTACACTGGCATTGAACGGAAGCCTACCGCTTAAAATGCGAAAGACCACCAAAGTGAAGGCATATACATCCACGCGATGATCTAATTCTTCTGCGGTTAGTTGTTCGGGTGCCATGTAAAGCAACGTGCCGGAGCCGGGGTTGCGCGTGCGCCCTTCCGGTCCCATCACCGCCGCCAAACCGAAGTCTGCCAAATACGGCGCACCGCGACTATCCATCAGAATATTGGGGGGCTTTAAGTCTAGGTGAACCACGCTTTCGCCATGTGCATGGTCAAGCGCGGTGGAGATATACCGCCCCAAGCGCACGCCTTCTTTATAGCTTAGGCTTTTCTTTTCAAGCAAATCATCCAATGACCCGCCCGTGACAAAGCGCATCACAATATACAACTTGCCTTCAAACTCGCCAAAATCATAAACGGGCAAGATGAAGGGATGTTCCAGCGCAGCAATGGTCTTTGCCTCGCGTTCAAACATTTTGATGGGGTCTTGCTCTAGGGCAAGATCACGTGCGATGGTCTTCACGGCTACTGTGCGACTTAACCGCCCATCGTATGCCGACCAAACATCCGCCATTCCCCCGCGTCCGATGTGTTCCACAATCCGATAATGACCAATTTCTACCCCTACGTCCATCTCAATTCCCCTTTACCCAGTGAATCTAGTAGCATGGCGTGAACTCAACTTTCTGCGTCAAAATAACCAATCATGAAGCGATACAGCTCAAGCGTACTTTTAGGGCGCACTCGACGGTTATGTAGACGTTTCCCTAATGGGCTATCATCCAATGCTCGCGGATCTCCGTTTTCACCAATCATGACAATGAACTCTACCAAGTATTGTAAGTTCTGTGAAAAGGTCTCTTTGAGTTGTTGTTGTCGCCGAGTGGGCAAATCCTGCCACAAGCTATCGACCTCGCTCAAGATGGCATTTGCTGGATAGTACAAGGCTTGTTCATCTAATTCATTCAAACTTTCTAACAGGTAATTCGTCACTTTTAATTCTTTAGAAAGCGCATTCGCAGAGCGACTTGGCAAGGGGTGAGGATGCTGTTGTTCCATACGGGATAGTTCGTGGCGTGTCTTTTCCCCAATGAAGCCGGCTATAAGCCAGAGATACTCCAATGCACTAGAAGGATCGGTTTTCCCCTGTAGGAGTCCTAGAATGCGCTGGTTGGGGTTGGTGTGGCTTAGATGGCGACTATAAACCGATTGAACCTTGAGAATCCGAGTGGCGATTTCTAGGATGAGTTGCCCCACTTCTCGGCGTTCTTCCGCTGTAAACGTTCCCGGCATGCTGTCTAAATCACTCATGATGATGGTGCTGGTGGGCACTTCTTTGTGGGCGTAGGCTTCGCCGGTATCACGCAAGAAGGTGACAGCAAGTTTGAGTAGGTCAACAAATTCGTCAAGTGGGATGTTCCCCAGCAAGACCTTGATACCGATGACCCCTTGTAAGGTTGTGCCGATGTTGTTACCCAGTTCGCGCCGTAAGATTTCTACCGCTTTGGTGTCTTCAGGGGTTTCAAGCTGGCGAATGTAACGACGCAATAAACCGCCCCGTAACCGCTTTACCCCGTCTCCCCAATCCAAAGACTTGAACGCTTTCGCCATGAAAGCAGCCGTGCGGATGCCATGCCGTGCGCTCACATCTGCCACCAGTTCAAGCAAATCCGCTACGTCTTTGTCACGTTGCACGCGCACGAAATAGCTAAACAGGGCGATGATCCCCTGTGAGGGCATGACATCCGCCAACCCTTTGCTATTCTTGTTCGCCTGCATGATGCGATTGACAATCTCATCATAGGTGTTGTGCCGTAATCCTTCGACACTCAACAACCCGATGTAACTCAACAAGAGGGGGAGGGATTTGATCCCTCCATCATTCAACGCCTTTAATAAGCGTTGTACCTGTTCATCCGTGAGTTTGCCGTCCGCAAATAATTGTTGGGCAACTAAGGCAAACTCGGTCTGCTTTTCTACCCCATATAAGGTGGTTTGTTGTAAACGCATCCCGGCGATCAACTCTTCAAAAGCCCCAATCGACAGCAAAATCCGCAAGAGATATTGCGCTTCTGGAGGTTGCATCTGCTTTAGTGTCGTTTCGTTTGAAAGGACATAGACAATCTTTTTCAGCGTAGCCTGATAGATTTCTCCCCAAGCACTATTTGCAACTAGGCTTAAGCCCTTCAATACGCGGTCTGAACCGAGTATCGCCCATTGTTTGTGGTCATAGGCGATGTTCGCCAAACGGGGCAATAAGCGTAAACGCATGTTATCATCAAATTCCTGCAAGGTGCGCAGGATGATTCGGTCATCGGCTTTGGTGAGGGGGGTGTTTTGTGCGAGAGCGAGATTGAATTGACGGATGCCTTCCGGTAGCACGGGTTGTAAATCTGCCGTGCGTAAAAACTTGGGGAACAATTCGTCACTCAAGTGAACAATCCCCAATTGCACTAACGGCACGGTTAAATCGCCATGAACGCGCACCAATGGAATGAGTGTGCGTGTGAGTTGTGGGGCAATCCGTCCAATCCCCAAGACCACTCCATCTTGATTCAAGCGTTGAATGAAGCCATGTGCGCTGGGCGCGTCTCCTTGTGAGACCAAGCGTTCTGCTTGATCCAACAGCGTGCTATGGATGAGTTCAACCCATTCTTGCCCTTCGGGTCCGATTGGGTTGCTTAACCAGTCGGTGAGGACATCAAGAATGTCGCTGTTATTTTCAGGCGTGATGGCGGATTTCAACCGTTGATAAGTCTCTTGTGAAAGTTCAGTATGCTGACGCAAGAGCAAGCCCAGCGGTTTAATGTGGCGTAGTTCTCCAATTGCTAGAGAGAAATTGACGATGTATTTCCCATACGCCAAGCGTAATTCATCCGTCAGCGTGGGATCATCCGTTAGAATTTGTGCCACTGTGGCAACTTCTACCGGCTGGTTGCTGCTAACCGAATCATCAATCTTGATGCGCTTTGCGGCATAAGCCATAGCATCGGCTAACTTATCTCCCTTACTGACGCGCCAAGTAGCGATGTGGGTTAGGGCGCGTGCTTGATGGATGGCAATCTCTGCATCAAGGCGGAGTTGTTGCACAATGAAGCGACTGTATTCATCTTGCGCCACCTTCCCCGTGAACTTAGCCGCCGCCCAATCATAAGTGAGCGTTCCATCGGGGGGGACATCGCTACTGCTAATGAAGCGTAGTTGTACATCAATGCCGGTGACTGGGGTGCTGTGGGTACAAAACGTTACCGCATAACGCACGGTGGGGGGGAGCATCATCAGCAATCCTTGTGTGAAGAGCAAGCGTTGCTCAACGTCTTCAGGTGCTTTTAAGATCACCAAAGGGATACCTCGCACCAATGCGGAGAGGAGATTTTCGATGTTGTTCATCTGATTACGAGTGAACATCATCAGTTCCAGCATCATCTCAATCTCATCTTCTTCAGATGCAGATTGTATGTTTTCAATGGTGAGGCTGGTGATCTCTGCGTTTGGATTGGTAGTGGGAAGTTCCTTATCAAGCAAGGGCTTGAGGATGCCAAAGTTTGCCCCCATCTTTGCTAACAACGCAATCGGCAAGAAGATGTAGTGCATCACAATATTGCCGGCTGGTCGAACGCTTGCCCCCACTAAAAGATACTCATCCGCTTCGGTGCGTGCCACCGTCCATGTATTGATGGGGGATCGAGGAATGGGGGGGACTAATGCGGTACGAACTGCACGGGTAATCTGCTCCGTGGTCAAGCTATCACTCCGTGCGAGAATCCCCATGGAGGTTGTTTTTCCATCAATGATGTTTTGACCATAATAAAAATGCTTGAGCACAAATGATTCTGGTGCCACGTATTCGCCCCTAAACTTTGTTAACCATCTATAGACCAGACTTGGGTCATTCTAGTATACCGCATAATCTGCTATTGGGCTTGGTTTGAAGCGATATAGTTTTCTGCTATCTGGCTTGATCTTTTGTGATGCTTGCAAGTTTGTTACGATGAATCCCTCACAATTGAATCAAGGAGTGTGCTTGAAGATGAATCGCCCCTTATTGTTGGCGGGCATTGCCCTAGCATTTCTGGCGGTGGCGTTGGGAGCATTTGGCTCTCACGCGCTTGCAAAACACTTTTCACAATTCCCCAACCGCAAACCTACCTATGAGACTGCGGTGCAGTATCAGATGTTCCACGCTTTAGGCATCATCCTCATTGCGACATTGGCGCATCGTTCTGTGCTACTGGATGCTTCGGGGTGGGTCATGCTGGTGGGGGTTGTGTTGTTTAGTGGTAGTTTGTACTTGTTGGCAACCGTCCAAGTGAGTTGGTTGGGTGCAATCGCGCCACTTGGAGGGCTATCGTTTCTTACCAGCTGGGCAATGTTCGCCCTAAGCATCATTCGTTATACGGAATGAACGCCGGTCCTAACCCGATGCTCTTTCCTTCTGCGTCGCGCTGATGCCTCCATGTTGTCACCATTTGCCAAAGGTGTAGCCCTGTCCGATCTAGGGCGACGGCATCTAAGCTGAGGTGATTTTCAACATCGTATAACAATGCGCGTGAGAGGGTGGCTACGTCAGTTTGTGCATGCGAAGCAATCCGCTCCATGATGGAAGCAGCGGTATGGCTTTGCCCCTTTTCGTCCACAAAGACGTAATCGGGTTCTTCTATCCCTTGATCCAGCAGATAGTGCGCCCCCAATTCTGAGATACCCTTTAGCTCGGCATGGATGCACTCTGTTGGATCAAGCCCATCTCGTGCGATGACTGCTTGCATAATGCTGATGTCCTGTTGCGCATGGAGCATCTCTTCCAAGAGGAGCAGCTCTGGGGTGAAGTAGCCATTATTGGGGTGTTGCTTGAGGTAAATGAGTTTACCAAAGTTGGTGGGGTTTGCCCCACGATGAGGAGTAGAAACGCTACCGAAGCGTTTGCGAAGCAATAGGTCTTGCACGTCCAACAGGGTGAGTGCTTCTTCGCCCAGCACGTCCTCCGCTATCAATTGATCGCCATGCGCTAGGATCGTCTCGGTGAAGGTATTCACCACACAAAACAAACTGGGCAAGGGGAGCAAGGGAAACCATTCAGCATGGGTTTGGAAGATCGTTGGAATGGTACGATTGAGATACGCCAAAGCGTTGGATGGAAGCAGTGCTTCCATGAAACTGGGCACCATCACCTGATAGGGGAGTGGGGCGGGGCTACCCCAACGGGCTACCCCTATTCCCATCAACACGCTAGATTGTAAAAATGTTCGCCGCGAAATCATCAACATTACTCATCTAAGTAGAGCGTTCCGCCGAATTGTTCCACGATTTGATTATCTAAACCGTCGGCGTAAGCGGCAACACGGGTGATTAAATCATTGATCTCATTGGCATCTAAACCGTTAATCTCACGCTCCGAGAAGACATAAATCACATCACCATGTAAGCCTACCGCCGCGTTAGTTAGTTGCAAATTCAACTCTAACAAATGTTTGAACAACGCCAATTGGTTTTCCTCTGGGATGTAGACAATGGGGGACAGTGCCTGAATATATCCAACACCGCTATTTTCCGCCAAGTAGATTTCTACCACTGCTGAACCGCGTTGGAATCGCCAGCCAAAGCCCGTCTCAATATTCATGCGCACTTCGTCAGGCATCAAACCAATTTCTGCCAGCAAGCGATCAATGGCGAAGGCATAACGTCCCATTGCATCGGCATTGGAAGAGGGTAAGCCGGGGGGTGGGGTGGGCATACTGTTTTGCATTGTGTCACCTTTCATAATCGTGTACTTTTCGAGATAGCTTGATCCTACCATATTCATAGCCAACTGGGCGAACCCATAATCAAAAGTTTACGCTTATTCGTAGCGTACCCATTCATTTTCGGGGTTCATCTGTTCCGCCGTGCGGACGACTTGAAACCATGTTTGACCGTGCTTTAGCGCGAGGGGTAGCCCGTCAGGTGTTTCTAGGCGGATGAGTTCTGAACGTGTCGGGCGAACCCAGCGAGCGAGATATGCCTGCCCATTGCGGAATACCAGCGCATCACCTTGGGGCCAAACGAGAATCTGCATGCTCCAACTGACGTTATCCTGCCACACGCTTTCCACAATATCGGTGAGATGATGCCCCGCGAAGAGTACCACCACGTTGTCTGCCATAATCGGCTCTAGGGTATTGCCATCGTAATGTAAGATGCCGTCCGTCATCCGCTGATAGCGTTCATTTTCGGGTTGATAAAACCATTGGGCGCGGGTGGTTTCGTAGCGTACATCAAGCGTGTTGGCAACGCCCACCGAGCTAGTGGGTGGCGAACTGGAAAATGCCATGCCCGTCAGATCAACCGCCGTATTCTTGCCCTCGCTGGTTGCCAGTTCCCAAATGGCATTGGGATTGCCAAACAGGTTATGGGGAACGGCTATGGTATCGTCACGCCAATAGTAGGGATACCCATAGTTCACGCCACGGTAGGCACGCTCAACAAAATCGGAGGGGGGTAAAATGGGTTTGCCTTCTGCCGTTCGTGCTTCCACAATTCCCATTGCCTCTGTCCCGTAGATCAGTTCTTCTACGCCGGTGCTTGCACCTGAAAACATTAAGAATGCCTGATACATGGGGGCAAGTTCATAATCAAGCAAGCGGGCACTGCGAATAGACCCCACACGATTGGGGGCGTAGCCATAATACACAGCAGAAAACCGCGTGATGCCCACTTCGGTATAATGTTCAAATACCAAGTCAGCATCCCCTAGCCCAGCTTGGGGGCGCACCAGCGCGGGGGAGTTAGAAATCTTGACGACAATGGGGCGACGATCAGCGGCAGATGGATCCACAAACGCCAAACCTGTGAGCGGGTTGATTCCCTCTGGGTACGAATCGGGACCGATCTGCTCGGTCGTTTGTGCGAAAGTTGAGCTTACAAGGATGAATATCGACGCTACAATAAAAGCAATTAAAATGCTTTTCAACTATACTTTCTCCTAATCAATACACCTTTATTATAGTTTATATGGCTTGCTACGGTTACTATAATATATGGGAAGTTGTGTAGAATGAAACCAAGGATGTCAAAAGACTTTCTACACAAGTTGACTATCCTAAAGCGGATGTCTATAATCATGTCAGTCTTAACAACATCCGTCGTTATCTCGTCAAGATAATTAATTTGCTATCAATCGGAGTACCCTATGCCACTTCAGGCGAACTTACGGGACATTAGCCCAACTCAAGTGCTTAATCTGGTGAACCTTGCCGGTAAAACCGGCATGTTAACAATCTTTGAGGCTATACCCAGCAACGATCAAGATGCCATGGGTAAACCTAAACAACTGCCCGGCGCGGAACGTGCCAAAATTGCCTTTAAGGGTGGCAAACTCATTCATGCTCACATGGGGGAACAAGACGGAAACCTCATCTCAGTATTGAATAAGGCAGGTAAATTGAATGATAGCCAGTCGCGCATTATTCGGGAACGTAGCCAAAAACTAGGAGACAAGGCGTTAGCATTATTGTTGATTAATGCTGGCTATGCCACCCAACAGGAGATCGTCGCCAGCATTCAAGGACACATGTTAGATGTGGTTTATAATATGTTGACTTGGGCAGAAGGACCCTTTCGCTTTGATGATGGCATCTTGCCCGCTCCAGAGCGGATTCTTGTTCCGCTTGACCTTGAAAATGTCATCATTGAAGGCGCACGGCGTATTCAAGAGAATGAAAAACTCCTCAAGGAAGTGCCCGACTTGGACTACTCACTCAAGTTCCCAGACAATCCCAAAGAGAAGTTCAAAAATGTTCATCTAAGTGTTGAAGAATGGCGCGTGGTTTCTTTCGTCAATCCTAAAAATACCATTCGCCAGATTGCGCGTGCCGCCAACATGACCGATATGGAAATCCGACGCATTGTCTACGGGTTGATGATGGCTG
This sequence comes from Phototrophicaceae bacterium, assembly GCA_049318945.1. Taxonomy (GTDB): domain Bacteria; phylum Chloroflexota; class Anaerolineae; order Aggregatilineales; family Phototrophicaceae; genus CAIRDJ01. The sequence goes on along the minus strand of JBMOEO010000013.1, from coordinate 30,514 downwards.
GATTGATTATTTTAGTGAAGCCCGCCGGGGATCGCGGTGCCAAACCAACCGAACAACAGAAGACAAAGACACCGCCACCTCGTAAAATCAAGAAGGCACAAGTACAAGAAAGCGTTGTCAATAAACTGATTGATAAAATCAGATCCTTGTAACGTCATGATTCAGTTTTAATTCTTTCATTCAAGCATTGGGAGTGCAGGCGCAATTATGCAAACTGTAAAAATGGTCATCACAGGTCCTTTCAGTTCTGGTAAGACCGAGTTCATTCAATCTATTTCTGAAATTGATGTTGTAAAAACAGAACGTGAAATTTCTTCTGGTACTGCTGAGTCTCAAGTGAAAGATCAAACCACCGTAGCGATGGACTTTGGTCGTATCACCGTTGATGATGATTTGGTTTTGTACCTATTCGGTACGCCAGGGCAACGTCGCTTTGACTTCATGTGGGAAATCCTTGCAGAAGGGATGCTCGGCTTTGTGGTGATGGTTGACAGTGCCAAACCAGAAACCTTCCGTGAAGCGAAAAGTATTCTTGAAACCTTCCGTGCGTATGCACCAACTCCGTATGTGATTGCCGCCAACAAGCAAGATGATGAAAACGCATGGTCTACGGAAGATTTGCGGATTGCCTTGCGTGTTGAAGAGGATGTCAAATTGTTGCCTTGTATCGCGCGTGACAAAGAAAGCGTTAAGAAGGTTTTGCTTGAGTTGCTATATTCCATCCTTGAAGAGATGAATAACGATTAATTCCTCCTATGCCTGAAAGCATACGGGCGGAAAGGCAAAGAACATGGCAACACTTGTAACTGAACAGGGCGTGGTGCATTACGAATCCTATGGACGTGGGCGCCCCGTTCTTTTATTGCATGGTTGGCTTGGTTCATGGATGTTGTGGCGCAACACCATTGAAACCTTGGGGCAACATTACCGCACCTACGCCCTAGACTTCTTTGGCTTTGGGGAATCAGGAGACAAGGCGGATAGCTTCTCCGTTGATAATTTCGTCCTGTTGGTTAGCCAATTCATGGATCGCTTGGGTATTGTTGAAGCCCCAATCGTGGGGCACTCTATGGGTGGAACAGTCGCGCTCAGTACCGCTGTCATCTTCCCGGAGCGCGTTTCAAAAGTGGTGGTCATTGGTTCTCCTATTCAAGGGTCTTCATTAAACCTGCTTTTGAAGATGAGTGGCAACCCCAACTTTGCTAATTTGATTTGGCGGTTTCCGGGTTTACTCAAATTATTCCTATCCTATTATGCTACCTTCATGGCAAATGACGGTCAGCAAATGTCACGCATGATCCAATCAGACATCTCCAAAGTCACCGTTCATTCCTTCTTTGAAAGCATCGGCACACTACGGCAGAAGGATATCGCGCTTGATATTCATAGCTTGAAGATGCCCATCATGGGAATGTATGGGCGCAAAGACATCATCGTTCATCCTAACCAAGCGTGGGTTCTACAGCAACATGCCCCCCATAGCGTTGTAGACTGGTATGAAGATGCTGGACATTTCATCATGTTAGATGCGCCAGACCGTTTCCATGCTTCGATTCGTGAGTTTATTGGTCATACCTAAATGTGGTATAGTCCTTGCACCTGTTGTAAACCCATCACTCGGAGCAATCTGTTATGGTAGCCGTCTTAAAGCGTTATGTGGTCGAAGATAACCGACCTGTCCCACCGTTCAATGAACCCGCTAACCAGCTTACCATCGGCACAATTCCGCTACGTTTATACCACGAAACGCTTATGTCTGATTATTTTGCGCGTAGGGGATTTCGCCTAGAGCTACAACCCGCGTTGACCGATAAGCGTCAAGTGTATGCCATCCGCGAACCAGCGATAGCCTATAGCGATAGCTTATGGTTTGATGAGGAGTTTTTGGATTACTTCATCACCAAAGCAGAAGCAACGGGGCGAGCGTGTCGTGCGGCGGTTTATCAGGATGATTTGTGCTATAGCACCTATAGTTATAAATTGGCGAAGAAGCCAGAGTATGGCAATACGGCTGATGTGGAACCGATCTGGCTATTGGACTTGTGGTATTTACCACGCGGTTATACCTTAGACATCACCCCAGTGGTTGTGCCCAGCGACTACAAAGAAAAAGGCTTTTATACCGTGCCGGACTTCATGGCAACTGAACGAGGCAACTTAACCCACTACCTCCCAGAACGCTCGGTCTTGTTCATCGAAAGTTGGATTCACGTTTATTTTGCCAGCATTATCTTTGGGGTATTTGCCCGTGCTAGTCGTAAAGATGAGGCAATTAAAAAACATAACATGCTGTCTTTGAAGTTGTTGTGGCGTGCCATCATTGAGCAGAAACAAATCCTAAGCACCTCTGAACTTGTGGAAGTGGGACCCGGCACCACCATTCACCCCACTGCGGTTATCACCGGTCCTGCTAAAATTGGCGCAAACTGTAGCATCGGACCCGGCGTTATCATCGACAACAGTACCATTGGGGATAACGTCACCATTGATACGGGGTGCGTGGTTTCGTTAAGTACAATCGCCAACAATTGCTTTCTACCATTTCGTGCTTCGCTCTATTTAACCGCATTGATGGAGAATACGATTGTTGCACAGAATACCTGCTTACAAATGTGTGTGATCGGGCGCAATAGTTTTATTGGAGCGGGTAACACATTCACAGATTTCAATCTGATTGGTAAACTCTCAACGGGTACATCTGAGCGTTCCAGCTTCATCGTTCCACGCCCCATTAGTGCTGTGAATGCAGACGGGGATGTAGAAGATACAGGGCAAACCGTGTTAGGTGGGGCGGTTGGGCATAACTGTCGCATTGGCTCTGGCATGGTGATTTTTCCGGGGCGCACGATTGAATCTGATGTGGTCTTGTTTGCTTCGCCCCATCGGCGGGTTATCAGTCGCAACATCACCTTTGAAGAAAGCGATCATCATTATGTCAAAGGCGGTACAGAAGTTCACCGCCGTATTTATCCCCGTCCCGGTGAAAAGATTGTCGCAGAGTCCTCACAGCGTTGGGATGCTTGGTAGCCAATACTTATGGAGTTCCCAACAATATGGATACATTTGCTTTTATCATTCATCCCATTCAGATTAAACGCGATGTAGCAAGGAAGTATCCCTTGCTGGGCAAGGTGCTTACTGAAGGGCAGATTAACTTCTTCTCTCGCTTTTTCCCGCCGGTTTATATTTCTGAAGTCAACGGCATTCGCTCTACTGAAAGCGGTAAAGAACTAAAAGGGTGGTTGATTGCCGCCCCCTATACCCCACCTACTATGATGCGCTTGCCTGTTGGAGAAGTGTATAACAAGATCGTAGCTTGTGGGCGCATGGCGGAGGAACTGGGTGCGAAGATACTCGGCTTGGGCGCGTATACCTCCATTGTAGGTGACGCGGGCAAAACCATCGCCGATCGCTTGGATATTCCTGTCACCACTGGCGATAGCTACACCGTTGTCATGGCGGTTGAGGCAGTGCGCGAGGCGGCACGCCAGATGAACATCGACATTCATCAGGCGACAGTCGCGGTAGTGGGGGCAACTGGCTCCATCGGGAAAACCTGTTCACAACTTTTGGCGAATGATTGCCATGAGTTGCGTCTAGTTGGGCGCAGGCTAGACGCAACCGAGCAAGTGCGTGAGTTATGTGAGGGGAAGCGGGCGCGGGTGAGTGCCAGCACCGATGTTCGCACTATCTATGAAGCGGACTTGATTCTAACCGTTACCAGTTCTTTACACGCTGTGATTGAACCGCAACACCTTAAGCCGGGCGCGGTGGTCTGTGACGTTGCCCGCCCGCGTGATGTCTCGCGCTTGGTGGCGGCGGTGCGTAATGATGTCTTGGTGATTGAAGGCGGCATGGTAGAAGTACCGGGACCGGTTGACTTCGGCTTTAACTTCGGCTTCCCTCCTAAGATGGCGTATGCTTGTATGGCAGAAACGATGGCATTGGCGTTAGAATCTCGTTACGAAGATTACACCATTGGCAAAGATATTCAGGTTTCCCAAACCGATGAGATTCATCAAATTGCCACTCGACACGGATTCCGCTTGGGGGGCTTTCGTAGCTTTGAACAAGCAGTCAGTGCGGAGCAGATTGCCTTAGTGCGTGAGCAAGCCACCACCAACCGTCGGAAGTGGTCGGCAGTGCTAGGATGAATACTGCATTACTTGTTTGAAAAATGTAATATCTTGCAAAAAAAGAGGGGTTTTGAGTGATCCCTATCCTGCTTTCTAGCACAAACCTTATTTAACCTGTATAGTATGATAGTGAAGTTTGTAAACTTCTCCTAATGCTTAATTCGTTTTTGCTTGTAGAAGGTGGTTTGCTGTGGCAAATGGGCATATCCTTGTCGTTGAAGATGACGCAGACATTTCAACAATGCTAAAGATTTATTTCTCTGGGCAGGGATACGATGTGTTGCTGGCTTCGCGCGGGATCGACGCGCTCAACCTCGCCTTGAAACAACCGCCTAAGCTGGTGATCTTGGATATTGGGTTGCCCGATATGAGTGGGTATGAGGTGTGCCGTAAGCTACGAAGCACTGCCCGTACTAGCTACATCCCCATCATTTTCTTGACCCAACGGGACGAACGTAGCGACCGCATCGCTGGACTCGAGCTAGGCGCAGATGATTACATCACCAAGCCATTTGACATCGAAGAACTCAAGTGGCGCGTGCAAAACGCCATCAAATCTTCTGAACGCCAAAACCAACTGGATCCACGTTCTGGCTTACCTACGGGACAACTCATCGAAGAACACTTGCGTTCTTTAATGCGCTCCCCCAATCATTGGGCATATCTGGACATCAAGATTCGTAATTTTAGTAGCTTCACGGAAGTTTATAGCTTTGTGGCGGGGGATGAAGTGGTGCGCTTCACGGCGTTGCTGGTGGCAGATGTGATTGACCGTCACGGCACACAGTATGACTACATCGGCAACCCAGGCACAGAAAGTTTTGTTGCTATCACCCATGCCCCAGATTATGCCCTCATTCAAAACGTCTTGATTCAACGCTTCAATGAAGAAGTCAAGAAGAACTATTCGTTCATTGACCGTGAGCGAGGATATGTTCTGTTGACGACTTCTGAGGGAGAAACACGCAAAATAGCCCTCATGACGCTTTCTGTGGGCGCGGTTTCTACACGCATGTATCGCTTCTCTGATATTCGAGAAGTTACAGAACTTGCCGCAGAAGCACGCCGTAGCGGTTTTAATGCTGGATCAAACTCTCCGTTACTGTCCTCATGGTAGAGGGCAGTCGCTTAACTGAATCTATAGACTTGGTGGCTTCTCATGACTGAACTGGCTTTCATGCTTTTGTTATCGGGTGGTTTGATTTTGTTGGGCTTGTTGCTGTGGCTCAATCAAAAACAACCCTTAAATCCACAGCATAGTCACCGATTGCAAACTCAAGAATTGGCTGTTGCCGATGATGCGGAATTGTCGGTGATGGTTGCTACGCCCTATGGGCAACTCACCTATGTGAGTCAGCAGGTTAAGGACTGGATGAACGTTCGGGATATTTCGCCCAATTTAGATTTTGTTTTGCGATACGCCCAACCTCCTGAAAGCCTGTTGGCACTCTTCACCAAAGAGCATACCATCGCGCTATCCTTCGCCAATCGTTGGGTAGAATCACGCTCCTATCGTGTTTGGACGGGCAACCAATATAACATGGTTGTCACCCTCCAAGAAATTCAAGGGGAGCAAACTAGCCACAAGTTAGATTTTTCTGCTGCGCTTAAGATCGTGGATGAAATTGGCAATACCATTTCCCCTACCATTGGCATGGCGCAAGTCTTTCAAACCATTTTGACCATCATCCAAAAGCATTACCCCATTGATGCGGCAGAGTTGTGTTGGTATGAAACCGATCAACAACGCTTACAACCGCTGGGTCTGATTGGCGATATTCAATTCACCCTCCCCCGTGCTGAACCCTATCGCACAGATAGCGGAATCTTGGGGTGGGTTGTCAAACATCAACAACCGTTGTTGGTGGCGGATGTGGATGCACCCAATGCCCATAAGCACACCATCCAAACCACGCCTCACAAAAGCACGATCGCCATCCCACTGTTGGCAGAAGGCAACCTGATTGCTACCCTCGCTTTGTATCGCTTATCAGCGGATGCGTTCGGCTATGATGATTTGGCGTTTTGTCAGTTGATTATGAACCCGATTGCCAATGCCATTCATAATACCCGCCTCTATAACGATCAAGTGATACGCTTTAATGAAATGGTGCATCTACAACAGGTGATGCAAGAGAGCGACATGAGCGAGAATGTCAATCAAGTTTATGAGCGCATCGTTGAGCGCGTTGCTCATTTGATTGGCGTAGAGATTTGTGGCATTTTGCTTTATGACGACCAACGTGGCATCTTGGTTGGGCAAGCCCCATTCTATGGCGTTCCCGATCAAATCGTGCGGGCATATCAATTCCCCTTCAAAACGTATCCGCGCGTACAGAAGTTACGTCAACACGATGAATACTGGTTGGTGAATGATATTGAACTGGATGAGAGCTATAAAGAATTTGGCTTAGAAGCAATCATCCCAGCAACAGGTATGACCAACTTTGTCTTCTTCAATTTGCAAGTTGGGCGCGAGCGCGTGGGGGTATTACACCTAGCAAAGAAGCGTGATGGTTCTGGATTTAGTGCCAAAGACTTACAAGACATCCGTATTCTTGCCATTCAAACGGGGGTCGTGGTAGAAAACCTACGCCTGTTTGAAAGTGAACAACGCCATGATACTGAGTTGATGGGCTTGAAAGAAATTACCTATGCCATCGGCGCGATTGAAATTGCAGAAGAAGCGGATTTGTATTTTGACATCAGCCGTCGTATTGCTAACTTGATGAAGATTGCTATCTGTGGGGTTCTGCTCAATCTGAAGGGGGACAATCAAGATGTCGCCCAACTCCCATTCTATGGCATCACCGATACACGCTTGCAAGACTACACTTTAGACATGTCCTCCAAAGCCATCTTTGGCAAAATCTTTTCGTTTGAAAACTTTTGGTACACCAATTCGATTGGGCAAGATAAGGTCGTCTATGAGGCAGACCTTCAAGAAACTTTCTCCCATTTAGGGTTTCACAAAACCCTCATCGTCACCTTGACCGCAGGGGGGCGACGCTTGGGTTTGTTGCAAGCGGCAAACAAATTGAGTGGGCAAGACTTTGATGATAATGATGCTCGCTTGATGCAAATCTTTGCTACACAAGCCGCCGCCATCATTGAGAATGCTCGCCTATTGCGTGAGATTAAACACACCGCTCAACAAGCTGACCAACTGCGTGAGATTGCTACACAGTTAGGGGAGTTCGTCACCCTTAACGAAACGTTTGCCCCCATCCTCTCGCAAGTGGCAACCTTGTTTGACAGTCCGTTAGTGTTTTTGAACCTCATCCGTAACGGTCAATTCATCACCCCACCGCGTATGGTGTATGGGGTGGAGTTAGAAAACGCGCTTGGTACGCCGATTGACTCCGTTGGATTTGAGCGAACTGCCTTTAGCACACAAACGTTATTGGTTGCCAATCACATCCCACAAGATATCATGGGCATCAGCGCGTATGAATCTTTAGTGGAACATCTTGCCATCCATGCCATGATCGTGATGCCCCTGCTCATTGCCGATAACACGGTTGGGGAGTTGGTAGTGGCAAATCGTCGGCACGGATTGCCTTATATCCGCCAAGATCAAGAGATGATTCGTACCGTTGCCGCACAGTTTGCTTCCACATTAGAGCGCATCAATCTATATGAAGCAACCGAAACTGACTTGACGCGCCGTGTAGAAGAATTAAATGCCATTGCGCGTGTGAGCAACGAGTTAACCCTCACCCTAGATTTGAATCCTGTTTTGCTCGCTATCCTCAAGGAAGCCATCCAAACCACTAACGCCACTGATGGAAGTATCGTGATTCTGAATATGACGCTTCCTAACCTTGTTGAGTATCGTTTGGGCACAACCCTGCTCGGTTCTGAATTGGTGGCAGTGGAAACGCTGGCACTGGAAAACGATAGCCAGTTGGTGCGCAACTACGCTACTGCTCCACTGGCACCTGCTCCAGCTGAAGCCAAGTCCGCATTGGTGGTGTGCTTCAGCTATGCGGATGCGGTGGTCGGGTTAATTCATGTTTATTCCACCACGCCCCATCACTTTGATGAGCGCGATAGTGTTTTCTTAAATACGATGGCAGCCAAAGCCTCGCTTGCATACGGGAATAGCATTCGCTACCGCGAACAACTGGATCGCACGCAACGCTTGAGCCAGCGTGTGGAGCAACTCAACCAAATCTTTGAACTGGGACATTTGCTTCAGTCCGAAGCCGATTCCACCACGATGCTAGAGGCTATCTCCTTCAGCATTGTACAGAGCGTGGGCTTTGATGTTGTGTTGGTCTTGATGCTCAACGAGGAGCAGGGGGTATTTGAGCGCGTGTCGCAAGTGGGCTTACCCCTCAAAGAATTTAAGAAGACACAACAGTACACCATCCCACAAGATAAAATTAAACAGGTCTTGTTGCCTGATGCCAAAAGAGGGGAATCCTACTTCTACACGGCAGAAATGATTCATGCGCGACATCTGCCGTATGTATCTGCCTTAAGCGCAAACTATCGGGGCAACCGCACCCTAAGCGAAATGGACGGAAATTCATGGCAAGACGGGGATATGTTGTTGTTGCCGATTTATGGGACGCATGGTGAAATCTTCGGCTTGTTCAGCCTAGACCGCCCCCACAGCAATAAACGCCCTGACGCTTCGATGGTTTACATCCTAGAAATCTTTGCCCATCAGGCTGGTGCTACCATTGAATACAACCGTTTATATAGCGCAAGCAAACGCAATGCCGAGATGGAAGCACGCTTTAATACCTTGCTGGAGGCGGTGGCAACCACGTTAAGCGTGGATGAAATCATCGAATCCGTTGCTAAAAACGCTCTGACGTTAACGCCCTTCCACCGTTTGCACGTTGTGCAACAACAAACCAGCGGACAATACACTTCGATCTTTGCCAGCCTAGTGAACGATCAACCACGCTTTCAACGTCAAACTTTTACCGACATTGAGGGGACGCTCATTCAGGCGGTGTTGGATACACGCCATTCATCCTTGTTGACGATGGAGGATGCAACCACTCCTTACACTGATGTGAATCACTGGAGGGAACAGGGGGAGCGGGTTTCTTTTGCTTTACCCTTGCAGGCTGGGCAGGAGATTTTTGGGGTACTTTATTTTGGGTGTGATGTTGACCTTAACAATAACCTCACCGAGCATACGCGCACCTTAGAGCGGGTTAATCGTTTGATCTCGGTTGCGTTGCAAAATGCACGCCTCTTTGACCAAGCAATTAACCTACAGACCTTCAATGACTCCGTGATTGAATCCATTCAACAGGGGATTGTAACGCTAGATCGTCAAGGGACGGTGATGTCCATCAACCAGTTTATGCTCACCCATTATGGCTGGACGCACGATGTGGTTAGGAAGTCCCTGTTTGAAGTTAGCCCAGAATTGGTTGAAGTGTTGCAAGTGGCACTAGATGAGGTTTTCGCCACAGGACAACCCAGCCAAGTTGCAGGGTTTGGGTTTGCAGAATCCACCGTCCGAAATTTCTATTTATATCCCCTGCGCTACCAAAGCGACATTCAAGGGGTGGTGTTGCTGATCGAGGATGTCACCGACCGCACGCGCCTTGAGCAAACTGTGCAAGCACGCTCTAACCAACTTGCCGCCCTCACCCAAGCCTCCACGCGCATCACTGGCTCGCTACAGCGCGGGGAAGTGGTACGGATTGCCATTGACCTGATGCGTGACATTTTGCCGTATGATTTGATGGCAATTTGGGAAGTGTGGGAGGGGAATCAATTGCGCCTGTTGGGGTCTAACTTGTTGGATCGCGTTGCCATCCGCCAAACTGAACCGCTGGACTGGGATGCACATCCAACCTTATCGCGCGTGATTCAATCGGCAAATGCGGTGATTGTGAATCGTATCGAAGACTTGCCCGTTTACGTGGCAATGTCTACCCCAGAATCACAAAGCTGGTTGGGCGTTCCCATTGTGAATCAAGGGGAAGTCGTGGGGATGATTACGCTAACCAAACAAGACCCCCACTTCTACAATTTACAAGCAGGTCAAGCCGCTTCCGCCTTTGCTAATCAGATCTCCGTTGCCTTGCACAATGCTGATTTGTTCGCTGATGTCAATGCACGTTCACAGCGTTTAGGATTGCTCAATCGCGTGTCGATGCAATTGGCGCAATCACTCGATAGCGAAAACATCTTAGAGTATGCGCTCAGTGAAATCGCCTCCGCATTAGGGGCGCAATTCTCGCAAGCCGTTTTGTTTGATGGCACACTCCAATATGGAAGGGTAATTGTCGATCATCCGCGTGGGGAGTTTCCTCCCAATCGGATGATCCCATTGGCTTCTGATCCGCTTTACCATGATCTACTCTTAGACAATCCTCCCAACCCCATTATCTATAGCACCAATCCAAAGTTCATGTTGCCCCCTTCACCACAGGGAGTTAACCAGCATGCTGAGGAAAACCAACTTAAGGATTTTGTGTGGTTGCCCATGCTGGCGACAGGTAAGTTGGTGGGGGCTTTTGAGTTCATGTCGCATGATAAACACATGTTGCTTGGGGCAGATATTGTTGAGATCGCGTTGAATGTTGCTAACCAAACCGGCACCGCCATTCAAAACGCTAACCAGTTTGAAGAAACTAGCAACCGCACCCGTGAACTAGAAATGCTCTTACAAGCCGCCCAATCCACCGCATCTCTTGATTTGCAAGAAGTTTTCAACAGTGTGGTCGAATTGATGTTGACCTCGCTGGATATGGACGATTGCGCGATCATGATTTGGGATGATACGCGCGATGTCCTCACGGTTAGAATTGATGTGAACCGCAATGGTGATCCTGACCGCGTGAGTCCTAGTGGGAGTGAAATCCCTGTCCGTCTTTATCCCGTTCGTCAGCGATGCTTGAAACGCCGAGAAGTGATTGTGATTACGGCGGATGATCCTAATCCTGATCCTGCTGAATATGAGGAACTGCAACGGCAGGGGGATTACGCCCGTATGTTCGTGCCGTTGGTTGTGCGCGATTATGCGATTGGGTTGATTCAAGTAGAACGCGACACCGTGCGACAGATCACCCAGCGCGAAACCCGTCTAGCGATGGCACTGGGTTCACAGGTGGCAGTGGCGATTGACAATGCCCGCTTGTCCAGCACCAAAGCCTCCCTGATGAATGAGTCCTTCTTGCTAAATGAGTTGAGCGAGTTCATCTCTACCACGCTTGATATGTCGCTCATCCTCCAACTGATCGGCGAGAAGATTCCACAATTTGTCATTAACATTGAACAGTTTTACATCGCTCTATATGATCCCGACACGGGCATGATAACGTTCCCCATTTCTCGCAAAAATGGTGAGCCGTATGAAATTCTCCCCCGCCCGCTCGGCAGAGATGAGGTTTCGCATGTGATTCAAACGCGCCATCCGTTGAATTTGAGTGGCGCGTATTCTGAACTGATTCGGCGCAATAGCAAGATCGAAAACGGACACGGCGAAATCATCAGTTACTTAGGGCTTCCGCTTGTGGCTGGTGATGAAGTCTTTGGCGTGCTTGCCTTGTTAGATACCCAACAAGAGCATACCTTTGGGATGGATACCCAACGTTCATTACGCATGATCGCTTCTCAATTGGGTTCAACCATCCAAACGGAACGCCTGATTAAGCGTATCCAAACGTTGGCACAAAACCTTGAAGTACAAGTGGAAGAACGCACCAGTGAACTTGAACAAGAGCGTGATCGCTTAGATAACTTGTACCGCATCACGTCCGAGTTGGCATCCACGCTCAATATTGAAAAGGTTCTCAACTCCGCTTTGAAGATGATTGTAGAAGTCTTGAGGGCGGAAGTGGGGGTGATCTTGACTTATGATCTAAGTGAAGAACGCTTGGTCAATGGTGCATCTTACCCCTTGACTCCACAAGAAGATGTGGACAAACAGCTTGAAAATGCCGCTAAAGAAGTGGCAATATGGCTTATCTATCACGATGACCTTAAACACACGCGCATTGATGAGCTACAAGAAACCGAGTTCTGGAATCGTCCAGACCGTCCCACCGTGGCGGATCAGTGGCATAGTGTGCTGGCGGTACAGCTAGAATCCAACGAAGATATTCAAGGGGTGTTGGTCATGTTCCATACCCAACCCTACGCCTTCACGGATCCGGATATGTCTTTGATGATTGCTTCTGCAAATCAACTCGCTGCTGCCATCAACAACTCTGAATTCTATTTGCTCGTGCGTGAACAATCGCAACGATTGGGCGAGTTGCTCCGTGCTGAACAACAACAACTGCAACGTAATCGCGCTATCTTACAGGGCATTGCTGATGGGGTGTTGCTCACGGATGAGCATAATCATATTAGATTGTTTAACCCCATTGCTGAACAGATGCTTGGCTTAAAGAGTTCAGACGTTATTGATAAATCTCTTGAGGAAGTGGTGGAAGTATACAGAGATACGTCAGCTTGGGTGACGGCAATCTTAAACGCTTCTGCAGACGAACAACCGCGACACATCTCTACCAACCGTATCACCGTGAGCGAGTTGGTGCTGAATATGACCATCGCCCCGGTCTACCATGAGGGCTTCTACTTGGGTTCTGTCACCGTGTTCCACGATGTCACGCGCGATGTAGAAGTTGACCAGATGAAGAATCAGTTCATCTTGAACGTATCGCATGAATTGCGCACCCCCTTAACCAGCATCAAAGGCTATGCCGATTTGTTGTTGATGCGCCGAAGCATGGAAAATAACTCGGAGATGGCGGATCGCCTCCTCAATACCATCAAGCAAAATGTTGATCGCCTGTCTACTTTGGTGGATGATATTTTGAGTATCGCCGAACTAGACTCAGGCAAGACGCACATTAAGTATGAGGCGTTGGACTTAGGTAACTTGGTGACTATTCAATTGACCAACGTGCGCAACAATTACTATTCTAAAAACATTGAGACCAGTTTGGTTATTCAACCGAAGCTACCCTTAGCATGGTTGGATCGTACCAAGACCTCACAAATAATTGCGAATGTCATGGATAATGCTTTCAGCTATAATCGTAAAGATGGTCGTGTGGATGTAAACGTAGAGATCAACCCAGATAACCCCTCTGAGTTATTGGTGGCGATCTCGGATACAGGGGTAGGGATTCCGGATGAGTTTAAGCATCGTGTGTGGGATCGCTTCGCCCGTTTTGATGAACATGCCCTTGAACTGGATATCCCTGGTACCGGTTTGGGCTTGTCCATCGTTCGGGAATTGGTTCAGCTACAGGGTGGGCGCATCTGGTTTCATTCGGTATTGGGGAGTGGCACATCATTCTATATCGCCTTTCCTATGCAACCCTACCACCCATAACCTTCCCACCCTAAAACAAACAATGAGAGGCTGATATGGCTAGAATCCTAATTGCAGAAGACCAAAAAGATATACGAGACTTGGTGACGCTAACGCTAGAATACGTGGGACATGAAGTCTTGGCATCTCCCAATGGGGAAGACGCGCTCAAGAAAGCAATCGCACATCGTCCCGATTTGATTTTACTGGATATGCACATGCCCAAGATGGACGGCTTAGAAGTTTGCTACGCGCTAAAAGCCAACCCTGATTTACAACACATTCCCGTTATCTTCTTCACAGGCGATTCAGGCACGCCAGAATATGACGCGATCTATGATGCGGGGGCAAGCGGTTTAATCGAAAAACCCTTTGCCCCCGATGATCTGATTAGCAAAGTGGCAAGTTATCTAAGCAAGCATTAGTCTTTGGGAGCCAACGGATGAGTACCTTAAGCATTAATGGGAATGTGGTACATTACGAAGTCTTGGGGCGTGGCAAGCCTATCATCTTGCTACATAGCTGGCTGGGTTCGTGGCGGTATTGGATTCCCACGATGCAACGCCTGCACGTTAAATATCGCGTATACGCCTTAGACCTCTTCGGCTTTGGAGACTCGGCGCGTGCGCCCCATCGTTATAGCATTCATAAGCAACAAGAGATGCTCCATGAGTTCATGGACTTGATGGATATTCCGCGCGTTGCCTTAATTGGGCACGGCTTAGGGGCGATGATTGCCGCACGCTACGCTTACAATTATCTCAATCAGCGCGTGTCACGCTTGGTATTGGTGAGTGCCCCCCTACAGGAAATTGATGGTTTAGCCAGTCGTATCCCTCTGCGTCAGCGTGGGCATCGTGATGAATCTGATCCTGACAGCACCATTCAAAACATCACCAACCCCGCCCTCAGTAGCTCTATCACCGAGCGCGTGATGAATAAGGCATTGAAGACGCAACATGATTTGCATAGCCCTAGAGATCAAGACGCGCGAGAGGTGTTGGCTGGGCAAGTCAATCTGGAGCGCGTTGGAAATTATCTGCGTGACCAACTAGGAAACTTAACCTATGAAGAGATGTTGGATCGTTGCTTAAGGCGTACCGATGAGAATTATCAAAAGATGATCGGGGATGTACGCGGTGCAGACATCATGGCATTTCGTGAGGCAATCAGTGACTTTAATCCGATTGAATTCTTAGATGGAATCCATCAATTGAAAGTACCCACTATGTTGGTACATGGAGAGGACGATTTGCTTATCCCTCCTCCTAGTGATGCCGTTCTGGGGTACATCACTCGTGATACCACCAAGAAGCCAACGGTCAAAACACAAACTGAATTTGCCCAGAAAGAAACAACACAACCGATTATTCTCTCTAACGTGGGGCATTTTCCCATGTTGGATGAAGATCGCTTCTATTGGTTGGTGAGCCGATTTTTAGAAAGCGATAATTTTAGCGAACTAAAAGAGTTGCAATCAAAGGAACGCTGGCGCAGACGCGCTCGTTAACGCATGACACAGCCTGCCATTATTTTTGCCAATGGCTTCCCCGCGCATGGGCAAGCCGTTCAACGTGTACTAGAGGCGCACCCCAACCGTTGCATCATCGCTGCGGATGGGGGGGCGAACTTAGCATATCAAGAATATCAACTCATCCCCCATATCATCATCGGCGATATGGACAGTACCACAACCGAGCAACAGGCATTCTTCCAACAACACGGAAGCGTGTTTCATGTTTTCCCACCAGAAAAAGATGAGACCGATTTAGAGCTGGCTTTGCTCTATGCACGGCAACACGGACATAACCCTATTTTCATCATTGGCGCGTTTGGCAATCGGTTTGACCAAACGCTGGGGAATGTCTATCTATTGGCGTTGCCTGCTTTGGCAGGGCATGATGTGCGCTTGGTGGGCTTTGAACAGCAACTATGGCTAGTGGGCGCGGGGGAGCATACGATACATGGGGCGGTGGGGGATACGCTCTCCTTGTTGCCCTTTTCCGCTAGGGTATCACAGGTGCATACGCATGGGCTATATTATCCCCTCAACGGAGAAGACCTGTTATTGGGGTATGCGCGTGGGATGAGCAATGTTTTCACCCAGACAGAAGTTACCATCCATTTTACAGCTGGGTCATTGGTGTTGATTCATACACAGGGGCGAGCATGAAAATCTATAAGCAGAACGAACGTGGGGAGGTGGTCGTCACCTATCAGGGAGAGCGCGTGGAAACAGATGCCCACTCGGTTTGTGTGCGTGCCATCTTTCAAATCGAGCGTGCCCATGTGGGTGAGGTGGTCTTGTTGCGTGGGGATGTGTTCACTGAATGGTTCTACGCCGATCGCTGGTATAATGTATTCCGCATTCAAGACCCACACACCCACGCCCTTAAGTGCTATTATTGCAACATCACGCGCCCCAGTCAATTCACCGATGATGAAATTCGCTCGGATGATCTGGCATTGGATGTGCTAATTTTGCCCAATCGTCACATCGTCATTCTCGATCAAGATGAATTTGACGCGCTACCTTTGCAACAGGCGGAACGCGCTAACTGCCTAACCGCTGTTGCACAGATTCAAGCATTGGTAGAAGCACAAACTCACCCGTTTGAATTCTATTCCGAAGTTTCATCATCCGGATAAATCAACATGCACGGCACGCGCACGGATTGCATGACGGTATTGGCAACGCTTCCAAATACCATACGTGCTAAGCCGGTGTGTCCGCGCGTACTCATCACCACCAAATCAACCTCCTCACTGTTGATATAATCGGTAATCAAATGGGCGGCGGATGCCCCCTCAATCATCTGTACCCGACAGTCAATGCCTTCATCCCGTAGCTCTGTACGTAAGCCAATCAAGTATTGTTTGGTTTGATCGCGCACGATGTCTATCTGACTTTCTTGCCCCGCCAAGGCAATAATGTTGGCGTATTCACGTGCAGGGGGACGGAATACGTGCAACAAGATAATCTCGGACTGGTTGGCGCGTGCGATGTCCACCGCATGGGGGATGGCACGTTGGCTTAAACCCGAACCGTCAATGGGTACTACAATCTTCTTGTAACGTCCTGGCATTGGATGTGTTCTCCTTATTTGAATCCCCCTGATTATAAACCGAAACGCATCCTAAAGGATTACATTCGTCATAGAAAGATAATTGGAATAGTCCAAGTGCTTGACAATTCTGTTTGAAAGCCACATAATCCTCACAAAATCTATAGAAACCTACTAACGGATTATCGGAAATGCAATCAAAACATCTATCTATTCCAAGCAACTTGAAGTTAGGGTTATTCCATCTTGGCTCAGGGATGGCGGATGTATTAACTACGGGTGTCTGGAATCGCATTATGATTTCTGATCTGGGCTTTCAAGCAACCCCCATCGGTTTGTTGGTTAGTTTGCGTTACTTTCTTGCTCCTCTCAGTGTTTGGGCGGGGCGCATGTCCGACCAAACCGCACTTGGTGGATACCGACGCATGTTCTGGATCGGCTTGGGGCGGTTGATGATGGGCATCAGTATGCTAGTGATGGGATTCATCACCGCGCAATTGGTTGCGGGTGCATCGGCAAGCGTGCTAGTTTGGGTTGGATTGACGCTTGCGTTAGGATTATTCAGCTTGGGGAATGCCTTCTCCGGCAGTACCTTCCTCGCCTTGATCTATGACCGCACACCCGAACATCAACGTGGGCGAGCCGTTGGCATTGTCTGGACATTCTTGCTGACAGGCTTTGCTGTGGGTGGGGCGTTCTTCGGCATCTTGCTTCCATCCGATCCCAACGTGTTATCGGCGAACGAGTTTGGCTATTCCGCTCAAACACTGCTCACTCTGTTTGTGGTGTCTAGCATGCTCATTAGTGGGTTGTGGGTGCTTTCGATGTGGGGCGCAGAACGACGCAACGGTGCTTTTGATGTGTCCGAATCTAGCGAACACGCTACCTCTTTCCGTGAGGATATGCGAGCAGTGTTAGGCAATCATCCTACACGGATGTTCATGGGCTATTTGATCTTGTCCATGTTGTTTGCTTTCTCCCAAGATTTGATCTTAGAGCCATTTGCCGCCGATGTCCTGAACATGTCTGCCAGCGTGACTTCGCGCTTTTCCGCCTATTGGGGAACAACCGCCATCATTGGCTCATTGGTGTGCATTGTGCTTTCACGGCGTTGGAGTCGCTTCAACAATACCCTCATGAGCAAGTATGGGGTTTTCATCTTGGTGATTGCCTTTGGCGTATTCGCCTATAGTGCCCTCGCTTATACCGATACCTATATGATGCTGGGCTTGCTGGCATTGGGGGTGGGGCTAGGAATGTGGAATATTGGCACGCTCGGCTTGATGATGGAGATGAGTCCAGACGGACGCGCCGGAACGTACTTAGGCTTTTGGACGCTGGTGGTGACACTTGCGCGAGGCGTGGGTGTTTCTGGCGGGGGGATTGTGCGTGACTTGGTATTAGGGACGAGCGGAGATTTGGCGATTGCCTATGGCGTGGTCTTTGTGATAGGCGCGGTAGGATTAATAGCTTCCTATGTATTCTTGATGCAAACCGACGCACGCGCTTTCCGCATGAAAGTTTCACAATTGGATACCGCGCAAATGATTGGTGCAGGTTTAGACTAAACCTATATACGCCCTCCTGTGCTAAAATGCACCCACTTAAACGGAGGGTTGTCCATGTCAAACGCGCTTTCAAACCGTCAAATAGTCCGTGCCGCTTTTATGGTATTGCTTGGCTTTTTAGCAAGTGGGGTGTTGGGTGTAGTGCGCACCGCCGTTTTTGCCGCCACCTTTGGCGCAAGCCATCAGTTGGATGCGTTCCTTGCGGCGCAACGCATCCCAGAGGCGTTGTTTGTGTTGGTGGCGGGAGGGGCGTTAGGCTCTGCTTTTATCCCTGTGTTCACACGCTTGCTTGACCGAAATCCAGAGCAAGCGTGGCGTTTCGCCAGCGCAACCATGACCTTCTCCGCGCTGTCGGCAATGGTGCTTTCTGCGGTGGCATTTGTCACCGCCCCGTGGTTTGTGCCGTGGTTGATTGCTCCTGATAGTGTGGGCACAGAGTTACAAACCTTGACCATCCACCTGATGCAGATCATGCTGCTTACCCCGATGATCTTCAGCGTGAGTGGGTTGGTCATGGGGATTTTGAATGCCCATCAACTCTTCATGCTTCCGTCGATTGCCATCAGCATGAACAATATCGGCTTGATTATTGGCGCACTTCTTTTTAGTCGTTGGATTGCCCCTGCCCCCAATGTAGAAGGGCTGGCATGGGGAGCGGTTTTGGCGGCATTGCTACACTTGTTGGTACAAGTTCCCGGCTTGATACGCATTCAAGCGCACTTGCGCCCCCTGCCTGACTGGCACATCGAGGGCGTGGCAGAAGTCCTACGCCTGATGGCACCGCGCGTTTTGGGCTTGGGACTGGCACAGTTAAATTTCATCGTGAATGCACGCCTTGCTATCCCGATGCTGGAGGGAAGCTATACCGCTTTGGTGACGGCATGGGGCTTGATGTTCACCGCCTTGGGCATCATCGCTCAAAGCGTGGGGACGGCGTTATTCCCCACCCTTTCACACTTGGTGGCGCAGGGGGATAGGGTTGCTTATCGTGAGCGACTTGCCAATGCCATGCAGAGCGTCTTATTCTTGGCTTTGCCCGCCACGGTTGCGCTCATTTTTGTGGGTGAGCCGTTGGTTGCTTTCATCGCCCAACGCGGTTTATGGACAGCGGAAAGCACCCGTGCCACAGCATGGGCGTTGGGTTTCTTCGCGCTGGGCATAGCGGGACATAGCTTGTTGGAAGTGCTATCACGCGCATTTTACGCCCTTGCCGATACATGGACACCCGTCTGGGTGGGAGCGGTTGCCCTCCTCGCTAACATCGTCTTGAGTTTCGTTTTCATCCAATGGGTGGGAGATTCACAAAGCCTCGTGCGTGGTTCGTTTGCCGGCTTGGCTTTAGCAAATTCGATCACCACCTTAGTGGAGGGCGCGGTATTGTGGATACTATTGTCGCGTCGAGTGGGTGGCATTCATGATCGTATCACCTTGTGGAAGCTGGCGCGGGTGGCTTTGGCTTCGCTCGTGATGGGTGGGGTGTTGTGGGTGATGATACCGTATGTAAGCGCATCAAGTCCCCTATGGAGATTGCTCATCATGGGTGTGGGAGGGGGGATGACCTTCTTTATGTTGGCATGGTTATTGCGCCTGCCCGAAGCATCCACCGTTCCCCTGCTGATTATGCGCCGTTTGCGACGCTGAGTCCATCACAACGCCGACAGCGTGCCATCTTGATTCAACTTAGAAACGCGCAACTGTGCGGCTTCTAACAGGCGATCACAATGCGAGGCGAGCAGTTGTCCGCGCTCATAGCGTTCAACGGATTGGCTTAAACTCAGGTTGCCGTTTTCGATCTCGCGCACAATGCGCTCAAGTTCTGCAAATGCCTCTTCAAAGGTCATGTTTTCGATATTAGAAGAGGGTACGGAGGTATCGGTCATGTTGGGTTTCATCCTCAATGCGTGCTTTCAAGATTCCGTGTTGCAATTGAATCGTAATGCCTTCACCATTTTGTACTTGTTTCTGATCTGTGATGAGCCGCCCGTTGGTGCTGTGTCGCACAATGGCAAAGCCACGCTCTAGCACTCGTTTCGGGTGGGTAGCGGTTAGTATGTTACGATGATTTTCTAGCTGTTGTTGTAGGTGCTCAAGGCGATGCGTATGCGTGGCGGTCAAACGGTTGGAAAGATCATCCACCTGTAAGCGTCGGTTTTGCAGGTTGACTTCTGGGGAGAGATAGCGCAAAGCGCGACGGTGATTCTTCAACCGTTCGGCGTGGTCTTGGTAGCGTGACAAGGTGTTTTGCCCCAACAACCTGCGCCATTCTGCCACCGCCGCTTGCAAGTCTGCCAGATTGGGAGTGATGATTTCCGCCGCAGCAGAAGGGGTGGGGGCGCGATAATCCGCCACAAAATCTGCAATGGTGAAATCGGTCTCGTGCCCAATCCCACTGACCA
This sequence comes from Phototrophicaceae bacterium, assembly GCA_049318945.1. GTDB lineage: Bacteria > Chloroflexota > Anaerolineae > Aggregatilineales > Phototrophicaceae > CAIRDJ01. Next base: position 10,045 of record JBMOEO010000013.1, on the reverse strand, counting down.
AAGGGGTGTGCGTGGCAAAGATAGCACGTGCCACTTGCTCATCATTGAATGCCCATAAGTCCTCAATGCTCCCCCCCCCGCGAATGAGCAAGATCACATCCGCTTGTTGCGAATCATCCAGGCGTTGTAATGCTTTGACGATTTGCGATGGTGCATCCTGCCCCTGTACCAACGTTGGACTGAGGATGAGGCTGGCAAGGGGGAAGCGTCGCCCTAGCACATTCTGAATATCCTGAAACGCCGCCGCATCTGCTGATGTCACCACCCCAATTCGACGTGGGAACACGGGCAAGGGCTGTTTGTGAATCGGATCAAATAACCCCTCTTCCTGTAGTTTCGCCTTCAACCGTTCATACTGAGTGTATAAATCACCCAGCCCCAACGGGCGTAAGGCATCGGCATAGAACTGATAATCCCCACGCGCTTCATATACCCCAATGCGCCCGCGTACCTGCACTTCATCCCCATCGCGTGGCACTTTTAGATGTTGGGTGCTGGACTTCCACATGATGCACCGCATTTGGGCTTCTCGGTCTTTGAGCGTGAAGTACCAATGCCCAGAGGTGGCAACTTTCAAATTAGAGACTTCTCCCTGAATCCACACATCTTGTAACTCTGGCACGGTTTCAAGGGTATGGCGTACAATGGCGGTAATTTCAGAAATCGAATACACAATAAGCAAACCCTGAATTTCACTCTTGAATAGTTTACTATACAATCGGATCAAAAGTTATCAACCATTAGGGAGAATGTATGGCATACCTAAACGCAGACCAACGCGAACAACTTCGTAAAGAATTAGAAGGGCTGAACTTTGTACGTGCCAAGCGTAAGCTGATGTTGGCAGACCCCAAAGGTCGCGTTGCCTTCTTTCGTAATGCACAGCATAGTGGCAAGCTAGAAACGCGCTTCGTCCTAGAGGGGTTGGGAGCAGTGGTGACACTCGTCGAACGCTTCAGCATGAATGAAGGACGTGGGTTGTTCATCAAGCGTTCTAACTACGAATTGGAATCCATCACGGTTGAACCCACTGCTACAAACCACGCCTAGCGCGTAACGCTTGGATGAGTTGTGTGTTTCTATGTTGCAAATCTACACAATTCATCCATAACTACCTAACGTTTCAAGGACGTGAATATGCTACGGACATTGCCCAAAACGCGCGATTGGAGTGACTCTTATCGCGTTGCTTCCATCATTGTTTTCACCCTGTTGACCGCGATCTCCGCACGGATTACCATCCCACTTGAACCTGTGCCGATTACCTTACAACCCTTTGCGGTGATTCTATCGGGGTTGGTCTTGGGCGCACGCGACGGCTTCTTGAGTCAATTTTTGTATTTGACGATGATCGCACTGGGGTTGCCTGTGGATGCACGGATGCTGGGTAGCGTGGCGTTGTTTGGTGCAACCGCCGGCTATCTATTCGGTTTTCCTTTTGCCAGCTTGGTGGCAGGCTATCTTGCCCAACTCGGCGGCAACAACTTCATTGTTCGTTGGGGAGCTGGCATGGTGGGAATCATCGTTGTCTATCTGATTGGGACAACATGGTTAGCCGTTTACCTCCAGCTTTCGGCACAAGCGGCGTGGAGCGCAGGGGTTGCTCCTTTCATCCTGTTAGACTTAGGCAAGGCATTTGTTGCCGCTGGCGTTGCTGAAGGCGGACGAACCTTCCTCAACCGCTAATTGCTTCGGTGAGGATGGGGCAGGTGCTTAGGGTTTGCCCGTTGAGTTAAGCACCTGTCCTGTCATCCAACGCCCCGCATCCGTCACCAACCACAACACCAAACGCGCCACATCATCCGGCAATCCCCAGCGTCCCATCGGTTGAGTTGCTAGAACGGCTTCATAGGTTGCTTCATCCGCCCATCCCGTATCAGTCGGACCCGGATCAATCGCATTCACGGTGATGTTGCGCTCGATCAAAGCAGTGGCTAAGGTTGGGGTGATCTGATGTAATGCGCCTTTCGAGGCAGCATAGGCGATTTCATTGGGCATCGGGGTGCGGTGTTGCCCAGAAATCATCAAGACTACGCGCCCTCCCTCACGCCCATCATGTTGCTGGGCAAACGCTTGCACCAAGAGCAACGTCCCACGCACATTCACCAGAAAATGCTCATCAATGTGATAGGCTGTCAGGTCTTCTAGCTTGCCTACTTCACTGTGGGCATGGTTTGCCACCAGAATATCAATGTGCCCAAAAGCCTCCACCGCCTCTTCCATGATTTTGTAGGGAGTTACGGGGTCTCTAAAGTTGTGGACACTACTTTGCAGGCGTACCCCATAATGCCATAAGTCTTCGACAATCCCTTCCATGCCATGTTCATCCGCGCCCCACTGTTGCTGGCTATCATAATCGGCATAGCCATGTAAGAATAAATCCGCGCCTGCTTGTGCCAAGCGTTGCGCAATTCCAAAACCGATTCCCTGTTTGCGACTGACCCCCGTCACTAGGGCAACTCGCCCTGTCAGCGGTTTCATCATGGATCGTTGCCTCCCTTCAATTGGATAACACTATACAACATTTCCTCACAAATTCACGTATAGCTGTCGTATAGGAAAGCTATGAGAGTTCAACCAACGTTGTAAAACGTTCGTGTAAGATAAATCATGATGAAATGTTAGGACGAAACAACATGCGAATTATTGTGCATACCGGTAAGGGTGGGGTAGGCAAGACTAGCGTTTCTGCTGCAACTGCCTTACGCTGTGCAGAAGCCGGCTTAAAAACGATAGTCATTAGCACCGACACCGCCCATAGTCTGGCGGATTCCCTAGACAAGAAGATTGGTCCTGAACCGATTGAGATTTATCCGAACTTGTGGGCGCAAGAAGTGGATGCTCGCTATAGCATGGATAAATACTGGGGAACATTTCAAAAATATCTCGTCGCCTTGTTCAGCAATTCCGCCTCTGGCATTGTTGCCGAAGAAGTCACCATCTTGCCCGGACTAGAAGAGGGGGCGCATTTGTTATGGATTGACAAGTATGTGCGCGACAACTTCTTTGATGTGTTGGTCGTGGATGCCGCCCCCACTGCAGAAACACTTCGCCTGTTGAGTTTGCCCGATGTCACGCGCTGGTGGTTTGAACGCTTGATGACGCTCACACGTGGCGCAGCGCGAGTCTTGCGCCCGATAGGTCGCTTGATGGGGCGTGAGGACAATAATCCGCTGGATGCGTGGGATCAGGTTAACGAGTTGTTCAACACGCTTGACCGCGTGCGTGATCTGTTGGCAGACCCCAAGATTAGCTCGATGCGCCTTGTGGTCAACGCCGAGCGCATGGTCATCAAAGAGACGCAACGCACCTACACCTACCTTAATCTATATGGCTATGCCACCGATGCCATCATCTGTAATCGCTTGATTCCTGATGAAGTAACCGATCCGTACTTTGCTACGCGCAAGGAAAAACAGAAAGAAAATATGCAACTCATTCAAGAGGCGTTCGGCGAGCTACCCTTGATGACTGCGCCCATGTTCAGCGAGGAAGTGGGGGGCTTAGACGCATTACGAGCATTGGGAGATGCGCTCTATCATGATGTTGACCCCGTTCAACAACTCTATCACGGGCAAACCCACCGCATCACCCAAGCCGAGAATGGCGAATATTTGTTAGCGGTCTTGTTGCCATTTGTTGACAAGCAAGATTTGGACTTGTACCGCTCACGTGATGAGTTGACGTTGCGCGTGGGTCCTTATCGGCGCAACATTGTTCTACCCTATAGCTTATGGAATCTTGAAGTCAAGGAAGCAAAATTCCAAGAGTCCACACTCAACATTCGTTTTGCACCGAGTTCATAACAAAGGAAGCCAAACTTGGAAGCGGAAAAACTTTCCACCCAGAACCAACCCACAAGCGGGGTGCGCGTCTTAATTGACCTTGAGCCTCCCGTTGAGCCAATTGCCCCCAGCGTGGATGAGACGGTCATTGATGCCCCTACGTCACAAGCAACCCCTAGGGCAATTGTTCCAGCGGATGATGAACCGCCCACCCACGAACACCCACGCAAGCGTACCCTGAGCTTGCAGTTGCGCTATAGCCGTAGTCTGCTTTGGGCGGCGTGGTTATTCGCTCGCATCCTATACTGGGAATGGGTGGTCAAACCGATACGTGGGGAAAAGTTCGTCCAAGATCGTAACCTGCAACGTTGGAAGCATTATGCCCGTCAGTTCCGCTACTTCGCTGGAGACATGGGTGGGGTGTTCATCAAGGCAGGGCAGTTCATCTCCACTCGTGCAGACATCTTCCCAGAGGAGATCATCAATGAGATGGCGGGTTTGCAAGACGAAGTTCCCACCATCCCATACGATCAGATTGATGGAGTCCTTAAGCGCGAGCTAGGCGAAACCTACCGCGACCGCTTCGATTGGATTCACGAAGAACCCATTGCCGCCGCTTCTTTGGGGCAGGTGCATCGCGCCAAACTCAAAGAGGGGGATCGCGTGGTGGTCAAGGTGCAACGCCCCGGCATCATTGACATTGTGGCAACTGACTTAGACGCTTTGTTAGTGGTGGCACGGGTTGCCATGCGTTTCAAGTTCATCTCGCGGCGCGTGAATGCAGTTGAGGTGACGGAAGAATTTGGGCGCGTGTTGTGGGAGGAAGTCTCCTATCGGCATGAAGCATATAACGCCAAACTCTTCAATCAGATGTTCAAGGATGACTTGGGTATCTACATTCCCGCCGTCTATGATGCCCACTCCACTGACCGCGTGCTAACGCTGGAGGATGTCACCAGCATCAAGATTAACGATTACAAACGCCTAGAAGAAGCTGGCATCAAGCGCGAGGAAGTTGCCCGCCGTTTGATGAACAGCTACTTCCGTCAAGTGTTTGACGATCGCTTCTTTCATGCAGACCCCCACCCCGGCAACCTGTTTGTGTATCCGCTTCCCATTGAAGAAGGCGCAACCTTTGGCGCAACGGGGCGACCGTTCTATTTAATCTACATTGACTTCGGCATGACCAGCAAGCTGACGCAACAGCTAGTAGATGGACTCATCAGCACCATGATTGCCATAGTCACGCGCGACGCACACAAGCTGATCTTGAGCTACAAGGAATTGGATTTGCTCTTGCCGGGCGCAGACCTTGAACGGCTTGAGCAGGCAACCAAAGCCGCCTTTGACCAAGTATGGGGCATGAGCATGTCGGACATGAGCAACGTCGAGTACAAGGTGATGGCGAGCTTGGGGGCAGAGTTCTATGACTTGATCTTTGATATGCCCTTCCAGATGCCCCAGAACTTTATCTATTTAGGGCGCACGATGGGTATCTTAAGTGGGCTATGTACCAGCCTAGACCCCAACTTCAATCCGTGGCAAGGGCTTCAACCGTACACTAATAAGCTGATGCAAACCCGTAATAGTCAAGGATCAACGCTTGGTAATGAGTTGGGCAATTCGCTGTTGAGCAATCTATTCGGGACGAACCCCAGTGGCAACTTGCTAGAAGTGGGGACACAACTATTCAACCGTGCCGTGAACCCGAACAATGCCATCACCGAGCAGTTGATCCAACAACTCAAGAGCGGTGACATCCGCGTGACCGCCGAGCCTAGCCGTAAGTTTGAACTTCAGACCAAACTCTTGGATATGCAAATCCGACGGGGCATCTATGCGGTGGTGTTTGGAAGTGTCTTGGTTGCGTCAAGTGTGTTGTTGGTGAATGATTATGTATGGGTGGCGTATGGGGGCTTCGCCTTCTCGGCATGGAGCGCGTGGCGCGTGATGTTCCCCCCTAGCTTCTTTGAGTGATGCGCCTGAAGGGTGGGCGAGACTTTGCCCACCCCGTGCGCCCAATGCGTCTTATTCGACTTCGACCTTGATCTTGGTTTTGCCACTGGTAGCGGATGCTTCGCCATTGTGTTCTACAGTGGCGGATGCCCCTGCTTCGGCATGTTGATGCAAGTCTACCTTAGACAGTTTCTCCAGTTCGGTGATGGTAGCATCCAGCAACACCTTCAAACCCTGACGAAATTCTGTATGGGCAACCTTGCTTTGCTCCTTGAACAACTCCGGAAAGAGCGCGTCCATCGCCTTAGCAGATGCCTCAAAGGCACGCTTTTGGTGTTCAACAAATTGTTCTACCGCTTCATGAAAGGTTTCGGTCTTATTGGCTTGTTCACTCATGGTTAATCTCCATCTCCTCGTGATGAGCATGACATTACCCTATTATACGTTGAAGTTTAGCGTAGGTTGCATTAGACGTTCGTCAATATCCATGCTTCAGGTCAATCATATTTAGTAACGGTTGATGCACCAAGTACCGCTGTAGGTTCTCCACAAAGACCGCCGTCACGCGCTCATGGTAGTTGAGCGAGTAGCCAGAAACGTGCGGGCTAACGATCACATTGGGCAACCCCCAAAAGGGGCTGTTGCTGGGGAGGGGTTCTTTCTCAAACACGTCTAAGATTGCTCCACCAATGCGCTTACTCTTGAGCGCGTCAAGGAGTGCCTTCTCATCCACCACCGCCCCACGCGCCGCGTTCAACAGCACCGCATCGCGCTTCATCGCGCCGATCACCTCCGCATTGAAGAACCCGCGTGTGGCATCCGTCAAGGGCAACAGCACCAACACATAATCACAATCGCGCACCATCGTTCGCACCGCTTCGGGGGGGTACAAGCGTTCGGGTAGGTTGGCGTTGGGGTCGCCCGTGCCTTCCACGCTGTAACTGGTGTGCGCACTCAACCGCTTGAGGTCACGCTTGAGCGCGAGAATCTTCATGCCGAACGCCGATGCCACCCGTGCTACCTCGCGCCCGATCGCGCCATATCCCACGATGCCCAGCGTTTTCCCGCGGATGCCCACCGTTCCGAATAGGCGTTCAGTCTCCTCACGGGGGAGCCAAGTCGAACGCGCTTGTTGCTCAATCATCCCCACCAAGTTTCGATCCCATGCCAAGATCATCCCCATTGTCCACTCAGCAATCTGACTGGCATGAATCCCGCTGGTGTTGGTGAGCCACACTTCCGAACGCTCTTGAAAGAAGGTGCTGTGCGTCAAGAGATGTTCCACCCCTGCCGAAAGCGTTTGTACCCAACGCAACTTAGGTGCTTGCTGTATCGTGGGCAAGACGTTGTAGGTGCAAAGCACGTTCACGCTCTCCCAAACGTCAGACGGGACGGTGGGGTAATGTTGGGTGACAACCAAGCGAGGCGACACGTCACGCACTTTATCCACCCAAGCCCGATCAAAATCATTTGCCATCACCACATGAATTTTATTTTCTTCCATCGTGTAGCCCTCCCAGAACCGTAGCTTTAGCGGATGGTGCGTGTTACATTGTACGATCAATCATGAGTAAATTGTGGGAGTATTGTATGGGATTACTAGACGGAAAAACCGCACTCATCTTCGGTGTGGCGAATAAAAATTCAATCGCTTGGGGGATCACCCAAGCATTGCATGAGGCAGGCGCAACCATCGCCCTGAGCTACGCAGGGGAATCGCTTGCTAAACGGGTTGAACCGCTGGCGGAAGAAATCGGGTGCGACTTTGTAGAGATGTGCGATGTCACCGATGATAGCGCGTTGGATGCCGTATTTGCCAAGTTTGCGGAACGCTACGGCAAGCTGGATATTCTCGTGCATTCAGTGGCATACGCCCCACGTGAAGACTTGGGCGGGCGCATGGTGGATGTCTCACGCGATGGATTCTTGCAATCGCTCAACGTCAGTGCCTATAGCCTGATCGCCCTGTCCAAGCGTGCCGAGCCACTCATGACTGATGGCGGTAGCATCATGAGCCTGACCTACTACGCTTCGCAAAAGTGGATGCCCAGTTATAACGCCATGTCAGTTGCTAAAGCCGCCCTCGAAAGCATCACGCGCTATTTAGCGGTGGACTTGGGGCACAAGAAAATCCGCGTGAATGCCATTAGTGCCGGTGCCATCAAGACCCTTGCCGCCGCTGGCATCCCCGGCTTTCGGGATATGCTCAAGATGGCTGGGGATGCGTCCGCCTTGCGCCGTTTGGTGACGCAAGAAGAGGTGGGGCAAACCGCGTTGTGGCTTGCTTCGGACTTGAGCAGTGCGGTCACGGGCGATGTGATCTATGTAGACGGTGGCTATCACGTCATGGGCGTGACTTCCACCCTAGACGACTACCTCCAATCCAGCGGAAGCCAGCCTTCTACTTAGTATTTTCCCCCTCCCTAGCCCTCCCCCAACTGCGCTTCGCTTGTGAGGGAGGGAACTTTCATCTTATCTGCGACGCATCTTTTCACTCCCCTCTCCAGCAAGCAACGCGCCGCGGGGGAGGGGTTTGGGGGTGGGGGCTTTTCGCCCCTTCTCCCACCAGCGAAGCGCAGTGGGGGTAAGGGGTCGGGGGATGGGGGCACACACCAAACGCGGTTAGGCGTAGCTTGCTTCAAAATAGTTACAACCAGTGAAAGGATTCACATGAGTGGCATAAACTACGAGTTGACCGATCATGCCCGTGAAGAGGCTGAACGGCGCGGAATACCATTAGCCCTTATAGATCGTGTGATACGTACCCCTGAACAAATCATTGAGTCATATTCAGGACGCAAGGTTTATCAGTCAATGGTAGAAATTGATGGTAAACTATACATTGTCCGAGCCATTGTAGAAGAAACACACCCTTTAAGGATTATCACCGTCTATCGTACTAGCAACATCAAAAAGTATTGGAGCAACGAACTATGAAAGTCACATACGATTTAGCTGTGGATGTTTTGCGCATTGTCCTGAGTGACCAACCTATAGATGAAAGCGACGAAGATAACTCTGGTATGATAATTGATTATGACCGACAAGGAAACATTGTGAGCATAGAAATTCTGGATGCTTCTAAACTAGGGATGAATCCTCATAGTTTGGAATATGCGGTTACGGGATTACCGCATTAGCCTTATCGGGCGTAGCTTGCTTCAAAACAACCCTGAAAACAATTTGCGCAATGTCCCATTGTTTGGCATAATAAGATGAAAGGTGCTTAACGGACTAGGGGTATAGAAGCGTGGCGCGGATTTTCATATCGTATGCACATGATGACAAAGACTTTACAGACAGTTTCGTGTCGGCAGTACGGGAATTTTACCGTCGGCAGAATGTCACCGTATGGTATGACGAGGACTTGCGCGGGGGGGATCATTGGTGGCGCGAGATCATGCGTCAACTCTTCTACACCGACATCTTCATCTACCTCATGTCGAAGAAGGCGTTGAACTCCGCATATTGCCAAGCGGAATTTCGAGAGGCATACCGCCTGCACAAGCAGATCATCACGGTGCGCGTGGATGAGGAAATCCAAATTGAGGATCCGTTGCTTGCTGCCATTCAATATGTTGACCTGAGTCGTGGCATAGAAGATGGCAGGCAAAGCCCAAAGTTATTCTCCGCCTTGAACGAACAGCTTGGGCGCGTTCCGCGCGTGCGCTTGCTCCCACCGCGTTCATGGAAGCGCACGCCTCAACCCCCCGACCCCGACAAAAGCAAGAACGCCACCGTTGGTAATGAGCGCGTCCTGCGCCAACCCATTGACATCAACACACGCTTGGCGTACATCCAAACCATTACCGCGTTGGTGGGCATCCTTTTAGCAATTGTCTTTGGGTATATTCAAATAGCCCCGATTTTAGAGGAATGGGGAATCATTCAGACTCCCACGCCTCCTACTGTGGTGGTGGTAGAAAACACCCCCACCAGCGAGATCACTCCACCAGCACAGGAAGGTGTGTCCACGCTATCAGCAGTGGATGCCACCTTGACCGAGATTTATCGCCAGTTCAGTTTTGCCACCGAGACCGAACAGGCACGGCTTGCGCCCACCCAAACCGCGTATGCCACTGAAACGCTGATAGCGCAAGCGACAGCAAGCCAACACGCGCTAGAGACGGCAGTTGAGCAGGCATTCCGTGATGCCACCGCGACGCAACAAGCGATAGAGCGCGAGGTGTATGATCGGCTTGCCACGCAAATCACACATACCCCAACCGCCACCGCTACCCTGACCTCGACACCCACTGCTACCTTGACCGCGCTAGAGCAAGCAATCGAACGCGCACGCACGT